>CAYLZW010000094.1:0-19226 GCA_964388085.1 uncultured Myxococcales bacterium | reverse complement strand
ATGATGGGCGTCGTCGGTCGCCTCGGCCGCGTGCTCGGCCCCCGCGGCCTCATGCCGAACCCGAAGGTCGGCACGGTCACGATGGACGTGAAGAAGGCCGTCGAGGAGGCCAAGGGCGGCAAGATCGAGTTCCGCGTCGAGAAGACGGGCATCGTGCACGCGCCGCTCGGCCGCGTCTCGTTCGAGACCGACAAGCTCGAGGGGAACTTCCGCGCGCTGATGGACGCCATCCAGCGCGCCAAGCCCGCCGCCGCCAAGGGCGTGTACGTGAAGGCCGTGACCTTCTCGTCGACGATGGGCCCGGGCGTGAAGGTCGACCTCGCCGAGGCGACCGGTAAGGCCGTCGCCTAAGGTCTTCGCCGTAAAAGGCGTTGCGGCGCGGGGTCGGGTATGACACGACCCCGCGCGTAGAGAACTGTCTTCGTCGAAGACAGCCGGTGTCCTCCCGCGGGAGGACGAAAGCCTGCGGGGAGCGCCCCGCACGCCGGCCGAGACGGAGCGCCGCAGAGCGAGCAAGAGCGCAGCGCCCCGGGCGAGCGCCACCTCGTAAAAGCGTCCTCCGACTCCGCCGGCCGGCCTCGAGACTCGAGCGCCGCGGCGGATTTCTCGTGTCTGGTCCCTCTTTTTTTCGTGTGTCCTGTTCAAGGAGTGAATCGATGAACCGTGCGGAGAAGGAGCAAGAGGTCGGCTTCCTTCGTGACGCCCTGCAGAGCGTGGAGGGCATTGTCCTCACGAGCCTGAAGGGCCTCACGGTGGAGCAGGTGACCGAGCTGCGCCGTCGGCTTCACGACGCTGGTGTCAGCTACAAGGTGGTGAAGAACACGCTCGCCAAGAAGGCCATCGAGGGGACGGACCTGTCCGTGCTCTCGGCCGACTTCAAGGCCGAGACCGCCATCGCCTGGAGCAACACCGACGCCGTGGCCCCGGCCAAGGTGGTCGCGAAGTTCAAGGGTGAGTTCGAGAAGTTCTCCATCAAGGCGGGCTTCAACGCCGGCCAGCGACTCGACCCGGCCGCCGTCGACGCCCTGTCGAAGCTGCCGAGCCTCGACGAGCTGCGCTCGACGCTGCTCGGGCTCATGCAAGCCGTTCCCGCGAAGCTGGTGCGTCAGATCAACGCCCCGGCGCAGCAGGTGGCGGGCGTGCTGCAAGCGCGCGTCACCAAGGAGAAGGACGCCGCCTGACGCGGCCTCCCTCTTCGCGTTCGCGCCGCTCGTCGCCACGGACGCAGACCCCTTTCGTTGCTCTTGGTTTCGCGTAGGGCTCGCCCGAGCGAACCGAAAACCGTCCCCCCTTTCGTCAACGAGACGAACCATTCAGGAGAGTAGACAATGGCTGACCTGCAGAAGATTTCCGAAGACCTCTCGACCCTCACGATCCTCGAGGCCGCTGAGCTCGTGAAGCTCCTCGAGGACAAGTGGGGCGTCTCCGCCGCCGCCGCTGCTGCCCCCGTCATGATGGCCGCCGGCGCCGCTCCGGCCGCCGCCGCCGAGAAGACCGAGTTCGACGTCGAGCTGACCGCGGCCGGCGACAAGAAGATCCAGGTCATCAAGGTGGTCCGCGAGATCACCGGCCTCGGTCTCAAGGAGGCCAAGGACCTCGTCGACGGCGCCCCCAAGACGGTCAAGGAGGGCATCTCCAAGGGCGACGCCGAGGCCATGAAGGCGAAGCTCGAGGAGCAGGGCGCGAAGGTCACCCTCAAGTAAGGGCCCCTCGCTCATCCGCGCTCGAAGAGGCCCCCGGCGACGGGGGTCTTTTCTTTGCGTTCTCTCAGGAGGGAGTGGGGGCGTCACAGGCGCCCCCTCCCTCGCGTCCTCACCCGTTCTCGAGCACCGCCGACAGGCGCGCCCGATCCTCGAGCTTCAGCTCCAGGAACTTGAGCCCCACGTCGTAGCGCGCGGGCGCGTCCGCCGGCAGCTCATCGACCCAGACCACCTCGACGCCGGCCGTGACGGTGGGCTCGTCCGGCAGGAAGAGCTCGACCTCGAGGCGGGCGCCGATCTTCACGGGATCGTCGCTATAGATGCGCGCACCGCCGAGGTCGACGTCGCGCGGCGGGCGCTCCTGGAACAGCGACAGGCCGCGCGGGCGGAAGAAGAGCGGCGCGTTCAGGCGTGGGAACTTGCGTCGCTCGCTGCCGCCCATGCGGGACTCCTACGGCCGGACCTCGGCCCGACGGGTCCGGGCCTGTGCGTAGCGCGGAGCGGCTCCCCATAGCTAGCGCCAAGCCCACGCTAGCGCGCCTTGGCCGGGTCGGATGCACTGAGACAGGGCCACACGCTACACTCCGCTGAATCCTCCGGGGATCGCTTCGGGATGGGCCTTGTCCATCGGGGTTTGTGTATGCACGGGACAGGCGCGCCGCTGGGGCGCTGGAGCAGTGAGGTTCCGCCGGATGCGAAGGACGCCGCCGCGCGGGTGGCGGAGGTCCTGGAGCGCGCCGAGCGCGTGCTCGTGCTCGGCCACGTGGGCGCGGACGGCGATGTCGCCGGCAGCTCGCTCGGGCTCGCGCAGGCCCTCCGGGAGCGAGGCAAGGACGTCACCGTCTACAACGAGCGGCCCTACGCCGACGCGCACGCGTGGCTGCCGGGGGCCGGCACCGTGCAAACGCGGCTCGACCCCGGCGCGCGCTTCGACGTCACCGTCGTCGTGGACGCCGCCGATCCGGCGCGCTGTGGCCGGGATTTCCCGGCGCCCGAGCGCCGCGGCGTGTTCGTGTGGATGGACCACCACCGCATCGAGCGTCCACCGGGGGATCTGAACTACGTGGATCTCACGGCAGCCGCCGTCGGCGAGCAGGTGGCCGAGGTCCTGGACGCCATGGGGCATCCCCTCTCGGAGCCGGTGGCGCGCGCGCTGTACACGTCGCTGATGAGCGATACGGGCGGCTTCCGCTACAGCAACACCTCCGCCCGCGCGTTCACGCTCGCGGGCCGCCTTGTGGCCGCCGGTGTGGATCCCTGGGACGTGACCCAGCGCTTGTACGAGTCGCAGGCCGAGGAGCGCGTCCGGCTGCTGGCGCGGGCGCTGTCGACGCTGTGGCGCTCTCCCTGCGGCCGCCTCGGCATCGTCATCGTGCGCGACGAGGACATGGAGGCCGCGCGCGCGCACGAGGAGCACGTGCACGGCATCGTGAACCACGTGCGCGGTATCCGTGGGGTGGAGGTCGCGGTGCTGTTGCGCGAGCAGGGCCCGAGCACGCGCGTGATCGTGCGCTCGCGCGGAAACGTGCAGGTCGGCCCCATCGCCGAGCGGCTTGGTGGCCATGGGCACGCGAACTCCGCGTCGCTGACGCTCGAGGCCAGCGCCGACGAGGCGTTCGAGCGGGTCGTGCAGGCGGCGGACGGGCTCTTGAGCGTGGCGCCGTCGTCGTCGTCAGGGGCCTCGCAGGAGGCGGCGCAGACGGCGGACGACCCGCGGGCGCTCGAGCGCGCTCGTGCCCGACGGCGCGGACGTCGTCGTGGCGGCGGGCGCCGCTCGTCTGCGCCGGCGTCCCCCTGACGTCAGTTGTCGCTTGACCGTTCGGCGCCGACGGGTGACGTGAGCGAGCATGGCGCGCGGCAGCAGACGATCCTCTCGGGACAGCGGCGCCGAAGGGGTGCTCCTCGTCGACAAGCCGGACGGCCCGACGTCACACGACGTCATCGCCATGCTGCGCCGCGCGCTCGGGACGCGCACCATCGGGCACGCGGGCACGCTCGATCCCATGGCCACCGGGCTGCTCGTCGTCGTCGTGGGCCGCTACACGCGCCTCAGCCAATACCTGACGGGCGCGGACAAGAGCTACCTCGCCGAGGTCACGTTCGGCACGCGCACGACGACGGACGATCGCCAGGGGGAGGCGCTCGAGCGCGGCGATCCCTCCACGCTCGACGACGAGCGCGTGCGCGCGGCGCTCGAGCGCTTCCGCGGCGCGCAGCAGCAGACGCCGCCGGCGTACTCGGCCATCCAGGTCGGGGGCGAGCGCCTGTACGACAAGGCCCGCCGGGGAGAGGACGTCGTCGTCCCCGCGCGCGAGGTCACGGTCCACGAGCTCGAGGCGATCGCCTGGCAGCCGCCGACGCTGCGCTTTCGCGTACGTTGCTCGAAGGGCACGTACATCCGCTCGCTCGCGCGGGATCTCGGCGACGCGCTCGGTGTACCGGCGCATCTCTCGTCGCTGCGCCGCACCGCTAGCGGCGCCTTCCGGCTCGAGGACGCACGAGCGCTCGCGGACCTGGTCGAGCCCGGCAACGCGTTGGCGGCGCTACGCACGGGGCCGACGTCGTTGCCCGGCATGCGCATGATCGCCGTCGATCAGCGTGAGGCCGCGGATCTGCTCGAGGGCCGCGCGGTGCGGCGGCAGCCGGGCGGGGCCGAGAACACCGCCCAGCCCGCGGTCGCGCACCTCGGCGAGCGCCTCATCGCCGTCGTGCAGGTGTCCGCGAGCGGCTTACAGCCGGACCGCGCGCTGACGTCGAAGGCCGAGGGCGGAGAAGCGGGCCAGCGCCCTCGACCACCTTGAAGGGCGCCGGGCAGGGCGCTAGCCGACGCCGTCGTCGCGCTCTCGCGGCGACCGGAGGCAACCATGTCCGAGCCGCTCGTCGTCGTCAGCGAAGTTGATCACGTCGTCACCCTGACGCTGAACCGTCCGGACAAGCGCAACGCCATGAACCGCAGCCTGCTCGACGCCCTGCTGGCGGCGCTCGACGACGTCGCCGTGCGGCGCGAGGTGCGCGCGGTCATCATCACCGGCGCGGGCGACAGGGCGTTCTCGGCCGGCGCCGATCTGAAGGAGCGCGCGGGCATGTCCGCCGAGGACACGCGCGCGTTCCTGCTGCGTATCCGTCGCGTCATGGACCTCGTCGAGCGGCTGCCGATGCCCACCATCGCCGCCCTGAACGGCGTGGCCTTCGGCGGCGGCTGCGAGCTCGCGCTTGCGTGCGATATGCGCGTCATGGCCGACGGCGCCGAGATCGGGCTCACCGAGTGCGCGCTCGGCATCATCCCGGGCGCCGGCGGCACCCAGCGTCTGCCGCGCCTCGTCGGCCCCGCGCGGGCCAAGGAGCTCATCTTCACCGCGCGCCGGCTCACGCCCGAGGCCGCGCTGCGCCTCGGCCTCGTCGACCACCACGTCGGCGCCGGCGAGGCGCTGCAGAAGGCGAACGCGCTCGCGGACGAGATCAAGCGCTGCGCGCCGCTCGCGGTGCAGTCGGCCAAGGCGGCCATCGACGGCGGGCTCACGGCCGGAATCTCGGAGGGCCTCTTGCTCGAGCAGCGCGCCTACGAGATCACGCTCTACACCGAGGATCGGATCGAGGCCCTCCGCGCGTTCGGCGAGAAGCGGGCGCCGGTGTTCCATGGCAAGTGAGCCGACGCAAAGCCCCCGCTCGCATGCGCGAGCCTTCTGATCGCTCCTTCCCGCTTCCCCGCCGTGTCGCTAGCGTCGCGGCGCCGCCCCGATGAGGCGCTCTGCCTGGGAGTGACATGAGCCTGCTGAAGAACATCGTGTTCACCGCCATTATGTACCTGGCGGCGGTCCCGTTCCTGTTGCCCGCGTGGCGTCTCGACGACGCGCCCGTCAGCGCCGGACTGTGGTTCCTCGTCGCCGCCTCGGCGGTGATGAACCTCATCGTCATCAGCTACCACTACACCGTCCCGCCGCATCCGAAGTTCCTGATGGTGCCCTGGCGTCGTTGGCTGCTGCGCGTGCACATCACGTCCGGCACCGTCGAGCTCATCGCCGGCCTGAGCGCGCTCGTCATGGACGAGCCCGAGGTGGCCGCGCGGGTCATGTGCGCCGCGGCGCTCTTGTTCCACGTCCCGAGCGCGTACGCGCAGACGCCCATCGTGTTCGGCGCGCGCGCGATCATGCGGCCGAGCTACATCATGTGCATCGGCCTGCACGCGTTCTGCGCCGTGAAGCTGTGGATGAATCCGTCGAGTGAGTTCTGGGCAGCGTCGACGTTCCTGGTGTTCAACGTCTACGTCTGGTGCCGCATCTACTATTTCCTGTTCGACAAGCTCGGCCTGTTCCAGGGCGCGCGCTACTCCGTGACCATCATCATGGCCGGCCTGACGACGACGCCGGCGATCCTCGGCGCGCCCGCCATGCTCGTGCTCGTGCAGGGCTGCGCCATCTACATGCTGCTGTATTGGCTGGTCGACCTGCGTGGTAGCGGCCGTTGGGGCGATTTCGTACGCGAAGCCGCGCGGGACAGCGCCCAGTCGGCCGAGGTGCGCGCGCTGTGGGACACGGGGCACGGCGAGGACGACGCGCGCGCGGCGGAGGAGCTGTTCGTGCGCCTCGACACCGACGAGGACGGTCGTATCAGCGCCGCCGAGGTCAAGAAGCTGCTGGTGGACTCGCAGCTCTCGCCCGCGGTCGTGGAGCGCTTCCTCGAGGTGCGCATCGGCGAGGGCCTCGATCGCGAGGGCTTCCAGAACAGCGTCTGGCCCGTGCGCGAGGTGCGGGAGCACGCCTTCTTGCTGAAGGCCCTCGACGCCGCCAAGTCCGATCGAGACAAGGCCGCCCTCGTCTTCGAGCGCCTGGACCTCGACCACGACGGCTACCTCGGCCGCATGGAGCTCGAGGCGCTCCTGCGCGAGTGGAGCATGCCGCCGCGGGAGGTGGACCGCTGGCTCGTCCGCACCGGCGCCAAGCAGAAGGAGAAGATCGGCTTCTCCGAGTTCTTCGAGCACCTCCGGCCCGTGTGGCGCTTCGTCTACTATGACGTCGTCGAGGCCTACCACGGCGCGCGCGAGGACATGATCAAGCGCGCGGTCACCGCCCACAAGGACGCCGTGGCCAGCGAGCACGTGCGCAAGGTGGTCGAGGTCGAGCTCGCCAAGCGCGTGCCCTTCCTCTCGGTGCTCGGCGAGGACGCGCTGCACGAGATCGCGGCCTCCCTCGTCGAGGAGCGTGTCCCCGCGGGCCAGGCGCTGTTCGCCGAGGGGACGAGCGGCGACACGTTCTATCTCGTGCGCGCCGGCCGCCTGCGCGTGACGCAAGGCGACGAGACGCTCGCGGAGCTCGGCGCCGGCGACTACCTCGGCGAAGGCGCGCTCTTGACCGCGGGCCCCCGCTCGGCGACGGCGACGGCCGCGGAGGACACCGTCGTGCTCAGCATGACGCGCGCCTCCTTCCGCTACTTCCTCGAGCGCGATCCGACGCTGCAGGCGTCCATGAAGGCCATTCACGAGGAGCGCCGCCTCAGCGATCTGCACCGGGCGCTGCAGCGCGACCTGCTCGGTCGCGTGCCGTTCTTGAAGGACGCCAGCCCGGCGCTGCTCGTCGCCCTCGTGGAGGCGCTGCGGGCGGACGGTCGCCTTTTGAAGGCGGCCGGCGAGGCGGTGTTCCGCGAGGGCGATCCCGGCGACGCCTTCTATCTGATCGGCAGCGGCGCCCTTCGCATCGTGCGGCGCGGCGAGACCGTGGCCGAGCTCGGCGCCGGGAACTTCTTCGGCGAGGGTGCGCTCCTGTCGGGGGACGCGCGCGCCGCCAGCGCCATCGCGCTGGAGGACGCGGTGCTCTACGCGCTGCCCCGCAGCGCGTTCGCGGCCATCCTCGAGCGCTTCCCCGACGTCGCCGCGGCCGTACGGCAGAGCCACGACGCGCGCGTCGCGACCCATCGCCGGGGGCTGCTCCGCCGGCTGCCGTTCTTGCAGGACGCCCCGGACGCGGCGCTCGACGATCTCGCGACGTCGTTGACGCCATCGCGGGCGCTCGTGGGCGAGACGCTCGTGAAGGAGGGCGACGCGGGTGATCGCCTCTATCTCGTCGTCAGAGGCGCCGTCCGCGTCGAGCGCGGCGGTGTGGCGGTGGCCGAGCTCGCGGATGGCGCGTTCTTCGGAGAGCGCGCCGTGCTCGAGAACCAGCCGCGTACGGCCACCATCGTCGCCGCCCGCGAGACCGAGCTCTTGTCGTTGACGAAGGAGCCGCTCGAGAAGCTGCTCGCGACCTTGCCGAACGGCGCGCCCGCGTCCACCACCACGCCGCCGGTGCCCGCCGCGGCGCCTGCATGAGGCCCGCCTGATGCCTACGAAGCCTACCCGTGTCCTCGTGCTCGGCGGCGGCTACGTCGCCATCTGGTTCGCCCGCGCGATCAAGCGGGCGGTGAAGCGCGGCGACATCGAGCTCACCGTCATCGATCACAACAACTACCACACGTTCCACGGGCTCGTTCCCGAGATGCTCACCGGCGTCGTGCAGGCCGGGCAGATCATCTCACCGGCTCGCCGACTGTTCGCGCCCGGTCGCTTCGTGTGCGCGAACGTCGACGCCATCGACCACGAGAACAAGCGCGTCACCTTCTCGCGCGTCATCGACGGCAAGCCGGCCACGCTCGAGTACGACCACCTCGTCGTAAACCTCGGCTCCGTCGACGACCTCAGCCGCTATCGGGGCGTCGGTGAGCACACCATGCGCTTGAAGGGCTACTTCGACTGCATCCGGGTGCGAAACCATCTGCTCGCCATGCTCGAGATGGCCGACATCGAGCCCGACCCGGACGAGCGCCGCCGCATCCTGCACTTCGTCATCGCGGGCGGGAACTACGCCGGCATCGAGGTCGCCGCCGAGCTGGCCGACCTCCTCGATGACCTCGTGGGCAAGGAGTACACGGGGCTCCGCCGGGACGAGGCGAAGATCACCGTCGTGCATTCCGGCGACATGATCCTGCCCGAGCTCGGGCGCCAGTTTCCGAAGCTGTCCGCGCGCGCCGAGAGCATCCTAGAGCGCCGCGGCGTCACCTTCGAGAAGGGCGTGAAGCTCTCGTCGGCGACGCCCGAAGAGGCCGTGCTCAGCGACGGGCGGCGCCTCGCCACACGAAGCATCATCTCGTGCACCGGCACCGCGCAGAGCCCGCTGCTCGACCAGCTCCCCTTCGAACGCGACGGACATGGCCGGCTCGTGGCGGACGCCTACGGCCGCGTCAGCGAGGAGCGCGGCGTGTGGTCCGCGGGCGACTGCGGCGCCGTGCCCATGAAGAACGGCAAGACCGCGCCGCCGCTCGCGCTCTACGCGATGAAGGGCGGCGCCACCATCGGCAAGAACCTGCTGCGCACGCTCGCCGGCAAGCCGCTGAAGCCGTACTCGTTCACCGGCATGGGCGACTGCTGCGTGCTCGGGAGCGGCAAAGCGGTCGGTCAGATCTGGGGCATCCCCCTGTCGGGCGTCGTCGCCTGGCTCGTGTGGCGCGCGTGCATGATCGCCTACCTGCCCACCTGGCAAAAGCGTGCGCGCACGATGCTCGACTGGCTGCTCGCGCCCTTCTTCGGTCGTGACATCACGAGCGTGAACGCGTCCGAGCAGGTCGGCGTGGTGCGGCATCTCTTCGAGACCGGCCAGCACATCATCCGGCAAGGTGACATCGGCCGCGCCATGTACATCATCCAGGCCGGTCAGGTGGAGGTCGTGCACGAGCAGGACGGCGGGGAGACGAAGCTCGCCACGCTCGGCCCCGGCGAGCACTTCGGCGAGATCGCGGTGCTGCAGGACACGCGGCGCACGGCGACCGTTCGTGCGCTCTCGCCCGTCATTGTGCTGCGCATCTCTCGAGAGGAGACGAAGATGCTGTCGGCGACGTTCCGCCCCTTCGGTGAGGCCGCGGAGGCGCGCCTCGCTCCCGGCGGCGCGGGCGGGAGCGAGCCGGCGGAGGGCGCGTCGACGAGGGTCAGCGTCGACGCCTGACGCGGCGGCTCAGCGAGGATCGTCGCGCTTGTTCGACTTGGCCACGCGGGCGAGGCGAGGGGCGCGCTTGCCCCTCGACGACGCCGGCCGCTCGGCGAGGGCCTGTACGGCGGCGAGCTGCTCGAGGTTTTTCAGGATGGTGTCGCGCAGGCAGGTCTTGCCCCGGTCCCAGTGGCGTCCGGTGAGCACATAGAGCGCGTCCTCGACGCTCTCCACCGCGCGTACGCGAAAGCGGCCCTGCTTCGCGGCGGCCACGAGGTCCTCGTCGAGCATGAGGTCGGCCGCGTTCGACATGGGCACGATGACCTCGCTGACGAGCGCGGGATCGATGGCCTGACAGACGCGGAAGAAGCCCTCCACCTTCTGGTTCACGCCGCCGACGGCCTGTACCCGCCCGCGCTGATCGATGGCGCCCGTCATGGCGACGTCCTGGCGCAGCGGCACGTCCGCCAGCGCCGACAGGATGGCGCACGCCTCCGCGAGCGAGGCAGAGTCACCGTCGATGTCCGAGTAGCTCTGCTCGATGCAGATGGTGCCGGAGAGCTGCAGCGGCGTGTGCCTGCCGAAGCGATCGATCAGAAAGCCCTTCAGGATGAGCGTGCCCTTGGTGTGGATGGGGCCGCCAAGCTCCGTCTCGCGCTCGATGTCGACGATCTCGCCGCGCCCGGCGCCGACGCGCGCGGTGATGCGCGCGGGCACGCCGAACGAGTAGCTGCCGAGGTCGATGACGGTGAGGCCATTGGTCTGCCCGACGACCTTGCCCTGCGTCTCGATGTTCATGCGCCCGAGCACGATGTCCTCGCGCATGCGCAGCTCGAGGAAGCCTTCGCGCTCGGCGCGCGCGTCGAGCGCCTCCTTGACGTGACGGCGCTCGATGCTCTCGGCGCCCGCGCGCGTGGCGAAGAAGCTCGCCTCGCGCACGAGGTCCGCGATCCACCCGAAGCGCGTCGTGAGCTTGTCCTGGTTGTGCGAGACGCGCGCGGCGTGCTCGATGACGCGCGCCGCGCCGCTCTTGGCCAGCGGTCGCAGCTTCTCCTCGTGCGCGAGCCCCATGATGAAGCGCAGGTAGTTCTGGATGCGCTCGTCCGAGCGATCCATCTCGAGGTCGAAGTCGGCCTTCACCTTGAAGAGCTTGGTGAAGTCGGGATCGCCGCGAGAGAGCGCGTAGTAGAGGTCGGGCGTGCCGACGAGGCAGACCTTCACGCTCATGGGCACGGGCTCGGGCCTTAGGCTCGCCATGGAGACCATGCGGCCGGGCTCGCCCGGATCGTCGAGCTCGATCTCGCGGTTCTTGAGCGCGCGCTTCAGGCCCTCCCACGCCGTCGGATCGCGCAAGAGATCCTGCGCTTGCAGGAGCAGGTAGCCGCCGTTGGCGCGATAGAGCGCGCCGGCCTTGATGCGCGTGTGATCGGTGACCGTGTCGTTGCCGCGCAGGCGGTGCTCGATGCGACCGAGCAGGTTCGACGCCGTCGGGTGCGTCTCGGTGACGACGGGAGCACCGTCGTTCTTGGAGCGGGTGACGAGGACGTTCACGCGATAGCGCAAGAGCGCCGGCTCATCGCGATCGCCCTCGTCCTCCTCCTCCCAGAGCCGGCGGCGGTGCGACGGCTGCGGCTGCCCGGGCTCGCCGTTACCGTCGTCCATGGGGCTGTCCTCGGGGACGAGGCGGCGCAGCCGGTTCAGCACGTCCTCGCGGCAGTGATCGAGGTGCCGCTGGACGCGCTCGCGCCCCGGCAGCTGGCCTTTGACGTCGTCGATGAGCGGCGCGAGCACCGCGTCGGCGGTCGCGCGCGCCATCTTGTCGAGCTTCTCTTCGGTGGCGCGCTCGAGCGCCCGCACCTTGCGCAGCGAGTCCTCGAGGCGTCCTTGCAGCTTCTCGGCGCGCTCCTCGAGCGCTTGCTTCTCCTCGGCCGGCAGCGCCTCGAAGGCCTCCTCGCTGAGCGCTCGTCCCTCGGCGTCGGCGACCGAGAGGGTCAGCGCCGAGCCCGTGCGCGAGAGCAGAAAGCCGGCCTCGCGGGCCTCCTTCTCGACGTCCTCGAGCAGCGCGTCGGTGCCGTCCTGGTGCTGCTGGTCGAGCTCCTGGCGCTCGGTGATGTAGCGGTCCGACTCGAACGCCTTCTCGACCTCGTGCAGCATGCGCTCGACGAAGGAGTCGTAGAGCTTCTTGACGCGCGGGCCCTCGCCGGGCGGCAGCGAGACCGCGTGTGGCCGATCGTGATCCTCGAAGTTGTAGAGCAGGATGACGTCGTCGGGCGTGGGCTCCGTGCGCGCGCGCTCCTTCAAGAGCTGCCGCACCGTCGAGGTGCGGCCCGTGCCGGACGCGCCCACGACGAAGATGTTGAAGCCGCGCTCCTTGATGCCGAGGCCGAGCTCGAGGGCGGTGAGCGCGCGTTCCTGTCCGATGGCGCCCGGCCGGCCGTGGCGCTCCTCCTCCGTCATGGGCGAGTCGGGGTAGGGCAGCTTGCTCTCGTCGAGCGTCCAGCGAAGCTCGTCTGGCGACAGGTCGCGGATCACGTGCCCCTCCTCGGGTAAGGCGCAAAGGCTAGCGCAGAGTCAGACCGCGGGGGCGCTGTCTCGCGCGGGGTGTGCAGCGCAAGACAACGCCGCACAGGACTGCATAGCAGCGCGCGCGCCTTATGAGTCAACGTGCGCGGCTCGGCGTCGCCAGTCAGCGCCGCGGACCATGGACGAAGCGATGAATCACCGGCGGGCCGGCGTCGTCTGCGACCTTTGCCGACAGCTGCCACACCACCATGGCGACGGACGGCGCCGCCGTGTCGGTCGCGGGCACAAAGCGCACCTGCAGCTCGTCGCCGTCGCTCAGCACCGCGAGGGCGAGCAGCGGGCCGGGGGTGCCGTCGCCCGGGCGCACCTCCGCCGACGACAGGCGGGCCGCCGCGAGGCCGGGTGAGGAGCGCGTGTCGGCGAGCACGTCGAGCGCAGCGGGCAGGGCGCGCGCGACCCACAGCACCCGCGCGAGCTGGTCGTCGGAGATGGCGTTCGGGCTCGCGTGCAGCCGGCGGCGCGCCTCGGCGACGTGACCCGGCAACACGGGGCCGGTGAGCCGCCGCTTCACGACGCGGGCATGCGCGCTCGGGGTCGGGTTCACGTCGCCCATGGCTCACGTCGTCACACGTCGAGGGGATCGGCCGTGCGCCGCCGCGGCCCGCGCCGGGGTCGATCCTTGCGGATGGACTCACGCACGTAGGAGATGAGCGCGTCGACGTACGTGTCGAAGCGCGGGCAGAGGATGCCCGTGCCCTCGAGCGCCGTGAGCGTGTTGCCGCAGTTGTAGATGGCGAGGTGGTTCAGGTAGTCGAGCGCCTGTACCTGCACGCGCGAGAAGCGCTCCACGAGGGGCATGCGCAGGATGCGCTTGGCGATGCCGTAGCTGAGCGTGACCTTCGGCAGCTTCTTGCCCGCGCGCTTGGCGATGAGCTCGTACACGTGACGGCTCGAGAGCGGGTTCGGATCGACGAGGTGGAAGGTGCCGCCCTCGGCCTTCGGGTCGAGCGCGAGGTGCAGCGTCGCCTTGGTGACGAAGTCGACGGGCACGAGGTTCAGCGGCGCGACGCCGGAGCCGGGCAGCGGCAGCGGCACCGAGATGGGGCTCGTGACGATGAGGATACCCATGGCGTAGATGCCGTCGAAGCGATCGATCTCGCCGGTACGCGAGTCACCGATGACGATGGACGGGCGCAACACGGTGATGGGCAGCGCATCCATGGCCTGGCGCACGAGCTTCTCCGCGCGCAGCTTGGTCGACTCGTAGTGGTTTCGGAACGCCTGGCCCTCGTCGAGCTCGTCCTCGGTGATGACGCCGATGCGATCGCCCGACACGTAACAGGTGGAGAAGTGCACGAAGCGGACGAGGCGCCCGAGCTCGCGCGCGAGCATGAGCATGTTGCGCGTGCCGCCGACGTTGACGCGCTCGGCCTCGTCCGCGGGCACGCCGAGGTACTGCACGGCCGCGAGATGGAAGACGTGTGTCACCTGGGTGGTGAGCTCCTCGATCTCGGGCCCGCTCAGGCCGAGATCCATCTTGGCGACGTCACCGGTGTAGAGCTTCACGCGCGCGCTCTGCTCGGCGGGCAGCGCCGAGACGTAGGCCTCGGCGTCCTGGCGAAACTTGTCCTGCACGAGCAGGCTCAAGCGAGCGCGCGGGTGCTCGGCGAGCAGGCGGCGGGCGAGGCGCTTGCCGATGAAGCCGGGGTAGCCGGTGAGGAAGGCGTGCTCGAGCTCGGCACCCTTCTTCTGCGGCGCGCGGCGCGCTCGCTTCTTGGCGGCGCGGCCCGCGGTGCCGTTCGAGGGAGCGCTGTCGTCGTCGGCCATCATCCCTCCGTGCCGCGCAGGCTCCCAGAGGGACCCCCCCGGGCGCAAGGTAGAACGCCCGCGCAAGCGGTCGTTGGCGTTGTTTGCAGCCCGGAGCGCGTGTACTGTCCGCGCCCGAAAGACATGTCTCGCTCGCGCCACGAACGCGAGGACGCTCGCGGGCCGCCGCGGACGACGAGATTCATTCTTGCCGCTCGCGCTGCCTCGCCGCGCGAGATGGAGCGGAACCCATGAAGTTGCGACCCGCGCTCCTCGTCACCCTCCTGACCCTCACGAGCTCCATGGCGTTCGCCCAGGGGACCGCGCCCGAGCCGGCGCCCGCTCCCACGCCCGCGCCCGCGCCCGCGCCGGCCCCCGCGCCTGCGCCCGCGCCCGCTCCGGTCCCGGACGCCCCGCCTGCCGCCGCGCCCGACGCTGCCGAGGCCCCCGCCGCGCCGGCGACGCCGGCCGAGGCGCCCCCCGCCGCCGAGACGCCCGCCGAGCCAGCGCCTAGCGACGCCGCGCCTCAGGAGGAGCCCGCCGCGGAGCCCGCCGAGGCGACCACCGGCTCCCTGTCGCTGTCATCGACCCCCTCCGGTGCGCAGATCTTCATCGACGGCAAGGACACGGGCAAGACCACCCCGGCCGTCGACCTGCAGGTGCCGCCCGGCACGCACGAGCTGAAGATCGTCCTCGACGGCCGCGAGAAGTCCGTCACCTTCAACCTCGACGCGGGCGGCCTCCTGAACCTGAACCTGAACCTGCCCGAAGAGGCCGCGGCGGTGTCCTCGACGACGGAGAAGAGCGGCGACGCCTCGGCCGACGCGAGCGCGAGCGCCGAGGGCAGCACCACCGCGGACGTCGCCGCCACCACCGGCGCCGACTGGACGTGGATGACGGTGACCGGCTGGGCCGGCCTCGGGCTCGGCACCCTCGGCCTCATCGCCGGCGCCGTCGTGCTGACCACCCCCGGCGACCCCGATCAGGGCCCGCTCGGCATCGGCCTGTTCGGCACCGGCGCGGGCCTCGTGCTCGGCGGCGCCGTGCTGCTCTACCTCGACAACGAGCTCATGTCCGAGCCGGAGCCCGCCGCCGAGGAGCCGGCGCTGACCGGCCGCCTGCCGCTCGTGCCCGTCGTCGCGACGCGCTGAGCCTGCCCGCTCACGGCACGAAGGGGACGTCGTCGCCCGTGAGGTCTCGCCAGACCGCGCGGAGCTGACGAGCGGTCTCCGAGAGCGCGCCGCCGTTGTCGACCACATAGGTCGCGCGGCGGCGTTTCTCGTCCTGGGGCATCTGGGCCGCGATGCGCGCGCGGGCCGACGCCTCGCTCGACTGGTCCCGCGCCATCAGGCGCTCGAGCTGCACCTCGTCGGGGACCGCGACCAGCACGCTCGCCTGCATGGCCTTGTCGAGGTTGTTCTCGAACAACAGCGGCACCTCGTAGACCGCGCGCGCGTGCCCCTCGGCGGCGAGCGCTCGTGCCCGCTCCGCGGCCAGCAGCGCGACGCGCGGGTGCACGATGGCGTTCAGCGCCCGCCGCGCCTCATCGTCGGCGAACACGCGCTGGCCGAGCTTCTTGCGATCGAGCTGGCCGCGCTCGTCGAGGATCTCCGCGCCAAAGCGCGCGACGACCTCGGCCAGCCCTTCGCTGCCGGGCGCCACGGCGTCGCGCGCGAGCTGATCCGCGTCGATGACGGGCACGCCCGCTCGCCGCAGCATGCGCGCCACCGTGCTCTTGCCGCTCGCGATGCCGCCCGTGAGCCCGATGAGATCCATGGGCTGTACGTTCGCGCACGACGCTGAATGGTTCAACGTCCTCAGCCGTTACCCATTCGCCCGCATCTGTCTCCCGCATCTGTCTCCCGCATCTGTCGCCCGCGCTGCCACGCAGCCCTCGCACCTCGCCGCTTCTTTGGGATAGGGTCCGCGCCCATGAGGTCGTTCGCGCTTCCCGTCCTCGCCCTGTGCGCCGCCACCGCTCTCGTCGTCGTCGGTGAGTCCGACGCGCGCGCGGGGGGCGTCGCCGAGCACGACTTCGTCGGCGCCGAGCGCTGCCGGAGCTGCCACCAGGAGGAGTTCAAGGTCTGGGCGGCCGGTCCGCACGCGGGCGCCATGGAGGCGCTGTCCGAGCGCGAGCGCCAGGACGCGCGCTGCACGCAGTGCCACACCATGGTCAGCGACGACATGGACCCGGCGCTGCAGGGCGTCCAGTGCGAGACCTGTCACGGCGCCGGCCGCTGGTACTCCGAGAGCTGGGTCATGCGTGACGCGGAGCTGCGCGAGAAGCTGTTCCTCACGACGCCCGACGCGAAGACCTGCACGCGCTGTCACACCGAGGCCAGCCCGTCGCTGCGCCCCTTCGTGTACGAGGAGAAGCTCGAGAAGATCCGCCACTGGAGCGTGAAGCCTTGAGCAGTCCACGACGGCGGCAGCACGGGCGCGGTGTTGCTAGCCTGCGCGTCTCAGGCGTTCCACGGCGCGCCCTCGGTCGGATGACGGACTTCGGCGCGCTGCCGGCGGAGACCATGCTGTCGACCAGGTGCGCTAGACTCGGCCGCTGACGGCACTGCAAGAGGGCGACGGTAGCGATGGCTGTGACGAACCCCGACGAGCTCGACCCCGAAGGCGCCGTGATCGAGCCGAAGGCAGGCGGCGATGCCGGCGTGGTGACGAGGACGTATCGCTGGTTCTGGCGCTTCTTCTGCTCGCTGCGCCTCACGGTCATCATCCTCATCCTGCTCGCGGCCGGTTGCGTCGTCGGCATGTTCTACGACCAGACGCTGACGCTCGAGGAGCACCGCGCGGCCTGGGCCTCGGCGCGCTGGAAGCTCGAGACCTTCACCTTCCTCGAGCTGAACGACGTGTTCCACTCCTGGTGGTTCGGCGTCCTCATCCTGCTGCTCGCGCTGAACCTGACCGCCTGCTCCATCGAGCGCCTGCCGCGCATTTGGATCGACATCAAGAACCCGCGCCGCCTGCTCGCCGACGACCAGCTGCGCGGCATCCGGCATCGCTACCAGACCACCATCGACGAGAAGGACAAAGAGCGCGCGCTCTCGGTCATCGGGCTGTTGTTCCCGAAGGACAAGTGCTTCCACGAGGAGAAGGACGGCACCTACTACGCGTTCAACGAGCGCCACAAGCTCGCGCGGACGGGCGTGTACATCGTCCACATCTCGCTGCTGGTCATCATGTTCGGCTCCATGGCGACGACCGCGCTCGGCATCGACGGCATGATGATGATCGTCGAGGACTCCCGCAGCCGCTACGTGAGCGTGCGCGGCGCCGGCGGCCTCACCTACAAGCGCGATCTCGGCTTCGAGGTGCAGTGCGATGACTTCCGCCTGAAGACGTTCATCGACGGCGCGCCCATGGACTTCGAGTCCGACCTCAAGATCTTCGAGCCCTCGCTGCCGGGCCAGCCCGTCGTCGAGAAGACCATCCAGGTCAACGATCCGCTCGAGTACAACGGCTACACGTTCTACCAGGCGAGCTACAACCCGATCCCGGGCGACCAGCTCGTGCAGCTCGACATCCACCCGCGCGGCAGCCCGAAGCCCCCGCTGCCGTTCAAGGTGGCCATCGGCGACAGAGTGCAGATGCCCGACGGCACGGCGTTCGTCCCCGTCGAGATCATCCGCGAGTACGGCGGCCTCGGCGCCGCGGTGCGCGTGCAGAAGATCAAGCCCGACGGCGCCATCACCACCTTCGTCGTCTTCCGCAGCTACCCGGAGTTCGACGCGCAGGTGCGCCGCGGCGAGTACGTCGTCGGCTTCCGCGGCTTCGATCAGCAGTACGCCACCGGCATCCAGGTGGGCAAGGTGCCCTTCATCGAGGCGGTGTTCGGCGGCTTCATCTTCATGTTCCTCGGCATGTACATGGCGTTCTTCATGAGCCACCGGCGCTACTGGGCGCGGCTGCTCCCGAAGGGTGAGGGCAAGTACGAGCTCATCATCGCGGGCGCCGCGAGGCGCCACCAGTACGCCTTCGAGGAAGAATTCGGCAAGATCCGCGAGCGCCTCGTCGGCGTGTTCGGCAGCGGCGACGACAAGGCCGCCCGGGCCCGGGAGCTCCGCGAGAAGCGCGCCCGCGAGCGCGCGGAGCGCAGAAAGCAGCGGCAGGAGACGCCGGACGACGCGAAGGCGGACCCCGAGGAGCCGGACAGCGGCAGCTAGGGTGTGCATATCGCCCATCGGACAACGGGCCGATCAATGAGAAGATCGGCTCAGCGCGTTTGTTACGATGGGGCAGCTTGAACCGAGGGAGCGGGCGGAGCGCCACCCGCGAGAGACGAGGAAGACACGATGAGCAGCACGTTGTTCTACAACATCTGCGCGTTCGGCTATGCGGCCGCGCTCTTCCTCTACATCTTCAACCTCGCCGGCAAGCGCGCGCGCGTGCGCAAGGCGGCCACCGTGACGACGGCGCTCGCCTTCGTCATGCAGACCGTCGGCATGCTGTTCCGCTGGCACGAGGCCGGGCTCGTCGAGGTCGCCGCCGTCGAGCGCGCGCAGGACGTTCAGCTCAGCGGCGCCTCGTGGTTCGTCATCTACACGCAGCACCCGCCGTGGTCGAACCTCTACGAGATCATGGTGTTCATGGCGTGGGGCGTGGTGCTCGTCTACCTCGTCAGCGAGGTGAAGTGGCGCATCCGGCTGGCGGGCGTGTTCGCGCTCATCCTGGCCCTCACCTCGCTCGGCCTCGCGTCGCTGACCACCGACGCCACCATCAAGCCGCTCGTGCCCGCGCTGCAGAGCTGGTGGATCATGATCCACGTCATCAGCTCCGCCGTCGGCTACGCGTCCGGCATGATGGCGGCCATCTTGAGCCTGCTCTTCCTCGTGAAGGCGAAGGAGCGCGTGGGCCTGACGGCCGTCGGCGCCGGTACGCTCATCGTCACCGCGTTCCTCTTCACCGTGCTCGGCCGCGGCGTCGAGTTGTTCACGACGGCGGAGTACCGCGTGAAGCTGCTCGGCACCGTCGATGGAGCCCTCGAGCCCGTGGGCCGCGTCGTGGACGGCGGCTTCCACCCCTACTACGTGCCGTCGCCGTTCGTCGGCAAGCTGCTGCTCCTGAGCGTCATCCTCTGCGTCGCCGCCGGCATCTTCATGGCGCTGCGTCGTCGAGAGAACGGCGGCCAGCCGGCGGGCGCGACGCTGTACGCCTTCCTCGGCGCCTTCGGCGTGTCGCTCGCGACGGTGCTGCTCATCGTCATCAACGGCGTCACGCAGACCGACGTGCAGCTCGC
>CAYLZW010000093.1:0-19252 GCA_964388085.1 uncultured Myxococcales bacterium | reverse complement strand
CTTCTTGCCGTAGATGTACTCGGCGTTCTCCGAGCGATCGCCCTCGGCGGCGGCGTCCGCGATGCCCGACACCACCTTCGGGCGCTCCACGCGCGAGAGCTGATCGTACTCCGCGTGCAGCGCCTCCCAGCCCTCTTTGGTCAGCATGTTGCGGGTCATGGGCGCAGCCCCTCCACGTCGTCGAGCGCGTAAGCAAGCTCGCCGCCGGCGAAGGTCGCGAGCACCCTGCCCTGGAACGTGCGTCCGAGGAAGCACGAGTTCTTCGAGCGGCTCTTCAGCGTGCTGTCGTCGACGGTCCACTCGCGCTCGGGATCGACCAGGCAGAGATCGGCGCGCGCGCCCTCGCCGCTCAGCGTGCCGAGCGAGCGCTCCTGCCGCAGCACGCGCGCGGGACCCGCCGTCATGAGCTCCACCGCCCGGCGCTCCTCGAGGGAGCCGTCGTGCACGAGGGAGAGCAGCGCCGCGAAGGCGGTCTCGAGGCCGGTCACGCCGAAGGGCGCGTCCGCGAAGCCCTTGCCCTTCTCGTCCGCGTGGTGCGGCGCGTGGTCGGTCGCCACGGCGTCGACGGTGCCGTCCTGCAGCGCGGCCACCAGCGCGCGGCGGTCCTCCTCGGAGCGCAGCGGCGGGTTCATCTTGGTGTTCGGATCGCCCGCCTTGCAGGCGTCGTACGTGAGCAGCAGGTGGTGCGGCGACGCCTCGCACGACACCCGACCTCGGCCGCCGTTCGCCTTCGCGCGCCGAACGGCCTCGAGGCTCCTCGCCGTCGACGTGTGCAGCACGTGATAGCGAGCGCCCACCTCCACCGCGAGCGCGATGTCGCGCTCCACGATGACGCCTTCTGCGTCGGGCGACTGTCCACGCACACCGAGCGCGCGCGACACGTCCGACTCGGTCATGGGCGCGTGCCCCGTCATGCGCGTGTCTTCCGCGTGCTGCATGAACAGCAGGTCGTTGTCGCGGCAGGCGCAGAGCGCGCGGCGCATGAGCCCGTCGTCGAGGAGCGGGAAGCCGTCGTCGGTGACCGCTACCGCGCCCGCCTGCTTGAGCGCCGGGTAGTCCGTCAGGCGCTCCCCCGAGATGCCGACGCTGGCGGCGGCCGCCACGAGGACGTTGAGCCGCTCCGCGCGTCCGCGCTCGCCCTGGAAGCGCACGGCCTCGGGGGTGTCGAGCGCCGGCTTCGTGTTCGGCATGACGACGACGGTGGTGACGCCGCCCGCGAGCGCCGCCGCGGCCCCGGTGCTGAGCGTCTCCTTGTGCTCGAAGCCGGGCTCGCGGAAGTGCACCTGGATGTCGAGGAGGCCGGGCAGCGCCCACAGGCCCTGGCAGTCCACCCGGCGCGCGCCGGCGGGCACGTTCGGGGGCGAGAGCGTGACGCGGCCGGGCTCGACCAGGATATCGAGGGTGTCGTCGAGGTTGGCGGCGGGATCGATGACCCGCGCGCGCTCGAGGAGAAATAAGTCGGTCATGGCACCTGCTGCGGGCGGCGGGAGGGAGCGGCGAGATCGAGCGCCGGTGAAGCTGCGCGTCTTTGGACGCAGCCTAACGAGCGAGGGCGAGCGCCGCTTCCACAACCGTCGCCAGCGGCATCCCGAGGGCCGGGAGGGTGTAGCTCACGAGCACGACGCCGAGCCCAGCGAAGAGCGCGCCCGCCGCGAACGCCAGCGCGTTGCGACGACGACGATGGCGCAGCGAGGCTGGCTGCGCGGGGCCTTCCCCGAGGTGCGGCGTACCGAACACGCGATCGGCAGCGAAGTCCTCCGCCGAGGCTGCCTGCCGGCGCTTCGAGGAGCGGCCCGGCAGCGAGCGGCCGAGGAAGAGCACGCGCGGCGGTCCGGCCGAGCCTGCGTGCTGCCCGTCGTCCGTCACGGAAGGCAGCGGCGGCGGCGTGTTCGGCGGGCTGGCGAAGTCGTCGAGGTGCAGCCGGTGGATGCCGTGCTCGCGCGCCGCCTTGTCCGACGCCGCGCGCTCGCGGCGTTTGCGCTCGACGACGACGCCGCGCAGCCACTCGAGATCGCGATCACGGTCCTTGACGCGACGCCACTCGGCGAAGCCAGGGCGCCACACCAGCGTCGACGAGCGCACGCGGCCTTGCTCGGCGAGCAGCTCGAGCTCCGCGCGAGAGAAGGGCCCCCGGGGGCGTCCGCCAAAGGCCGCGTACCAGTCGCGCCCCGGCATCGCCGCGCTCGCTCTCGGCATGTGCACGCCGGTGACGCCCCGGCCGACGCCGGGCAGCGGACGGTACACCCCCGACTTGGAGAGCGCGGCAGGCGCCGGCCCCGCGTCGGCCGCGGCCATGCCCACCTCGGTGGGCAGCGCTTGGATGACCTCGCTCGCGCGCTCGACCTTGGCGCTGCGGTGGCGGCGCAGGCCGAGCGGCTGGGTGATGTCGTCGTCGTGAATGACGTCGTCCCGATCGCCGAAGCACACGGCCATGATCGCGCGGCAACGGGAGCAGCGGACCCGCAGCCCCTGCTCGCCGGCGGCCATCACGCGACTGTCCGGGATCGCGTAGCGAGCCCCACAGGTGTTGCACGCGTACTTCATGAGGCGCCCTTCCTCGGGAGGGGAGCCTAGGACGATCGTCCGTTGGATCAAGGGGGGGGCCCCGATCCGCCGCACGCGCCCGTAACCCGCGGGTTTCCGCGAGGCCGTTCGGCGCCGCTCACTCGAAGTCGTCCGGGATGCCGTCCCCGTCCTCGTCCGGCAGGTACTCGAGCGCCTGCAGCGCGTCCTCGATTCCGTCGCCGGCGATGTCCAGGTCGCTGCCGTCGGGCGCCTGATCGTCGTCGTCGTCGTCGTCGAGCAGATCGCTCTGGCCGTCGCCGTCGCTGTCCACGCGGCCGAGCGGGTTGTGCGACGCGGGGCCGCGCAGCTCGTTGTCGGCGGGCTCACCGGCCGTGTTCTCGAGGGCGGCGAGCGCGGCAAGCGAGAGGTCTTCGTCACCCGCCGGGATGAGCGAGCCGTCCTGGCCGCGGCCGTCGTCGAAGCGCAAGAGACCGAGCCACGCTCCCGGACCGGAGCCTCCCGTGTTCGGCGTCTGCAGCACGAGGTGGAACGCCTGCGCTGACGGCACGGAGAGCGCGAACGGCACCGCCTTGCTCTCGTCGGGCGAGAACACGTCCGAGACGTTCAGCTCGAAGGAGGGCGCACCATCCACCTCGCGCACGGAGACGGCGGCCAGCTGCAGACCGCTCGCCTGGCGTCCGATGACGAAGTCCTCCGGCAGCTCGAGCGTCCCCTCGAGGAGCCGGTGCCCCTCGGGACGCGCGCCCGCGCCGCCGCTCAACGCAGGACAGCCGCCGAGCGCCAACGAGCCGAACGCGATCGCGCACCCGAGCGCCCAGCGTCGGATCATGCGCGCCTCCGACGGCGTCCGAGACCCACGCCGAAGAGGACGAAGAGCGCAGCCAGGCCGAGCGGACGAGCGCTCGAGCGCTCCGTCTGATGGCAGCCGCACTCCGATTGCAGGAGCGCGTCACCGTCCTCGTCCACGAGGCGTGGCGTCGAGCGCTCGCCGAAGTCCGTGTCCTCGCTGCTGTGCCGCTCGCCGCAGCCGTCCGCGTCGACGAGCACCCCGGGCGCCGTCAGCGGGCAGGCGTCGCAGGCGTCGCCGAGGCCGTCCTGGTCCGCGTCCGCTTGGGAGCGGTTGTAGAGGCCCTGGCAGTTGTCGATGAGCTCCTCGACGCCGTCGCCGTCAGCGTCCCCCTGCACCACCGGCGGCGGACCGGAGCCGCCGTCCCTGCCCGGCTGCGGCTCCTCGGGTCCGGCGTCGACGACGGGCAGCGCCTCGAGCGTAAGGTCGAGCGTGAACATCTCGCCGGCGTCGACGACGTCGTCACCATCGCCGGCCGGCGCCTGAGCGACGAGGCTGCCGCCGTCGCCGCCTGCGTAGCGGACGGCCGCGATGTGCACCTCGTCCGGCACCGTGCCGAAGAGCTCGACGAGGTTGAGCGTCCCCTCGAGCACGCCCCTGCCCGGCAGCGGCTCGGTCTTGGCGACGCCTTCGCCCGTGATGCCGAACCACTTGGTGAAGTCGTTCTCGCCCTCGTCCGCGAGGAAGACACCGCCCGTGGGCACCGTGCCGGCTTTGCCGAAGGGCGCCGCCGCGACGCGGCCGGTGTTGTCGCTGACGAGGACGAACGCGTCCTCCCCGCGCTCGGCGGCCTCGGTGGCGACGTAGAGCTGCTTGCCGTTGAAGCTCGCCCAGAGCGTGATGTCGCCGTCGCCGGCGCGCTCATAGCCGCCCGCGTCGAGGGCGCCGTCCAGCTCGTAGCGCGCGCGAGAGGCGCCGCTCGACGACGTGACCGCGCAGCCGTCGCGACCGACCGCCGCGCGCGGGGCGGTGTCCGGGCAGAGGTCACAGCGATCGCCGACGCCGTCCGCGTCCAGGTCACGCTGGGTGCCGTTCTGCACGCCGACGCAGTTGTCGTAGCTGTCGTAGATGTCGTCATTGTCCTCGTCGGGCAGACCGAAGCGCGTCACCTGCAGCACACGGCTGCCGAAGGCCGGCACGTTCACGGTGAAGCCGCCCGCGTCGAAAAGCTGCGCCTTGCTGACGTCGAGCCGCAGGCTCGGATCGAGGTGGTCCACGAGGACGAGGTTGCCGTCGGGGAAGTCCTCGAAGGCGGCGGCGGGCGGATAGACACGCGCGCGCGTGCCGAGCGCCGTCGAGTCCGCGCGGTTCGAGAGCACGAGGAAGCGCTGCCCGTCGCCGTAGCGCAGGTAGCTGTAGACGTTGCCGCCGCCCTCGTCCGCGCCCGACGAGATGCGAATGTAGCTGTTGCCCGGCTGCAGCTCGGCCGCGTTGTCGGGAATGCGCAGCGCGCGGTTGCCGCGCCTGACCGTAATGAGCTTGCGGTAATGCGAGCGCAGCCGCTCGATCTCCGAGGGGAACTGGTTCGTCGTCGGGTCGAGCAGCGCGAAGGGATAGCGCCCGCGCAGCTCCTGAATGCCGACCTCGTTGCCGTAGGTGATGAGCGGGACGCCCGGCAGGGTGAGCAGCACGCTCGCCACCGCGCGCGCCTTGCGGAGGTCGCCGGCCGCCTTCAGCAGGAAGCGGTCCTCGTCCTGGTTGTCGATGTAGCGCATGAGCAGGACGTCTTCCTGGCGCGTGCTGTGGCGCGCGCGCTCGGAGTACGCGTTCTGCACGAAGTGGGTCGCGCCCTCGAGCGCGCCGTCGAGCCCGTCGAAGCTGCCGCCCACGGCGAAGGCGTCGCGCAAGCTCCAGAACGTCGTCGAGTCGTACGCGAGGTCGAAGCCGTCGTCGAAGTACTCGGCCATCGGCGGGATGAGCTCCGCGAGCATGAGCGCGTTCGGATCACGCGCCTTCAGGTGGCGCCGCATCAACTGCCAGAGGCCCGGCGGGCTGAAGCTGGCGATGTCGCAGCGGATGCCGTCGAAGCCGCGGTCCATGAACCAGTCGACCACCTGCATGATGCTCTGGCGCACGAGCGGGTTGTTCTGGTCCTGGTCCGGCAGCGCGACGAAGGTGAACGCGTAGCGGTAGCTGCCGTCGGGGTTGAAGGCGTACCAGTCGCGCAGCGGGCTCTGCTCGTTCTGGCGCGCCGCCTTGAAGAACGGGTGCTGATCGCTCGTGTGGTTCGCGACGAGATCCATGACGAGGTCGATGCCGAACGCGTCGGCCGTCGCCGCGAGCAGCTCCACGTCCTCCGCCGTGCCGTAGTCCTCCTCGATGCCGAAGAAGCCCGTGGTCGCGTACCCGTGTGTCGTCGGGCCCGGGGAGAGCGGCATGAGCCACATGGCGTTCACGCCGAGGTCCGCGAGGTGCGCCATCTTGTCGATCATGCCGAGGACGTCGCCCTCGCCGTCGCCGTCCGCGTCGAAGAATTCCCGCACATAGCCGAGGTAGAGGACCTTGTCGGCCTTCCAGTCCGCGGGCGGCCGGGCGAGATCGAAGCCGTCCACGCTGCCGTCCGCGAGCACGCGCACCATGGCCGTGGCCGGGTAGGCGCCGTCGGCGCTGAAGTGGAAGAAGTAGGCGCCCTCTGTCGACGGTTTCAAAAATGTCGCACGGAGGCCGGTGACGCTCAAGGCGACGTCCGTGGGGTTCATCGCGTCCTTGATGAAGGTGCCGTTGCCGGAGCTGTTCTCCGTCAGGCTGCCGTCGAGCGTGATCGTGTTCCCATCGACGGCGACCTCGATGCGCGGCCGCACGCCGAGGTTCCAGGCGCCGCCCACGTGGACCTCCGTCGTCGCCTGCGCGGAGGTGAGGCCAGCGCCGGCGCCATAGTCGGTGACCGTGAGCCCGATGACGTAGCGGCCGGGGACGCTCGCGGAGAAGCGCGGGGTCGCGCCGTAGTCACCGGACGGTCGGCCGCAGTCGCTGCCCTGGGTGAGCCCGTGGGCGTCGAGCAGGGGCTTGCCGAAGCCGTCCCGAGGGATGAGCTCCTCGTCGACGCAGCGGAAGCTCCCGACGCCGCCGCCGGGCGCTGAGACCACCGACCAGGCGTAGCTACGGAACCCGATGAGGTCGGGATCCTCGGACCAGGTGGCGTCGAGCTGCACCTCCTGACCGACGCTGGCGAACTTGGTCGGGCCGGCGCTGGCCACCGGCGCCTGGTTGTCCTCGTTGACGAGCACGCTCGTCACGTAGCGGTCCGCCGCGAGCCCAGCGCTGCTGGAGATGTCGAAGAAGACGCGATGAAAGCCTTCGGGCAGGTTCGCGATGGTGGCGACGAGCTCGCCCCCGCCGGCGCTCGGCGTGAACGTGACGTCGTCGATCTCGATGAGCTCCGGCGTGGTCGGCTGTGTGCTCGGAAGGTAGCGGAGGTAGGGCGGCTCCTCGTCCTCGTAGAACGCGCGCGCGGTCGCGGCGCTCAACGCCTCGCCGTCGTCCCCCTCCTTGGCCTCGATGCGCAGGGTGACCGGTGACGTCGTCACCAGCGCGGCGTGGCCGGGCACGAAGCTGTCCGCGTCGAAGGTGGGCCGATCGGGGTTGCGCACGAAAAGGCAGTTGTCCGTCGAGAACTGACCGCAGAAGCCCGGGTCGCGCGGGGCGGGGTCGCGAAAGAAGTTCGAGTCGGGGATGTCGTCCGGGTTCAGGTTCGGGTCCGCCATGTCGACGAAGGAGTCGGGGTTGGCGACGAACACATAGATGTAGTCCCCTTCCTCGAGGTCCAGCGTGATCGAGCAGGTGATCGGGTTCCCCTGATCGCAGGTCATGCGTCTGGCGCCGGAGACGCGGTTTCGGCCGCCGTCGACGTCGAGCATCAGCCACGCGCTGTGCAGCGGGCCCTGGTAGGTCACCTGATCGCTCCGGAACGAGAGCGTCACCGGCTCCGCGTAGGTCTGCTGCGCGAGCGCGCTGCTCGGCGACAACAGCACGAGCAGCGCGCTGCCGAGCGAGCCGAGCCCGGCGACGCCCCACCCGAAGCGCCGCCCGAGGCACCGTCCGAAGGCCCGCGCGCTCATGGCTCCTCCCTCGAGGGCGGATAGCGCCCGATCATGCCGTCGTCGTAGTCGGCCGGCCCGAGTTCCACGGACGTCGAGCCGGCGATGATCTGCTCCGGCGTCTGGCCGAGGTTCACGTCGCGCCAGGTGCCCACGTGAAACACGCGCGTCTTCAGCGGCACGTCCGCGACGACGACGACGAGATCCGGCGCCTCCTGCTTGAACATGCGCGCACCGTCGGGCGTGCCCGCGAGGTCCTGCTCCCCGCCCGTACCCGCACCGGCGTAGATGTTCGCGCTCGAGTAGTCCCAGCTCTGTCCGCCGGCCTGCGTCTCCTCGGGAGAGAGCGGATCCACGATGCCGACCAGCGGGTCCGCGAAGGCGTCCACATTGTCGGTGGCGAGGTTCTTCATGACGGTGGCGAAGGCGCGGCCGGCCGACGCCACCAGCTGGTTCAGCGGTCCACAGCCCTCGTCCGCGTCACAGCGCACGACCTTCCAGCCGTAGGGGCGGCCGGGAGGGAGCCAGAGCGTCCGCGTCCACACGCCCGGGTGCCCGTCGAGCGCGCGCATGCGCAAGTTGAGCTGCTCGCCGCCCGAGAAGCCGTCGGCCGCGTTGTTCCCGAGCGCGTCCACGGCGGTCTGCCATTCCCCGGTCAAGAACACCGCCTCGTTGGCGCGCACCCCACGCTCGCTGCCGTCGAGCGTGAGGTACGCCTGCGACACGTCCACGCGGAAGGTCACCGGCGTCCACGCGGGGTTGCCGAGGGAGAGACGCAAGGTGGCGGGCACCTCGTCAGGGGCCACAATGGACACGGACAGCCCCTCGTACTCGACGCCCTGCTCCACGAGGAAGGCGAAGTAGGGGAAGGTGCCCTCGCTGGTGCCGTCCACCTCGCGCGCGGGATCGACGGCGACCTCGACGACCGCCTCCCAGTAACCGTCGCTGCCGGCGAGCGGTGTGAGCGCGATCGTCTGTGGGAAGCTCACGTCGAAATTTCCTGAAGTGTCGAAAGAGAGCTTGAGCGCAGGATCCTGTAGCTCCCCCGAGGCCCGATCGTCGACCACCACGCGAACGAGCTTGACGCCGTCCTGCGGGCTCGCGTCCACGGGCGGATCAGGCAGCGGCTCGCCCGGGACGGGCCCGTCGGCGATCTCGGGCGGCGGCTGCACAGCGACCTCGACGCTTCTGGAAGCGTCGATATCGGGCAGCACGAAGGGCACCAGGGCGCTGGCCGGGCGTCCGGCACCATCCACCAGGCGGACGGCATAGGGGCGGCGATCCACGCTCGCGTCCGCGTCATCGGCGCTGTCGAGCGTTCGGCTCGGGTCCACCTGCACGTCGAGGAGCGCCTGGAAGTGAGCGCCCTCGTCGGTGACGGGGAAGGCCTCGACCCGCTCGGCGAACGCGCCCGTCTCCGCGTCGACGGTGGCGAGCAGCGTCAGCGACTCGTGCTGTCGCGCGGTCTCCACGTCGGGGATGCGCACCTCGACCTGGACGACCTCGGCGGCGCCGACGGCCGTGAAATTGAGCGTGCCCGTCAGCTCGTAGCCGTCCGTGTCGCGTAGGCCGGCGATCGAGAGCGTATAGGTCTGGCCGGCGGTGAGCGGGTCCGTCTCGAGGTCGATCTGCTGCGCGCCGCTCGCCTGCGCGGACTTGACGGCGACGTCGTCGGGCGGCACCACCGTATAGTTGGCGACGGCGAAGATCGCGTCCGCGAGCGTGGTCTCGTTCATGGGCCGCGAGAGCTCGAGGACCAGGTGCCGCCCGTCGGTAGCCGTGACCGACGCGAAGCCGTCCCCGAGGGGAGACGGCCCCTCGGTCGTCGGCGCGCCGCAGTCGCACCCGGACAGCGCGCCGAACAGCGCGCCGAACAGCGCAAGCGGCACGACGACGAGGACGTGCGAGAGAGAGCGGGTCCGCCGCGGCATCATTCGCGCCTCCGCGCCCTGTCGGTGGCCATGTGAAACGCCGGAAAGCCGGTCTTGCGCTTGAAGGTGATCTCGTCGCCAAAGAGGTTCTCGACGACGATCCGGCCGTCCCCGTCGACGTCCGCCACGAGATAGACCGCGTTGTCGTTGCCCGGGTACTCCTGCCCGTCGGAGAACGCGCCCGGCCCGGCGGTAGCGTCGGCGAAGGACGCGCCCGGCACCTCGGGGTTCGCGCTGCCGAACGCGGTCGTAAACGGCGCGAACGCCTTCCAGGAGAGGGTGCTGCCGAGCGGCACGTCCTCGATGACGACGGTGTACACGCGATCGCCCGCCGCCGCGTCCCCGGCGCTGCCGTCGTCCACGAGCTCGGGCTCCTCGCCGTCGAGCGGGGCGCCGTCCGCGGGGAAGCCGCCGAGCGCGAGCGTGAAGGGGTGGTCCGTCTCGGGCTGCGCGCCCGACTCCGTGAGCGCCGTGCCGATGACGAACAATCCCTCGCGCTGGGCGTCGAGGTCGCCGGGGGAGAGCGCGCGGTTCGGTACCGCGGGAGAGCCGCCGCTGCCGACGCCGACCACCGGCGCGCTGTCGCTCACGAGGTAGCTCAGCACGACGTCCACCTTGGGCGCCTCGGCGACGCCGGTGAAGGTCGCGCTCGAGCTGCTCTCGTTGCCGGAGAGGTCCTGCACGCCTGTCGACGTCACCGTGTAGGAGGCGCCGGCGGTCATGGGGCTGACGGAGAGGATCACGAGGTCGGTCGCGAGGGGCGCCCAGGTCGCGTTGAAGGCCGCGCTGCGGAGCTCGTCGGAGGCCCCAAAGCGCGTGGACGTGAGGCTGAGCTCGTTGATGCCGTAGTTGCCGAGCGCGCCCGCGGTCCCGGCCGTGACAGGCTCGTCCCACTTCACGGCCACCCTCGTCGGTGTGACGGCGCGCGCCCAGAGGATCGCGGGCGGCTCGAACTCGCCGAAGCCCGCGACGGAGACGCTGACCGCCTCGAGCGCGTTTCCGGCGACGTCCTCGACGCCGCTGACGGCGAGCGCGTACGGCGCCTGTCGCTCCTGTTCGCTCGTCGTCAACACCGCCTGTTGGCCGCCCCCCGCCGTGCGCACGGACAGCAGGGCCGGCGGCGTGCCTCCCTCGGCGTGCGAGAGCGTGAAGTCGCCGAGCGCCACCGTCTCCGCCGCTACGCGCTCTGAGAAGCGGACCGTGATCTCGGTCGGGCTCGTCGCCAGCACGGAGCTGACGGTGGGGGAGATGTCGTCGACCAGCGGCGTGAAGGGCGAGAACGCGGCCGGGCTCGTGAAGCCTGCGGTGACGCCGGCGCCGACGTCGTTGCCCGCGGCGTCGCGCACGCCGCCGAGGAACAGGCTGTACGCCGCGTCGAGCTCCATGGAGCCGGTGCGCACGACGATCTGGTTCGGCAGCGGCTGGCCGAGGAAGAGCTCGGCGATGGGCAGCTCGCCCTCGTCGCCGGTCAGGCGCGCGACCACGCCGGCATCGACCGCGCTGACAGCCTCATCGAACGACGCCACCACGCTCTCGGAGTCCCGCGCGCGAGCGGACAACAGCCGCGGTCCCGAGGTGTCCGCCTCTCCCGCGACGAACATGGGCAGCTCGACGAGCCCGTCGTCGTAGTCGGCCGCGTTGCCGAACGGGACGTCGCGCCAGGCGCCGATGACGTAGGGCGGCAGGTCGCGGTCGGCCTCGCCCACGACGAGGATCTCGTCGGGGTTCTCGCGCTTGAACACGACGCCGGGGCCAGGCAGGTCCTGTCCGCTGAGGCTCAGGCGCGCGCCCGCGTACGAGGCGCCGTCGCGGCCGAGACCGGTGACGGGATCGACCGACACGCCCGCGGCGTCGTTCCGCGTGGCCAGGTTTTTGGTGACGGTCTCGAGCGTCGGCGGCGGGTTGACGTCGTCACCGGGCCGCGCGTGCGCCAGCTTGAAGGCATAGCTGCCGGCCGGCAGGCGCAGCTCGAGCGTGTAGACGGGAGCGCCCTCGTAGGTCTCGCTGGAGGGCGCGAAGCGATAGCCGTCGACGCCGCCGAGGTCGGTGCGGCCCGGCACGCGCAGATCACCGCCGTCGAGGGCGCGCGCCTCCTTCATGACGGTGCCGGTGAGGTAGAGCCCGTCACCGAGCGGGAGGCCCCGCTCGGCGCCGTCGACGCTGCGCCAGGCGAAGTCGACGACGGCGCGGAACGTGACCTTCGAGAGGCTGAGGCCGCGGAAGTCGAGGGGGGCTCCGCTCACGGCGATGTTTCCGGCGATGTCGAAGACCGTCCCCACCGTGAGCTGGTATGGGGCGCTGCGCGTCTGCTGTCCGGTGACGACGAACACCTCTCGTCCACGCTGGAACGCTGCCAGCACGTCGAGCTCGTCTACGGCGTAGTTGAGCGCGCTCTCGGCGCTGATCTTGTCGAGCACCTCCGTGAAGGTGACGACGACGACCTCGCCCGTCTCGGGGTTCTGCGGGCGGCTGCCCGGGTTCACCTCGACGATGCTGCCGGCGCGCACGCTGACGACCTCGGGCGGCGTGCGATCGGGCCCCACCACGACGGAGGCGCCCTCCGCGAGCGGGTTCTGCGCCAGCGACGCGTCGGTGACGTTCTTGACGCTGACGCGGTGACGCCGACGCGGGTCCACGGCCGGGTGCGAGAGCACGACGCCGGCGCCCACCACCTGCACGGCGCTGACCGGCACCGGCGCGTTGTTGTTCGTCGTGTCGACCAGCAGGTAGTTGGAGGCGCTGCCCGCCGTCTGCACGTCGACGTCCTCGGAGAAGGTGACGCGCGTGCGATCGGTGGCGAGGAAGGCGGCCGCCAACAGCCGCGGGGGCGCGTCGTCCTCGGCCGACACCGTGAGCGGCGGCGGGCAGACCTCGCAGGTGCCGTTCTCGCGCGCCTCGGGCACTCCTTGCGGCGTGAGGGTGCCTTCGCTTCGGACGTCTTCGAGCGCGAGCCCGCCGGGCCGGAGCAGCCCCTCGGACGGCGCCGGCGGCACGATGACGCCGCCGAGATCCTCGTCGTAGTCGAGGTCGCCGCCCGCGAGCCGCGCGTGCAGGTTCACGAAGTTCTTGTTGCTCGACTCGTCGCCGAACACGTCCCGCCGCACCACGAGGCAGTCGGGCGTCCCGGACTCGATGCCGGTGAGCACGTCGCGGACCTCGAGGATGCGCGAGTTGCCCGGCCACTCCTCCGTGCCGGTGAAGCCCTCGCCCGCCGAGCCGTTCGTGTACTTGTAGAGCACCCGCATGCCGGCCGGCAGGTCGAGCAGCCTCGTGAAGATGCCGTCGCTGGCCAGCTCGTCACCGTTGGTACCGTCGTCGAACATCTCGGTGGCGGGATCGTTCGGCGTCAGCCGGGGCTTGAGGGCGCCGGCGCTGTCGGGCACGGGGCTGTCGGGATCGAGCGTGATGCCGAGGAAGACCTTGCCCTCCTTCGGCGGCTGCCGAATGAACTGCGCGGCGCCGTTTCCGTCCTTGCCCTGCCCGCTGACATCGACGGCGAACATCACCCTCAGGCGGCTCGGGTCGCACACGACGGGCACGAGCGAGGCGTCGACGGCGGCTTCGAGCGCAGCGGAGTAGGCGGCCGCCTCCACGCCCCCCTGCCCGAGCGCGACCGTGTCGGCCGCGTAGCCGTCCGCCGCGAACGCGGGCTCGCCTGACGACGGATCGGCGGCAGCGAGGATGTCCGACACGACGCCGCGAAAGCCCGCCACGGCGCCCTCGTCTCCGCTCGCGTTCTCGAGCACCTCCGCGAGCGTGCCCGTCGGCGTGCTGGCGAGGCTCGCGCGCTCGCGCACGGCGTAGCGCTCGACGACGAGCGACGCCGCCGTGGAGGTGAGCCCGACGGTGCCGACGTCGACCACGGCGCCGGCCGCGGCCTCGGGCGCGAAGTCCTTCAGCAAGAGGGAGCCGCCGTCGACGACGACGCGGACATTGAAGTGGTCGAGGCCCGCACCGAGCTGGAGCGCGAAGGGCTCCCCCACGCGGGCGCTCGCGGCGGCGAGCTCGGCGCCGTCGACGCTGAGCGCGCGCACGCGCAAGGCCGCGCCGCCGGCTCGGGACTGCAGCGCGTCGGGCAGGTCACCGACCACGCCGTTCAGCAACGCCTCGGGCTCGGGGGTGGGCTCGAAGTCGCCGAAGCCGAAGCAGGCCTCGAGACCGCAGCCGGCCACGCCGAACGCGAGCGCCGCGGCGAAGACGAGGCGGCACGCGCGGGAGCGGTTCGACGCCGTGTGTGTCTGCATGATCAGTCCGCGCCCGTGGCGAGCGCGCGCCGCTCCCCGTCATCATCCACCGCGAGCGCGTTCGACAGCGTGACCTCGGCGTCCCCCGTGGTGACGAGGCGCGCGATGGCGCCGTTGTTCAGCGGCAGGCGGCGGGTGTCCGCGACGACGAGCGTCAGCTGGGCGCGCGGCTCGTCGAGAGCGGCCTCGAGCAGGTTGAACGCGACGGGGCCGGCCGCCACGACGCCGGTGGCCTCGGCCCCGGTAAGGACGACGTCCACCTGCAGGGTGCGCAGCGGCGTCGTCAGGTCGGCGAGCACGATCTCGACGCCGCCCCCCTCGGCGGCGCGCGCGAGCACACGGCCGCTGTCTGGGACGCCACCGTCTCCCGTCGGAGCCGCGCAGGTGCAGCCGTAGGCAGCGACGAGGACGAGCGCGGGCAGGAGCCGAAGGGCGAGCAGCGGCCGCGTCATGGCGTCCCTCCGTCGAGCGCGAGCGGCACGTGCGCCCGCCCGATGGCGATGTCGAGGTCCGCGACGTCGATGACGCCGCTCTGGTCGAGGTCGAGCGCGCCCGGGCTGCTCCGCCCCTCGGCGATGGCCCGCGCGATGTCGACGATGAGCGCGCGCTCCTCCGCGGTGGGCAGCGGGCAGCCATCGCCGTCCACCGCCCGGCCGCGCACGTCGGCGGGGCAGAGATCGCAGACGTCACCGACGCCGTCCTCGTCGAAGTCGCCCTGCTCGCGGTTCGGCTCGAGCGGACAGTTGTCTTCCGCGTTGATGACGTCGTCACCGTCGTCATCGGCGCCGGGATCGATAGGCCCCGCGTCCTCGCCCTCGCCCGCGTCGGGGCGCGGACCCGCGTCGTCACCGACGACCGGACCCGCATCGTCCTCGGGATCAGGTCCGGCGTCGTCTTCGACCGGGTCCGGCCCCGCGTCGACCTCGACAGGGGGCTCTGGGAAGCTCGGCTCCCGCGGCTCGCAGTCGGCGGCGGCGCCGACACACAACGGCAGCACGACCTCGTCCTGCGCCTGCGCGGCGCCCGTGATGTTTCGTGCGAAGCGAACGCGCACGCCGTGCACGCCGTTCGTCAGCCCTGCCGTCGAGATGCTGGCGAGCGAGTACGCGCCCGCGCTGCCGGCGGAGAGCGGCTTGAAGCCGTCTAGAAAGCGCTCGCTCGTCGACGTCAGCGCGGTGCCGGGCAGCAGCGCGGCATCGCCATCGAGCTGCGCCGCCACCGTCGTCGGCGTTACCGCTTCGTCGGTGTTGACCGTGAGCGTGAAGGAGGCGCCGGCAGGGACGACGAACATCTCGACCGAGGCGTCCGTCACCAGCGTCACGCCGTCGGGAAGCACCTTGTCGCTTGCTGTCGTCACCATGGTCGTCGCTGCGGCCGCGCCATCGACCTGCACGCCGAGCACCGCGGAGCGCACGGCCTCTGGCGCGTACACGACGTAACGCCCGCCGGGGAAGCCCGTGTAGACGATGCCGTAGCCCGCGGGAGGCTGTGCGCCGTTGGCCGCGGCGTAGTTGTCGCGCGCGGCGTTCACCTCCGGCGCCTCACCCGCGTTGTCGTCGACGACGTCGGGATCGAGCACCGTCACGGTCCTGGCCCACTCGAGCGCGTTCCCCGTCAGCTCGACGAGGACCGTGCCCGCAGCAAAGCTCGTGAAGACGAACGAGCCTGCCTGGCTGTCGTTGCCGAAGGTGGCGTCGCGCCCCTGTCGGTCATCGAGCACGACGAGCCCCGCCGGCAGCCCGTCGACGATGCGCTCGTAGGCGTACGCGTCGCTGCCCACCCAGACGTTTCGTTGGTTGAGCGCGTCGGTGTGCGTGCCGCGCGCGATCCGGCGGTGCGCGTCGACGAGCTCGACGATCACGCGCTGCGGCCCGCCGGCGAAGGTGTCGCCGAGCGCGTCCGGTCGCCCGCTCCTGACGAAGCTCTGGTTCGTCCAGTTGTTGCCGTCGAAGAACACGGTGGCGTCGGCGTCGCGCGTGAGCAGGAACGCGTAGATGAGGTCGGGGTTGCCGGCCTGCGGGAAGCAGCGCGAAAACTCGGGGTTCGCCCAGTCGTCGGTGGTGCGGTACTCGTGCTTCTGACACTCGTCGTGCGAGTGCGCGAAGGCCACACCGCTGCGCCGGTTCAGGCCGCCGAAGGCACCATAGTGAACGTCGTCACAGCCACCGCCTGGCCGCGGCGCGCTCAACTGGCCGATGTCGTTGTCGGCACCGTTCAGCTGCCCGAGCGCGCCAAAGAGCGGGAAGTCGAGCGCCCGCATGCCCGTGTCGATGTACGGCTTCAGCTCGTCGCAGTTGTTCGTGAAGGCCTCGCCGAAGATGGCCGCGTCATCGATCAGGTCGGCGTCGTCGACGTCGCTGTGGCCGTGCACCTCGTCATAGGTGTCCTGGATGACGGCGTTGAACGCGATGGGATCGCCCGGGAAGTCCGCGCCATAGAAATTCGGATAGACGTGCTTGATGGCGTCGAGGCGAAAGCCGTCCGCTTTGACCTCCAGCATCAGCCAGCGGATCCAGCGCATCTGCAGCTCGCGAACGTCCTCCTCGGGGAGCGCGCCACCGCTCGCGACGTCGGGATACAGCTCGGGGCGTCCCGGATGCCGGACGAAGCTCGGCAACGGCAGGCCGTTCACGGCGTTGTGGCCGTCCCACGCGTGCACGCCACCTGTGTAGTCCGGGTACTGCTCGGTGGCGACGTCGAAGAGGCCAAGCAGCGTCCAGTTCATCTCCTCGAACTTCTTGCCGCCGGCAAAGTCCCAGCGCGGCGCGCTCACGATGTGCGTGAAGCCGTCATCGAGGTAGCCCTCCAGGATCGCGCTCGCGGCCACGTCGTCACCGCCGTTGACGAGCAAGGCGTCCGCGATGGTCATGTTGGCGACCCGCTGCTCGCCTCCGCTCGGGTTCACGCAGAGGTTCCAGCCCCCCGCGCGCAGCGAGAGGTCGTCCTCGACGACGCGGAAGTCGGCGATGCCCACCGTGTTCTGCGGCGGATCGTGCGTCGGCTGAAAGGCACAGAGCTGACACGTCGGCGGTCCGGGGCAGTCACCGTGCGGCGCCTGTTTGGCCGGCAGCACGTGGAAGTCCCAGGGGCTCATGCCCGGCCAACCGTCGAGCTCCACCATGTCGAGATCGACGCCGACGTTCTCGATGGTGCTGGGGTTGCCGTTGTGGTTCATGATGACGTCGAAGTACACACGCACGCCGAAGCGATGCGCGGTCTCGACGAGCGCCAGCAGGTCGTCCTTCGAGCCGTAGCGCGTGGCGACGGTGCCGCGCTGAAAGCGATCCCCTAGATCGAAGCGATCGTAGAGGGCGAAGCCGACGTCCCGCAGGCCCTCGGTGCCCTTCGTCGGCGGGGGCAGCCAGATGGCGTCGTAGCCGGCCGCCGCCACCTCGGGCAGGCGCGCCTCGACCTCGGCCCAGGGCGTCTCGAAGAACTGAAGGATCGCCTCCGCGCGCGCGCCGGGCGAAGCGAGCGCCGCGACGAGGAGCGAGAGCGCAGCGACGAGGCGGGCCACCGCGGGCGCACGGGCAGTCATGGCCGCCGGGTATGGCGGTCGGGGGGGAGCACCGCAACCGGGTCGCTCACCCCTCGGCCGGCGGACGGGCGGCGGTGAGCACTACCCTTTTTTCATCGGCGCGCATGCACTAGCAGTCGGGAGCCATTGAAAGAGAACCCCCGGGAGGACTCCGTGCCGCACCGTTCGACGCATGCCGCTCGACGCCATCCGACCTCGCTCGCCTTCGCCGCGGGTGTGCTCCTCGTCAGCGCCGCCGCGAGCGCCGGCACGCTCGAGCTCAGCGACCCGAAGGGCGACGACAACGGGCCCGGCAGCTACGTGTACCCGACGGGCGCCGAATATAAGAAGGGCTCCTTCGACATCACCTCCGTCGAGGTGAAGGAGAAGGGCAGCGACGTCGAGATCGAGATCACCGTCGGCGCCGCCATCGAGGACCCGTGGGACTCGAAGAAGTGGCCGAACCCGGGCAACGGCTTCTCGCTGCAGATGTTCCAGGTCTACGTCGACACCGACGGCAAGCCGGGCTCCGGCGAGAAGGACGCCCTGCCCGGCATGAACGCCGAGTTCGCCGACGACTCGCGCTGGGAGAAGGTCATCTTCATCTCGCCGCAGAACAACAAGACCATCCTCGCCGAGCTGAAGCAGAAGGCTCCCAAGCTCGCGGACAAGGTCATCCTGCCGAAGAAGGTCAGCGCGCGCGGCAAGACGGTGACGGCGCTGTTCGCCAAGAAGGAGCTCGGCGCCGCCATCGGCAAGGCCGGCTGGCAGGTGCTCTCCGCCTCCAACGAGGGGTATCCGAAGGGCAAGGACATCCTCTCGCGCAAGGTCAACGAGTACGAGGGTGAGCACCGCTTCGGCGGCGGCGACGACGGCGAGATCGATCCGCACTTCGTCGACGTGCTCGCCGGCAAGGCCAAGGGCGGCGACGACGAGAAGGCCGCCCAGGCCGCCATGCTGAAGTACGACGCCAAGGCCAAGAAGAAGGCCCAGCTCAAGATGGTGCGACAGTAACCGGGGCTGGCAGCGCCGAGCGCTGTCCTCGCCCGTGACGACGATCGAAATGATCTGCCGCGAAGCCGCGAAGCCGCAAAGAACGACCTCCTTTGCGGGCTTTGCGGCTCTGCGTGAGATCTCCTGGAGCGCACTTTGAAGAGCTCTGTTGCCTCCGCGATCGTCCTGGGTGTCCTGACGTCGACAGCCGTGCTCGCGCAGAACGCCGGCGTCGATCCGGCGGACAGCGTGACGCCCGCCCCCGTGGTGGAGCCTGAGGCTGAGCCCGAGCCGACGAGTGCGCCCGCCCCCGCGAGCGTCCTCGATCCCGCGATGCGCGCGGAGATCGACCGCCTCGTCGAGAAGAAGCTCGAGAAGAAGCTCGAGCAGAGGCTCGAGGAGAAGCTGGACGAGCGCCTACAGGAGGCGAAGGACGACGGCTTCTTCGAGCCGGATCGCCTGCCGGTGAAGCTCGAGTGGCGCGGTGACTTCTTCACCAAGGTGCTCGTGCGCAACAACCAGTCGGGCGGCTGCGTCAGCTACGGCAACCCCGCCCCCGAGGGGGACAACTTCTCCGGCGACAACGGCTTCTGCTCGGAGCTCGGGCTCACCGTCATCGGCCGCGTCAGCGACTTCGTCGAGGCGGGCGCGCGCCTGCAGTCGCGCTACGGACAGCAGTGGGCCAACTATTGGGAGAACGGCGACCTGAAGGCGGTGCTCGACGGCTCGGGCGAGTCGCTCGGCATGAACCACGCGGGCTATCTGCAGCTGCGCGGGATCTATCTGCGCGTGGCGCCGCCCATCCCGACGGTGCGCTACATCCACCTCGGCGCCAGCGACCTCGGCATGTTCAACCCGTGGACGGTGGGCAAGCTGCGCTTCACCGAGCGCGACAACGGGCGCGGCATCTTCATCGACGGCAGCTTCGGCGACTGGCTCTCCTACACGGGCGCGCGCATCGCGCTGCCGAAGCTCTTCGCCTCGGCCAACTACAACACCGGCGTCGACGATCCCTTCGTGCAGAACCCCTTCTGGGAGCGAGACGCGGCCTGGGCGCTCAAGCTCAGGAGCGAGTGGGAGTGGTTCAACGTCGAGCACGTCTCGAGCTGGGTGCTCGACGAGGAGGCCGACCTCGATGACCCCGACGCCATCGGCTC
>CAYLZW010000092.1:0-19265 GCA_964388085.1 uncultured Myxococcales bacterium | reverse complement strand
CCATCGAGCTCGAGCCGCAGAGCCCGACGGCGCACTACAACCTCGCCTGCTTCCTGGCGACGCACGCCTACGACCTCAGCATCCGCGAGTACCGTGAGGTCATCGAGCTCGAGTGGGACTACCCCGACGTGCACTTGAACCTCGGGCTGACGCTCGCCGAGCGGGGCAACTTCGTCGAGGCGCTGCGCGAATACGAGATGGCGCTCGACCAGAACGCTCGAGACAGCGTCGCGCGCCACGAGATGGCGACGGTGTTGATGGACATGGGCCGCTACGGCGAGGCCATCCCGCACCTGCGCGAGGTCGTGAAGGCCGAGCCCGACAACCTCGACGCACACATCGACCTCGGTATCTCGTACACGTCGAAGGGCTTTTACGAGGAGGCCGAGAAGGCGCTCACGCGCGCGCTCGAGCTCGATGAGAGCGACATCATGGCCAACTACCACCTGGCCGCCCTCCGCTCGGCGCAGGGGCGCGAGGCGGAGTGTCTCGTGGCGCTCGCGAAGGCGGCCGAGGTCGAGCGCGAGCGCGTGCGGGCGTGGGCCGAGGCCGACCGCTTCTTCGACAACGTGCGCAAGAGCGAAGGCTTCCTGGCGTTGTTTCACGAGTAGCGGCGAGGGGGCGCGGGCCCTCGCTCGCGATCGGCGCGACCGCCGAGCGCTCCACGCCAAATGCGCGGCGCTGGTGCTATTGTCGGCAGCTCGACCCACGCACCTTCAGGGGGATCCATGCCTGGCCCGATCAACAACAACACGAACGTGCTCGCCTCCCGCATCGCCAACGAGGCGAAGGCCAGCGGGCTCTCGTCGGCCGACGTCCAGCAGCTCGGCCAGACGTTGATCGCGAAGCTTCAAGGCACCCCCGATCTCCAGCTGCTGCCCTCGGTTCGGGACGGCATGGCGGCGATGTCGAGCGCGCTGCTCATGGCGGCCAACGAGCTCGCGGCCAACACCGCGCCCGATCCCTTCGTCGACGGCGGCGTCACCGCCTGAGCGGCCTCGTCAGGGTTGTCGCGTGACGAGCCCGCGGCGGCTCGAACGGAGCCGGTATGCCCGATCCCAGCCAGCAGGACCTAGAGACCGCCCAGTCGCTCCTCGCGCTGTTCGACCAGCAGGACGAAGACGGCACCTACCGGTTCTCCGACGGCGACGTGCGGCACTTCCTGCCGCTGGTGCTGTTGCAGCTCGGCGAGGCGCTCCCCGACGGTGGGCTCGATCCCGAAGCGCAGGAGCTCTTGGGTCTGCTCGCGCTGGCTGCCGGGGTCGACGAGAGCACGCCCGCTGACGACGTCGCCGTGAAGGTGACGGCGTTCTACGAGCGAAACCCGCCGAACCCGACGCTGGTCGAGGCCTTCCAGCGCTTCGTGCGCGAGCGCGTCGCGGGAGCGAGCGGCGGCGACGTCTCGAAGGCCGTACGAGAGCTGCTCGGCCAGCAGGCCGGCGGCCGCCCGCTGCAGAGTGAGGGTCCGCGCCCGACGGGCAGCGTCGGCGGGGGGCTGCTCGCGCGCCTGGGCGCCTCGAAGGCGCTCGACGAGAAGAAGAAGGCCGGTGACGACGAGGGCTGAGCTCCGGTCGTCGAGCCCGCGAGAGGCGTCGGCCCCGGCGCTGCCCGAAGATGCGGCGCTGGTCGCTCGCTGGGACCGCGCGCTGCAGGACAACGCGAGCGCGATCCTCGACGCCGCGGCCGCCTTTCGAGAGCGATGCCGCGCGAACGACCTGACGGTGCTCGACGACCCCGGCCTCGCCCTAAGGCCGCTGTTCCTCTCCCGCGCGACGCTCGAGCACCTCAGCGAGGCGCTGCACCGCGCGATGCTCGAGCTGCGGGACCAGCTCCTCCCGCTGGCCCACGACCCGGCGGCGCTCGCCGAACGCGTGCCGCTCACCGAGGAGCTGATCGCGGCCCTCGACGTGAGAGGCGCGCTGCTCGACGGAGACTTCGGCCTCGTGCTGCGCCCGGACGGCGTGCTCGCGGACGACGGCTTCGTCATGACCGAGCCCAACTTCGGCAACGGCTACCTCATCAGTTGCGCGTACCCTGAGCTCGTCTGCTCGTTCCTGTCGTCGCTGCCGCCGTTCGCGGCGCTGGCGGACGCGGGCGGCGAGATGGTGAACCCGCTCGAGAGCGTCCTCGCGATGATCGAGTCGCGCCTGCCCCGCGCCGCCGACGGCGACGAGCGAGGCCGCTTCGTCGCGATCCTGGCGCACCACGAGGAGCACGCGATCATCCTCGGCTGGGAGGAGCGCGTCATCCAGCTCGTGCGGCACGTGCAGCGACGGCTAAAGGAGCGCGGCATCGGCAGCGCCATCGTGCACGAGGACGAGCTCGACATCGACGACGACGGGCAGACGCGCACGAGCGCGGGGCAGCGGGTGGACCTCGTCTTTCAGCTGCCCATCGGCACCTGCTTCGGCTTCGCGCCCGAGCGCTTCGCACGCGAGCTCGCGCACCTGCGCGGCACGCACGTCGGCAACGCGCGCCTTTTGCAACCGCTCGCGCACCTCCTCGTCGACAAGGGCGCCATGCCCGTCATCCAGGAGCTGCCGACCTTTCAGGCGCGGGCGCCGGACGACGAGCGGCCTTGTGTGCGGTGCGCCTACTCGGAGTATCCGCTCGCGGAGAACGTCGCCGGCTATCGGCGCCACAAGGACCGGCTCGTGCTGAAGCGCTCGTTCGACGGCAAGCACACGTTCGTGGGCGTGTCGACGAACGGTCGCGCCTGGAACCGCATGCTCGACGTCGCTGCCGGGACGCACGACTACGTGCTGCAGGAGTACGTCCCGCTGCCGCGCACGCGGGTGCCCGCGATAGTCGGCGGCGCGCTCGAGTGGATCGACGTGCGGGTGGAGCTGTCTCTCCTCGTCATCGGCGGCCGCTACGCGGGCGCCTTCGCGCGCTATGCGCCGGACGAGGCCGGGCTCGTGCTCTCGCCTCCCCCGCGTCACATGGGCTTCACCGTCGTGTGGGCGACCTGACCATGCGAACGTCCGACAGGGCGCCCTCCTCGACGCTTCCGGTTCGTGCGCTGCCCGATGGCGAGGCGCCTCCGCACCGTCCGCTGGCGGAGGGCTGGCAGGTGTGGTCCGTCGTCGAGGTGCGCAGCGCGGGGTTCTCGGCCGACCGGCTGGCTCCCTTTCGCGCCGAGCGGGCGGTCGCGGCGGCGGAGGACGCGCTCGACCAGCGCCGGGCCGCCGACCTCGCGAGCGCGAGCTTTCTCGACGCCGCCGCTCGGCTGAGAGGGCAGCCGCTCGACGAGGAGGCCCGCCGCGCGCTGGTCCGGGCGCTGACGAAGGTGCGACGAGCGCGCCCCGCCGCGGACCCTTCGCTGCCGGCGCCCCTCGCCTCGTTGGCGTCCGCGCTCGACGAGCGCCGCGCTCGGGCTCGGCAGGCGAGCGCTCGGGTGATCGACGCGCTCGACGACGAACGCAAGCAGTGGGCGCGTGCCTGCCGCGCGCTCCTTGGCGCGGACGACTTTCGACGCGCGCTCGCGTGGCAGAACCCGAGCGCGCTGTCGGGGGCGCTCGCGGCGCTGCAGCGGCGCTCGCTCGACGACACCTCCAGCCAGACGCGCAAAGGGGAGCTGCTCGCGCTCTCGTACCTGCAGCGCTACGCGACGAAGAACGACACCGTCGGCTTCTTCGGTCCGGTCGCGTGGGCGACGCTGGACGACGCCACGACGCCGCTGCGCCAACGGCCGGGGGCACGTCTGCTCGCGTCGTCGTCCGTGCAGCTCGAGCCCTGGGCCGTGGACGCGCTCGCGCGCGCGCTGCTCAGCGACGAGGAGCTGCTGCCGCATCTGTTCCCGTCGCTGGCGGCGTCGGCGCGGCTGAGCGGCAGCGCCTTGAGCGGCGTCGGTCGTTCGCTGTTGGCCGTGCGCGAGCTGGATGAGCTCGAGCGCTCGCTGCTCGAGCGCGTGGACGGGCGCACCAGCGCCCTCGACATCGCGGCCCGCGCCGCGGCGCACGGCGACGTCAACGCACAGGTCAGCGCAGAGCGCGCGCTCGCGTGCTTGTTGTCCCTGCGCCGGCAGGGCCTCGTCCGCTTCTCGCTGCCGGTGCAGATCACGGACGCTCCCGAGCAGGCCCTGCTGATGGCGCTCCATGACATGCCCGGCGAGGTGCCCGCGGTGCAGCGCGCGAGAGAGCGAGCGGCGCGGCTTTGCGGCGCGACGTCGTCGCTGCGGGCGGCGCTCGAGCCGGCCGGCGCGCTCGAGGCGGCGGTGTCGTCGTCGAACGCCTGCTTCCAGGCCGTCACGGGCACGGCCCCGGAGCGACGCCCCGGCGAGATGTACGCCTGTCGCACGCCCTTCCTGCTCAACTGCCGGCGCGATCTAGAGCTCACCTTCGGCGGCGTCGTCGTCGAGCGGCTGAGCCCGCTGCTCACGCCCGTGCTCGGCGCCGCCCGCTGGTTCAGCTACGAGGTGGCGCGCGGCTTTCAGGCGCTGCTCGCCAACCTCTACGAGACCCGTCGCCATGGTCGCGCGAGCGTACCGCTCGTCGAGATCTATCGAGCGCTCATCCCGCTGTTCGCGCACGGGCGGCCGGCCTTCCTGACCCGCGCGAGCCACGAGGTGCAGCGGCGGCTCACCCAGGCGCTCGGTCCGCTGAGCGGGAGCCGCGTCCACGTCGACGAAGGGACGTTCGCCGCGCGCATGCGCGAGTCCTTCGACGCACCGCAGCCGGGGTTTCCGAGCGCCCGTCATCACTCGCCCGACGTGCTGCTGGCCGCGGACGGCGAGGACGCCTTTCGCGAAGGCCGCTTCACGCCCGTGCTTGGCGAGGTGCACGCCGGCATCAACACGCTCGCGGTGCTGCAGGCGGTGACCCAGAGCCCGCGGCCGGGTGTGCTCGCGGCGCTGCAGCGACGAGACGTGCCCTCGCTCATCGTGGAGCTGCAGCACGACAGCTACGCGCTCTGTGCCCAGGACTCCCTGCTCGGCGACGGCGACGTGCACTTCGACACCGGCGCGCCGTGGCGCTCGTGGCTCGGGACACCGCCGCTGCGCCTCGGAGACCTCGACGTCGTGCGCGAGGACGGCTTCTTGCGTGCCAGCGATCGCGCGACGGGTTGGCGAGGGGAGCTGCTGCAGGTCCTGGAGCGCGTGCTGAAGCTCAACGCCACGACGGAGCTGAAGCTGACGACGAGCGGCGCGCACCGCCCGCGGGTGCTGGTCGGCGGCGCCGTCTTGCAGCGCGAGGGCTGGGAGCTGCCGAAGGACGCCTTCGCGCCGCTCGTCGACACCCGCGGCGCCGAGCGCTTCGTGGCCGCACGAGCCTTGCGACGCGATCTCGACCTGCCGCCGATGGTCTTCGCGCGCGTGCCGAGAGAGCCGAAGCCCGTGTTCGTCGACCTGCGCTCGCCTCTCTCGGTCGACGTGCTCGCCCGCGCCTGCCGCGGCGCCGAGACCCTGTCGTTGTCCGAGGCGCTGCCCTCGCTCGACGAGCTGTGGCTGCGGGACGACGCCGGCCGGCGCCACGTGGCAGAGCTGCGCATGGTCGCGGTGGATCCCGTGGCTTGGCGACCCATCCCTCTCGAACCTGCCGTGGACGCCCCCGCATGAGCCGCCGACGATCGCTCCAGCACGTGATCGAGCACGCGCGGCCCGCCTACGACGAGGCGGAGCGACGGGGCCTCATGCGCGTTAGCCTGCGCGGACGACGAGGAAAGCACGTCACGCTGCCCGACGGACGAGAGGTGCTCGAGTTCGTGGGCTGCTCGTACCTCGGCCTCGATCAGCACCCCGAGGTCATCGCGGCAGCGAAGGCCGTGCTCGACGAGTGGGGCGTGCACCTGTGCTGCGCGCGCACGCGCTTCACCATCGGGCCGAACGCCGACCTCGAGGCGCGCCTGTCGAGGCACTTCGGCGGCCGGGCGGTGACCTTCCCCTCCGTCACGAGCGCGCACATGTCCGCGCTGCCGCTCGTCGCTGCCGGCGCCCTGCTGCCCGAGCGCCCTCGCCGCGGGGTGCGCCTCGTGTTCGATCGCTTCGCGCACGCGTCCATGCAGTGCTTGAAGCCGATCCTGGCCGAGGAGGCGGAGGTCAGCACCATCCCGCACAACGACCTCGACGCGCTCGCCCGTGAGGTGAAGGAGGCGCACGCTCGCGGCCTCGAGGCTGTCTACGTCGCGGACGGCGTCTACTCCATGGGCGGGCTCTGTCCGCTCCCGGAGTTGCTGCGGCTGTCCGGCGAGCTCGGCTTCTCGCTCTACATCGACGACGCGCACGGGACGTCCATCTTCGGTGAGCGCGGTGAGGGCTACGCGATCGCGGCCGCGGGCGGGCGTGTGCCGGAGAACGTCGTCGTCGCGTATTCGCTCTCGAAGGGCTTCGGCACCAACGGCGGCGGCGTGCTGCTCGGCAGCGAGCGGCAGGAGCGGCTGCTGCGCAGCTTCGGGCAGACCTACGCGTTCTCGGCGCCGCTCGACTTCTCCATCGTGGCGGCGGCGCTCGCCTCCCTCGACCTGCACGAGCGCGGTGACGTCGCGCGCCTGCAGCGGACGCTACGAGAGCGAGTGCAGACCTTCGATGACGCGCTCGGACGCCCCGGCCTGCCCTTCAGCCCCATTCGCATGATCCCCATGGGCAGCGCCGACGAGGCCATCGACGTCGGTGAGCGCCTGATCGATTCGGGCTACTTCGTCTCGGTGGCGCTGTTCCCGGTCGTGCCCCGCGATGAGCCGCAGCTCCGCGTGTGCGTGACGGCCGCGCACGAGGACGCGCAGGTCCGGCGGCTGGCCGCGCGCCTGCTCGCGCCGCACGACGCTGTGCCCGCATGAAGCGCGCGGCCGCCGCCGAGCGCGCCTTCTTCACCGCCGCGCACGCGAACGCGGACGTCTGGCAGCGCGTGCTCGCCGAACGTCGACGACGCTACGGCATGGAGCGTGTGCGGACCTTCCTCACGCCCGCGCTGCTCGACGAGGAGCACGCGGAGCCGCTCGCGCGCGCGGTGGAGGGGCTGCGACGCGCGCTCCTGTGCGTCCAGCGCGCATGGTTCGACGACGCTCGCTTTCGAGATCAGCTCTCGCTGCCGCCCGGCGTGGAGCCGCTGGCCCTGCGCACGGCTCGGGAGGGCGCGGCGGTGGCCTGTCGCTTCGACGTCGCGCTCGATCCCGCGCGTCCGCTCGCGATGAAGGTGCTCGAGGTGCAGGCCGGTGACGCCTCGGGGGCGGGGTGGAGCGATCGCCTGTGGGACGGCCTCTCCGAGTGCCTCTCCCCCATCGCGACCGCCAGCGGCTGGCGCCTCCGCTCCCCGTCGCTGCTGGAGGCCCACCGCCGCATGACGCTGGCCGCGCTCGAGAGCTCGCTCGACGCCGGCGCCGAGCCCCCGGCCGATCCCTTGGTCGCGTTCGCCTGCGCCCGCGACTCGTTCGTGCGCTCCGATCACGAGGCCATGGCGGCGCTGTACCGGCGCTTTGGCACGCGTGCTGTCGTCGTCGATCCGCGCGACATCGAGGTGCGCGCCGAGGGCCTGTTCGTCGCTGCGTCGCGCGCGGACGTGATCGTGCGCGACACCGTGGACGAGCTCGTCAGCGAGCCTTTTTTGTCCGAGACAGCGCGGCTGCGCGCCCACCTGGCCGCCGGAGAGACCCTCGTGCTGCCGCCCTTCCGGGACGCGCTGCTCGACGACAAGCGCGCGCTGGCGCTGCTCTCGTCGGGGGCCGCGGACGAGCTGCTCGCCGGCGATGTCTCGGCCCTCGCCGCCGTCCGCGCGCACCTGCCGTGGACGCGCGTCCTCGACGAGCAAGCGCTGCCGGAGGCGCGCGCGAAGCGGGAGCGCCTCGTGCTCAAGCCAGCCGATGGCTACGGTGGCGTGGGCGTCGTCGTCGGAGACAGCGTGAGCGAGTGGCGCTGGCAGACCGCGCTCGATGACGCGCTGGCCGCGGGGAGCACGCGGCCCTTCGTGCTGCAGGAGCGCCAGGAGCTGCCGCGCGTGCGCCTCAGCCCGCTCGACGACGCGCCGGCGGCGGCTCCTTCCGGCGACGTCGAGGAGCGCTGGCTGTGCGTCAGCCTCTGGTGCCACGGCGGCCGCTTCAGCGGCGGCTTCGCCCGGGCCTCGACGGATGTCGTCGTGAACGTCCACCGAGGCGGCGGCATCGTGCCGCTCGCGTTCGTCGGCTGACGCGCGTTGGCCAGCGTAGGGCGGCGTACGCGAGCAAGCGAACAGGGTATCGTCGGCCCTCACCCCGGAGGACGCCCATGCGCGCTCGTCTGCTCCTCCCCGTCGCCCTGCTGGCGCTCTCGGCTTGCTCCTGCGGGGAGCGGCTGGTGTTCTTCGATGACGTCGAGGTCTACGACGGTCCGCTCGAGGAGGCGCCCGAGTCGCTGCACGTGTACGCGTCCAACGCCCGCTTCACGCTGCGGGTGCGCTCGGCGGATGCGTTCTTTGCCATCGACCAGCACGGCGGCGCGGTGACGTCGGGCTCGGTGGTCCAGCTCGACGACAGCGAGATCAGCGAGGTGATCGACGGCGTCATTCAGATCCCGCTGGCCACCCGCTCCGCGGGCACCGGCACGGTCGGGCTGCTCGACGCCGGCGGACAGCTCGTGGGCGAGCGCGAGATCACCGTCAAAGACGCCGACAGCCTCGAGATCGCGGTGACCGCGCCGGAGCGCGAGGGGTTCGCGCTGCCGGAGGTCGACGTCGCGAGCGTGCGCGTCTTCTCGGGCGGTAGCGCTGGCTTTCGCACGACGCTCTTGGCGGACGGCGAGGAGATCTTCGGCACGCACGCGGTCGAGGGGGCCGCCGAAGACGATCGGGTGAGCGCGCGACCGGCCGGCGGCTGCGCGCTCGAGGGCTGCAGCTCGCCACGCTCCGCCGTCGTCCTCAGCGTCCCCACCGGCGTCAGCCAGGCGACCGACGTGGAGCTCAGCGCCGGCGAGGCCTCCCTCACGCTCACGGTCGTGCCGACCGGGATCGACGAGATCACGTCGCTCGCGGCCGAAGCGATCGTCGACGAGGAGATCGTGTCCGGAGCGAGCTTCTTGCCGCTGCACGTGCTCGCGGGCGACGAGCCCGTGTTCGGCGCCCCGGTCGCGTGGCGCGTGGACGACGTCGAGGTCGAGGGCAGCGGCGACACGCTGCGCTTCGCGCCGGCCGCGTCCGACGACAGCGTCGCCGTCGCCAGCCTTGGGGAGCTCGAGGTGACGACGACCATCGAGGGCGGCGCCGCCGATCCGAGCGTCACGAGCATTACGGCCGCGTGCGGGCAGACGGGCGGGGGCCGCGCCGCGATGGCGCCCCTCTGGCTGCTCGGCATCGTGCTCCTTGGCGCGAGGTCACGCCATCGCTGAGCGCTGGCGGCGCGGGAGCCTGCTCGGCTTCTTCGCCGGGCGCGCAGCGGCAACGACCCCACCTTGGCAGGACCGCAGTGACGGCAGCTCCGGGGGGCTGTTTCCTGGGCAATTCAAGCCACTTGTCGCGCCAATCTCGATTTGGCCCGAGGTCTGCAAAATCCGGGACGACGGGGTCCGTGGACGTTCCGAGGTCGTGCACCCTGTGCTACCTCGTTCCGGCCCCGCTCCCGCCGCCCTCGTCGAGGGTGGCCCAGGCACCACCGACTCATGCGCATCCACAAGCTGGACATCCAGGGCTTCAAGTCGTTCGCGGACCGCGTGTCCATGCGCTTCGGCAAGGGCATCACGGGCGTGGTGGGGCCGAACGGCTGCGGCAAGTCGAACGTCGTCGACGCGCTGCGCTGGGTCATGGGCGAGATGAGCGCCAAGCACCTGCGCGGCGCCTCCATGCAGGACGTCATCTTCAACGGCTCCGAGAAGCGCGGCCCGACCGGCATGGCGGAGGTGACGGTCACCTTCGAGAACGACGGCGCCAACGTGCCCATGGAGTACTCGGGCTACCCGTTCATCGAGGTCACCCGGCGGCTCTACCGCGACGGCAACAGCGACTACTTCATCAACAAGACCGCCTGCCGCCTGAAGGACATCACCGACCTCTTCCTCGGCACCGGCCTCGGCACCAAGGGCTTCAGCATCATCGAGCAGGGCCAGGTGTCCACGCTCGTGAAGGCCAAGGCCGAGGACCGCCGGCGCATCATCGAAGAGGCCGCCGGCATCACGAAGTACAAGGCCCGGCGCCAGGCGGCCGAGCGCAAGATGGACGCCACGCGGCACAACCTCGAGCGCGTCTCCGACGTGACCAGCGAGATCTCGCGGCGGCTCGGCACCCTGCGTCGTCAGGCGAAGAAGGCCGAGCGATACAAGGAGCTGAAGGGCGAGATCCGGCAGATCGAGCTGCGCCAGGCGGCGCTGTCCTTCCTCGAGCTGAGCACGGCGCTGTCCTTCGATCGCGAGCACGCGACCACCGAGCGCGAGGACCTGACCGGACACGAGGCCAAGGTCGCCGAGCTCGAGCTCCGCATCGAGACCGAGCGCCTGGCGCTGCTCGACGACGACGCCAAGCTCGCCAAGGCACAAGCGCGGCTGTACGAGCTCGACAACGGCATCAGCCTGGCCGAGCAGACGAGCGAGCACGCGACCACGTCCATCGACGTCGGCAAGAAGCGGGAGGTGCAGGCGCGGGAGGAGATCGGCGGGCTGCGCGAGGCGCTCGGCTTCATCGCCGCTCAGCGCGAGGACCTCTCGAAGGGCACCGAAGAGCTCGAGGAGGAGGCCGCCGGTCACGAGCAGGCGCTGGCGGACGCGCAGGCTGTCGTGGAGGAGCTCACCCGCAAGCGCCAGGAGCGCGCGTACGCGATCGAGGCGCTGCGGGCGCGCATGCTGGCGGCCGTCACGCGCGCGGCCGAGGCCAAGGGCGAGGTCGAGAGCCTCTCGTCGAAGCGCGATCAGCTCAGCGAGCGGCTCGGCACGCTCTCGACGGAGCTCGACGAGCTGCAGCGCCAGCTCGCGGAGCGCGAGGAGCGCATCGAGGTCCTGACCGAGGAGCGCGCGCAGGCCGAGCGCCTGCGCGGCCAGGCCGAGGAGGAGCGCACCCGGACGCTGCAGGAGCTCGAGGCGCGCAAGAAGGCCCTCGTCGAGCTCTCGCGTCGGGTCGACGAGCAGCGCGCGGTGGCGGGCGAGAAGCGCTCGATGCTGAAGTCGCTCGAGGAGATCGCGGCCAGCTACGAGCGCAGCCCCGGGGGCGTACGGGCCCTCATGCAGCGCGAGGACAATCCCGCGCGCGGCGTCGTCGGGCTCTTGGCCGATCTGTTCGAGGCGCCCGCCAGCGTCGAAGAGGCGGTAGAGGCGCTGCTCGGCGCTCGTCTGCAGACCGTCGTCGTCGACAGCCCCGAGGCCGCGCGCGACGCGCTCTCGTACCTGCACGACAGCGAGCAGGGGCGCGTGGAGGTGCTCGTCAAGAGCGCCCTGCCCTCGTCGTCATCGGTGGCGATCGGGCTGAGCGGCGCGCGGCGCATCTTCGACGAGGTGACGGTCCCCGACTGGCACAGGATCGTCGTCGAGAGCGTGCTCGGTCGAGCGTACGTGACGGACAGCCTCGAGCAGGCGCTCTCCCTCTGGCCGGCCGCGATCGCGGCGGGCGCCACGCTCGTGACCGCGCGCGGCGACGTGCTGTCGCCGGACGGCAGCGTGCGCGGCGGCTCCGAGTCCGAGGCGGACAGCGGCCTCTTGCGCCAGAAGCGGCAGATCCGCGAGCTGTCCGAGCAGGCCGCCGTCGAGGAGGAGAAGCTGACGACGCTGCTCGAGGAGCGCGACGAGGCGACGCGGCAGGTGGGCGCGCTGACGGCGAAGGCAGACGAGCTCTCGCAGGAGGTCCACCGGCTGCAGCTCGTCGAGGTCGAGAAGAAGCAGGAGCTCTCGCGCGCGCAGGACGACCGCTCGCGGCTCAGCTTGCGCAAGGACGAGATCAGCGCCGCGCGCGTCAAGGGCGACGACGACGCGCGCGTCATCGCCGAGCAGCTCGAGCTGCGCTTCGGGCAGCGCAGCGCGGCCGAGGATGAGAAGGCCGCCGCCGAGGAGGAGCTCGCGCTGGCCACGGGCAGCGAACGCGCGCTCGACGAGGAGCTCGCCGCCGCCGGCGAGCGCGCGACCCAGCTCAAGATCCGCGCGGCCGCCCACCGCGAGCGGCGCGAGAACCTGAAGCAGTCCCTCGAGCACCACGAGCGCAACGAGAAGGACGTGCAGAGCCGCCTCGAGCGCCTCACGCAGCAGGTGAAGGACACGCTCGAGGAGCGCGAGCAGCTCGAGAAGGCCATCGTCGAGGCCAAGGGCCGCATCGAGGCCCTCTTGAGCGAGCGGAACCTCGTCAAGGAGGCGCTCGAGCGCGATCGAGCGGCCTATGACGTCGCCGCCACCACGGTGCGCGAGCTCGAGCACGAGGCGCGCGCCTGCCGCCACAAGGTCGACGAGGCGCGCACGCGCTTGAACCAGCTCTCCATCCGCCTGCGCGAGAGGGAGCTAGAGCTCGAGGCGCTGTCGTCGAGGACCGAGACCGCCTACGGCGTTCGGCCGCGCGACGTCGTGTACGACTACCACCTGCTGCCGCTGCCCGACGCCAAGTCGGTCGACAAGGTGAAGGACCTGCGCCGTCAGGTCGAGTCCATGGGCGAGATCAACCTGACCGCCATCGAGGAGTCACACGAGCTCGAGCGCCGCTACGACTTCCTGAAGGGCCAGAGCGACGACCTCACGCACGCGCTCACGCAGCTCGAGAAGGCCATCGTCAAGATCAACCGCACGACGAAGAAGCGCTTCCTCGAGGCCTTCGAGGCCATCAACGACAACTTCCAGAAGGTGTTCCCGCGGCTGTTCCGTGGCGGCAAGGCGTGGCTCGCGCTCACCGACCCTTCGGACCTGCTCGGCACCGGCGTCGAGATCTACGCGCAGCCGCCCGGCAAGAAGCTCTCGAGCGTGGCGCTCATGTCCGGCGGCGAGCAGGCGCTCACGGCCGTCTCGCTCATCTTCTCGATCTTCCTCATCAAGCCCTCGCCCTTCTGTCTGCTCGACGAGGTCGACGCGCCGCTCGACGAGTCGAACGTCAGCCGCTTCAACGAGATGGTGAAGGACGTGTCCAACATCTCGCAGTTCATCGTGATCACGCACAACAAGCGCACGATGGAGATGGCGGACCAGCTCTACGGCGTCACCATGGAGGAGCCGGGCATCTCCAAGATGGTCAACGTACGCATGAGCGCCGAGGCGTAGCGAGAGACGCCTCGGCGCTCATGGGGACCGGAGCGCGCGGCGCCCCGCTTCGCCGCGCGCCGGGCTCAGTCGAGGGCGGAGCACGTCTGGCGGTGCACGTCGTCGTTCAGCGACGTCGTCCCGCCGACGAGGGTCGCCCGCGACGCGTGAAGGTCGAGGAAGGTCCGGCTCGCCGCGGGGAGCCCGTCGGTGCGGGACAGCACGAGCAGCCCGCCGGTGGCGCCGATGGTGGCGGCGTCGGTGGTCATGTCGCCGCGGGTGACGAACACCCGCCGCGCGCTCGCGCCGAGAATGCGCGCCGCGTCCGCGATCTGGGTAGCGGTCTCGTACCGGTTGCTGCCCGAGAGGCGCACCCCCTCCGGCAGCGCCTCGAGGACCGAGGACGACACCGACCTCGGCCCGCCCGAGACATAGGTACGTGTAATGCCGAGCTCTGTGAGCGCGCTCGCGGCCGCGGCGGGCACCGAGCCCTTCTTCACGAGGAGCAGCGGAGCGTCCAGCGCGGCGGCGGCGGCGGCCGTGGCCACGGCGTCGGCGAGGGCAGCGTCCTCCCCCGAGGCCACGAACGCGTAGCCCGCCGCGCCACCGATGCGCCGAGCCACGGACGCCGCGGTGTCGTAGCGGTTGCTGCCGGACAAGCGGGTGACGGTGAGGCCGAGATCAAAGAGCGCGGACTCCACCCCGCTCGACACCGCGTTCGTCCCGCCGACGATGATCGCCCGGCTCGCCCCGAGCCGAGCGACCTCCGCCCGCGTCGCCGACGGCAGCGCCGTGGACCGCGTCAGGAGCACGGGGCCGCCCTCGTGCCGTGCGAGCGGTCCGGCGACGATGGCGTCGGTGTTACCGTCCGCGCCCGAGGCGATGATGACGACGGGGGCGCCGTTCTCGAACACCTTCTTGGACACGTTCGCGGCGGTCACATACCGCGACGATCCGTCGATGCGCGTCACCTCCGCGCACGTCGGCGGCGGCGGCGGAGGCGGAGGCGGCGGCGGCGGCGGAGACGGCGGCGGAGATGGCGGCGGCGCGCTGGCACCGTCGCACGTCGTCGACGGGAGGCCGTTGTAGCTGCCCTGGTTCACCCAGAAGGTGATGGGTCCGCCACAGCTGCCGCGGTAGGGATCGTCCTTGGTGTTGTCCGCGTAGCGCACCTCGAAGTGCAGGTGCGGCCCGGTGGACAAGCCGGACGACCCCACCTGCCCGAGCTTCTGCCCACACGTCACGCGCTCGCCCACGGAGACGGCGACGGTGTTCTTCTTGAAGTGTCCGTAATACGTCTTCCGCCCGTTGGCGTGCCGGAGCACCACGTGGTTGCCGAACGTCGACGAGCACGTGCAGCCCGCCCAGCTCGCGCAGCGGTCGAAGCAGCCGTCGTTGACCGCGATGACGACGCCGTCCGCGGCCGCGACGACGTTCTGGCCGGCGTCCATCCCGGCCCAGCCGCCGACGCCGATGTCGGTGCCGCCGTGCCCGTTGTAGGTCTTCGAGCCGCAGGCGTAGTCCTGCAGCCCCGCGCCGCCCGCGTGGTCGACGTGGTTGGTGATGTAGCGCGACCAACCCGACTTCGGCTTGATCGGCAAGCGATACTTCTGCGCCTCGGCGGCGGTGGACGCCAGCAGCGCGACCGCGAACACGACGACGAGCGAGCCGTTCAGCGCCTTCATCGCACCACCTCCGCAGCGCCGGTGACGACGTCGACGGACCAGACCGCGTCGCCGGCGTCGTAGAAGACGCGGCTGCCCTCCTGCCACGGCTCACCGACGGCAGGAGGCGGCACGAAGCGATCGCTGAGGCGGCCCGGCTGCTCGCCCTCGTTGGTCAGCTGGCTGGCCGCGCCCGTGGTCGGGTCGACGACGAAGAGCGACGTGACCCCCGTCCGGCTCGACAGGAACATCACCCGACCGTCCTCGAGCACGAAGGGGGCGCCGTCGGAGCCGGGGCTGTCGGTGAGCCGCTGTGCCGGCGCGCCGTCGATGGTGACGAGCCAGAGGTCGGTGTCGACGGGGTCCTCGGCGCTGGTCGCCACGACGCGCCCGTCGGGCAGCACCACCGGCCGCCCCTCGACGCCGTCGAGCAGCCGCCGGTTGACCTCCTGCGTCACCAGCGACAGGTGGGCCTGCACGTCGACCACGAGCACGCCGCCGCTCGGATGGTCCGTCACCGAGCGCACGCGGCCGAGGTCGGTCGTCGAGCCATCCGGGTTCGTCAGCACGGCGTCGGCGGCCGGGACCTCGTCCGACTCCGGCACGGGCGGCGGCGCCTCCTCCACGACGACGTTCTCAGCCGCCAGCGGATCGAGGATGTCGGGCGACGTACAGCCGACGAGCGCGAGGAGCGCCGACGCCGGGAGCGCGCGCTGCGACAGCGCCCGGGCAAGGATGAACCGTGAACGACGGGACGTGAGCACGACGGGACCTCCAGGAATCAGGTGAGGAGTCAGGCGAGGACATCGGGTGGGTAGGACAAGCGCGAGGGAGCGCCGAGCGCTTCAGTCGAAGGCGGCGCAGGTCTGCCGGTGCACGTCGTCGTTCAGCGACGACGTGCCGCCGACCAGCGTCGCGCGCGACGCGTATTCGGAGAGGAAGCTCCGACTCGCCGCCGGCAGCCCGTCGGTGCGCGACAGCAGGAGCATCTGGCCCGTGGCGCCGACGGTCACGGCGTCGGTGGTCATGTCGCCGCGCGTGAGGAACACGCGCCACGGGCTCGCACCGAGGATGCGCCCCGCGCCGGCGACCGCGGCGGCCGTCGTGTACCTGTCTCCTCCGAAGAGACGGACGGCGCTCGGCAGCGCCCGCTGGACCGCCGACGACACGGTCGTCGTGCCGCCGGTCAGGTAGGTGCGCGTGATGCCGAGCTCGCTCAGCGCGCTCGCCACCTCGGCGGGCACCGCGCCCTTCTTCACGAGGAGCAGCGGCGCGTCGAGCGCGGCGGCGGTCGCGGCCGCGGCGACCGCGTCCGCCAGGCCGCGCTCCTCGCCGGAGGCCACGAACGCGAAGCCGGCCGCGGCGCCGATCCGACGAGCGACGGCCGCCGAGGTGTCGTAGCGGTTCACGCCGGACAGCCGTGTGACGGTGAGGCCGAGGCCCTCGAGCGCCGTCTGCACGTCGCTGGACACCGTGTTCGGCCCGCCGACGATGATCGCGCGGGTGGCGCCGAGCCTGTCGATCTCGGCGCGCGTCGCGGAGGGCAGCGCCGTCGAGCGCGTGAGCAGGACCGCCCCGCCCTCGTGGCGCGCGAGCGGTCCCGCGACGATGGCGTCGGTGTTGCCGTCCGCGCCCGAGGCGATGACGACGACGGACGCGCCGTTCGGGAACGTCTTCTTGGACACGTTGGCGGCGGTCGCGTAGCGCGACGCGCCACCGATGCGGATGACGTCCGAGCAGGAGGGCGGCGGCGGAGGCGCCGGCGGCGCATAGCAGCGGTCCGGCGTGCCCATGGGCATGGACTCACAGCCGTGCGCGCAGCTCGTCCGGCTCGTCTCGACGCCGTCGGTGCAGCGCACGAGCTTGCTGCCGTCGCACCACGTACCGTTCTTGCCGCTGCAGAAGCCCGCCGGCGGGGCCGTGTAGCTGCGCAGCGCCGGGAGCCGCGCGTGCAGGTTGTCGCCCGGGCAGCTCGTCCACTGCGACGGGTGATCGCGATGGCCCTTCACCGTCGACGAGCTGCGGGAGATCCCGTAGTGCGAGGCGATGCGCGCGATGAGCCGCGCCCCCTGCTGGACCATGCGCTCGGGCGGCGTCTTGCCGCCCATGTTGTTGCACTCGCTCGTCGGGTGGAAGCACCCGATGAAGCTCACGCCGACGTTGCCCATGTTGTAGCCGCCGACGTGCGCGCCGTTCAGGTGCACCGGACGCGCCTCCCAGAGGGTGCCGTCGGCGGTGACCATGAAGTGGTAGCCGATGTCGCACCAGCCGCGGCCGTCCATGTGGAACGCCTGGATCTGACGCACGCGCGCCGCGTACGTGCCCGCGTAGGTCCGTGGCGTCACGGTGTGGTGCACCGCGATCTTGTTCTTGCTGACGCTCTGGGTGGTGCAGCGCGTGGCGCGAGCCCCCCAGTAGGCCCGCGACTTGACGCCGATGTTCGACCAGACGCTCGAGAGGGGCTGCTGCGTCTCGCCGGGCCCGAGCAGCGTCGGCTCGGCGGCGTCGAGTTCCTCGGCTTCGTCGAGCGGGACCACCGCCTCGTAGCGGAGCGCGGAGAGCACCGCCTGATCGCCGTCCGGCACACGCACCTGGATCTCGTCCGCGACGAAGCCGAGCTCCGCGCGCGCCACCGCGTATGGCGCCTCTCGCCACGTCACCTCGGCGGGCACCCACTCGGCGGCGTTGCCGTCCGAGAAGCCGCGGGCCTCGATGACCAGCGGGGCGTCCGAGCGCTCCAGGCGGAGGTCGATCTGCAGGGCCGCGCGCGTCGCGCCTTCGGGTGCGGCGAGCCGAGGGGACACGAGCCACCCGTCTGCGTGGACGAACGTGTCGGCCAGGTCATCACCCAGCACGATCGCGGTCGGCGCGAGCGAGTGATCGTGTTGCTCGGCGGCGCTCGGCGCCAGATCGGCGGTCTCACACGCGAGCAGCGCCAGCGTGAGCAGAGGGGCCGTGCGGAGAAGGGTTCGAGACATCGCATAACCTCCGGTTACGCAGCAGAGTGCGGCCGGAGGGGTGCGATATGTACTGACAGTGGTTGAAGGTTCCTGCCTGGCGCCTTGTCAGGCAGCGACAGGGCACGACAGGACACGACAGCTCACCGCGCGCTCGGCGTCACAAACCGTTCTCCGAGAAGTGCTGGTAGTCCTTCGTACCGGGCCAGCGCCCTCCCCAGCCCCACGCGACGTCGTCGAAGGCGTCGACCACGGGACCCGGCTGCACGATCATGCCCTCTCGCACCTCGCTCCGGTCCACGTAGCTCGAGCCCGCCGGCGGGTACACGGTGCCGCCGCTCGTCACGTACGGGTTTCGCAGCGGGTTGATGTCGATGGCCTTGCCGTAGCTGTGTTGCGAGAGCTGCGTGCCGCTCGTCGTCAGGCGGCAGTTGAAAGCCGACGTGTTGTTGGCCGCCATGGAGGCGTCGTCGTCGGCATCGTACGCGTCCACGCGCTGCATGCGCTCGATGGGGAAGCGCGCGTCGAAGAGCGCCTCGAACACGTCGATCACCTCGCTGGCCACCGACTGGTGTACGACGAGCTCACCCTCGGCCACGCCGCCGTCGAAGGTCCAGTACGAGAGGCGCAAGAGCCGTAGCTGCGAGAACGCGGGGCAGCCCATGTCCGGTTTCCAGGACTTGCCCGTCATGTCCGCGCGGACGTCGTCGGGGATGGCCGACGCGGTGCCCGTGAAGACCGGATGGCACATGCTGGTGACGTCGTCACCGGCGCGACACCCGGCCTCCCCCGTCGTGTCGCTGCATAGGCACGAGCCGCAGACCGAGAGCCCCTTGCGCCAGGCTCCATCACAGCACTGGTAGCTGCCCGAGCAGCCGAGGTTCGCGTACACGCCGCCGAACGTGTGCGTACAGGCGTTCGCTCCGCCCAGGTCCGTGCACGTGCAGGAGGCGTTGGCCGAGTCGCATCCCTCGACGCTGAGCACGGCGGGCGGCGGAGGGCCGGCGTCCGGCGCGGGAGCGGGGCCGGCGTCGGTCACCGCGATCGGACCCGCATCGGGTGACGGTGACGCGCCGGCGTCGGGTGCTGCGCTGGCGTCGAGCACGGCGGCGTCCTCGAGCGGGGGCACGTTCGCGTTCGAGGCGTCGCGCGCCTCGCTGCCACCGGTGGCGGCGCAGCCCACGAGCGGTAGCGCGGCGAGCGAGAGCACGGCAGCGACGATCAGGCGGGCTCCCGCCCGGGCAGACGAATTCATGCGGGCGACGCTAACGGCCGCGCGCGGCGCGGACCATCCGTCGACCAGCCGCCGGCCTCTCACGCGCGTCGCTCGGGGTCATGCCCGCGGGGCAGCCGGTTCCTCGTACCCCGCCGGGCCGCGCGCTCGAGCCAGTCGAGCGCCCTCGCCTCGCTCTCGTCATACGGCAGGTCACCGCCCGTGCCGAGGAACTGACGACGACGGCGCGTGAGATCGAAGAGCGCCAGCGCGCACGAGACGCTGACGTTGAAGCTGTCGGTGAAGCCGCTCATGGGCACCCAGAAGCGGACGTCCGC
>CAYLZW010000091.1:0-19437 GCA_964388085.1 uncultured Myxococcales bacterium | reverse complement strand
CGTCGTCGTAGCCGAGGCGCAGCAGCAGGTCGGCGAGCTTCTGACGCACCTGCACATCGCCCGGGCTCAGCGCCAGCGCGGCGCGGAACTCCTTGAGCGCGTGCTTCTTCTTGCCCTTCGCCAAGAAGGCGGCTGCGCGCTCTTTGTGGTGCCGAAACTGGTCCAAGCGAGAGCTCCCCGGGGGAGTCACCATACCCCATCGGCTTGACACGAAAAGCCGCGCGGACCGACCCTGCGCTCGTCGACGAACGGGCACGCGCGACGGCGCTCACGAGGTCCCCACATGCGGCGTCTCAGCATCACCAACATGGTCTCGACGGTGGACTGGGAGCCTTACCGGCTGCTGCCGCGCGCGCTCGTCTTGCAGGAGCGACACATCTCGCCGTGCGACGCGTGCCCCGGTCACTGCTGCTACCACCCGTGCGAGATCAGCGCCGTCGAGGCCGTGCGCCTCGCGCTCACGTTGGTGCTGCCGCTCGAGAGCTTCCTCGAGCTGCGTCCGTGGCAAGAGCTCGGGCCCGGTTACGACGTGCAGGCGGGTCATCCCATCACGCTCGAGGACGGTGACGTGCGCCTGTTCCTGCGCCGCGTCGAAGGCGGGGGCTGCGGCTTTCTGCACGAGGTGGACGGCCGCGGGCGCTGCGTGGCCTACGCCGTTCGTCCCGGCATCTGCCGCGTGTTTCCCTACGCCTTCGAGGACGAGGACGGCGCCCGCACCACCATCGGCACCATGGCGCGCTGCCCGACCGGCTGGCTGTACGACGAGAGCAGCGAGCGCGCGCTCAGCGGCTCGGTGGCGGCCTGGTACGACGACCTCGCCCTCGACGAGGACCTGTGCCGCCGATGGAACGCCGAAGAGCGGCCGGAGCGCACGCTGTCCGCGTTCGCGCGCTTCGCCGTCCGCGAGCTCGCGCCACGCCTCGGTCTCGACGAGGAGCGCCTGTACCCGCCGCAGCGCCGCGCCTTCGGCAGCCGCGTGAAGCCGAGCTAACGCCGCCGCGCACGCCCGGGCGCGTGTGTGCGCTTCGCTCACATGCAAGCGCACCGACGGCGCGCGAGGTGGAGCGCAATTCTGCAGTCCCGCAGGTGCGTGCTAGTCTCACCGGCGTGTCCGCGCGCGCGCTGTCCGGCCGCAAGAAGCTGCTCTTCGTCGACGACGAGCCGGACATCCTGCTGATCCTGGGCGAGACCTTCAAGGACGACCACGACGTGCTCACCGCCGAGAGCGGCGAGGCGGCGCTCGCGATCCTCGAGCGCGGGCCGGTGGACCTGCTCATCACCGACCAGAAGATGCCGGGCATGAAGGGCGTCGATCTGATCGAGCGCGCCCGCCAGCGCTACCCCGAGCTCGTGTGCATCATGCTCACGGCCTACTCGGACCCGCCCGACCTCATCGCCGTCATCAACCGCGGCCCGGTGTACCGCTTCGTCACGAAGCCCTGGGACACCTCCGACCTCGTGCAGACCGTCGAGAACGCGCTCGAGTACGCGCAGCTCACGCGCGAGAACGCGATGCTGCTCGCGGAGACCGAGCGGCGCTTGAACGCGCTCGAGGCCTTCTACCAGGTGAGCTCCGCGGCCAGCTCCCTGAAGAGCCACGCCGCCATCGTCGACGAGGTCTCGGCGCTGCTCGCGCGCGTGGTGGACCTCGACGCCAGCGCCACCCTCGTCAACGTCGGCCCGCGCAACAAGTCGACGCTCACCCTCCGCTCGGTGCGGCCCTTGCCCGAGCGCGAGCTCCGCTCGCTGACGGACGCGGTGAAGGACGCCCACGAGACCTGGAGCGGCGCGCCGCTCAGCGAGGACGATCTGCTGGTGCGCTTCACCGGGCCGGGCCTCCTCGACAGCGACGATGGGAGCGGGAAGGCCGCCCTCGAGCCGCTGGCCGGACGCCTGTTCGTGCCGCTCGTGCGCGAGGGCGTGCACGCCGGTGTGCTGCTGGTGGCCTCGAGGAGCGCGGACGCCTTCAGCCGCGACGACGAGCGCGTGCTCGACATCCTCGCCAACCGCCTGGCCGACTCGCTGCTCAGCATGCGCGCGTGGTCCGACGACGAGCGGCGCCGCTTCGAGCGCATGGTGGAGTGCATGGCGGACGGCCTCGTCATGACCGACGCCTCGGGAGAGGTCGTGGTCTACAACGCGGTGGCCCGGCAGCTGCTGGCGGTCGACGAGCACCACGAGCTGACCGCGCGCATGCTGCGGGACAAGCTCTCGTTCTACCCCTTCGAGCTGGTGCGCGGCTGGGAGCGCCTCGGCAGCCACGCCATCGCCGAGGACCTGCAGGTCGGCGAGCGAGTGCTGCACTCGGTGGTGAGCCCCGTGACCAACCAGGAGGGCGCGCTCGCGGGTGTCGTCGTCGTGCTGCGCAACGTCACCGAGCAGCGCGAGCTCGACAAGAAGCGTGAGCTGTTCATCAGCGACATCACGCACGAGGTGCGCACGCCGCTGACCTCGATCCTGGGCGCGCTCGATCTCGTGCTCGGAGGCACCTCGGGCGATCTCAACGAGCGCCAGCGCCAATACCTCACGATGGTGCGCACCAGCGTCGGCAAGCTCAACAACCTCGTCGACAATTTGCTCGATCTCTCGAAGGCGACGCAGCACCGGCTGACCCTGGAGCTGCAGGGCACCGAGCTCGATGAGCTGGTGGCGGACGCCGTCGAGCGCTATCGCCCCGCGTTCTCGCGCGAGGGCGTCGAGATCACGCTCAAGACGCCGAGCGCGCCCGCGTACGTGCAGGCCGACGGCGGGCGCCTCGACCAGGTGCTGAACAACCTGCTCACGAACGCGGTGCGCTTCACGCCGCCGAACGGGCGCGTCGAGGTCGAGGTGTTCGTGCGCGCGGAGACGAACGCCTCCGCCGGCTTCTCGGTGTGGAACAGCGGCGAGCACATCAAGGCGCCCGACCTCGAGCGCATCTTCGATCAGTGGGAGCAGGCCGAGCACGAGGGCGATCGACGCCTGCGCGGCACGGGGCTCGGGCTGCCCATCTGCCGGCGCATCGTCGAGGCGCACGGCGGCCGCATCTGGGCCGAGAGCGCCGAGGGCAAGGGCGTCTCCTTCGTCGTCGTGCTGCCGCAAGAGGCGGTGCCCGAGGTGAGCGCGGAGGGAGAGCCGGCGCCGCTGTTCCCGGTCAGCGCCGCGCGGCCGGGCGCCGAGAAGGCCAGCGTGCTCGTCGTCGACGATGACCGCGCCGCCGCCTATGTGGTGAAGAGCACCCTGCTCGCCGCCGGCTTCGCCGTCGAGGTCGCGCACGACGCGGACGAGGCCCTCGTGCTCGCGCGCCAGAAGCGGCCCACCGTGATGATCGTCGACGTGCGCATGCCGAACGTCGACGGCGTCGAGCTGATCGAGATCCTGCGCAACGATCCGGACACGCGCGGCACGCCCATCGTGGCCATGTCCGGCTATGACGAGGGAGCGCGGGCGAGGCGCGCGCGCGCGCACGCGTTCCTGCCAAAGCCCCTCGATCCCTCGCGGCTCGTGGCCACGCTCTCCGAGCTCGCCTTCGGCCGGCTCAGCGTCGGCCAGGGCATCCTGGTGGTCGATTACGACGACGCGGCGCGCGAGCTCTCGCACGAGGCGCTCAAGAGCCGCCGCTTCAACCTCGACAACGCGCAGAGCATCGCGGCCTGCCGGCAGAAGATGAGCGAGTTCCGCCCGGACCTCATCCTGCTCGACCCCGCGCTCCCCGACGGCAGCGGGCTCGATCTGCTGCGCGAGATCAAGAGCGACCGCAACACGAGCGGCATGAGCGTCATCGTGCTCTCGGCGCAGAGCGAGATCGAGGTGAAGGTAAAGGCGCTGCGCCTCGGCGCGGACGACTACGTCACCAAGCCCTTCGATCGCGAGGAGCTGGCCGCCCGCGTCGAGACGGTGCTGCGGCGACGCGAGCTCGAGCTGGCCGCGAGCCCGACCACGAGGCTGCCCGGCGGCCTCGCCATCGAGGCGGAGGTGAACCGCCGCATCGCGAGCGGGCTGCCCTACACGCTCTGCTACCTCGATCTCGACAACCTGAAGGCGTTCAACGACTACTACGGCTATCCGAAGGCGGACGGCGTCATTCGTCAGACGGGGGACATCCTGCGTGAGGTGGTCACCGGGCACGGCACGCCGGAGGACTTCCTCGGCCACATCGCCGGCGACGACTTCGTGCTCATCACGACGCCGCAGCGCGCGGAGGCGCTCTGTGACCGCGTGCTGAAGGCGTTCGCGCGCATCATTCCGCTCTATTACAATCGGGAGGATCGCGATCGGGGCTTCATCGAGGCGCGGGATCGCCACGGCCGCGAGCGGCGCTTCCCCATCATGGGGCTGTCGGCCGTCGCCGTGACCGATCCGGGGGGGCGGTACGAGGGTCACGGTCAGATCGCGCTGCGCGCCGCCGAGCTGAAGAACGAGGCGAAGGCGATCGAGGGCAGCGTGTTCCTCGCCGACGAAGAGACGAGGCGCGCGGCGGCGCTGCGCCCGCCTCGCTAGGGTCGCCTTGAGCCTCTACACCAAGCTGTTGTTGTTCATGCTGGCGGTGGCGCTCGGCCCGCTCGCGTTGCTCGGCGTGATGCTCGTGTCGTCGGCGGAGGAGGCGCTGCGCGCGCGCATCGAGGCCGCGCAGGCGGAGGCGGTCGCCGCGGAGGCCGACGCCGTCGCGCGCTTCGTGCAGGATCAGGTGCACGTGCTCGGCCGCACGGCGTCACACTTCCGGCTCGAGCAGAGCACGACGGCGGAGCGCGAGAAGGCGGTGCAGCTCCTCTATCGCTCCTCCATCCACGTCGCCTTCGCGGCGCTCTTGTTCGAGGACGGCACGCCGGCGGCGCCCGTGGTGTTCTACGCCGATCCGCGACGCGCGCCGGAGCTGCAGGCGGACCCGCTGCGCCTGGGCGATCTGAGGCTGCACCCGCCCGCGACCCCGGAGCTCGTGACGCGCGCGGAGATCCCGCTCGACGCCGCGCAGCGGGAGGGCGCGGGCGCCTATGTGCTCTCGAACGTCTACGCCGTCCCCGAGCGGAATGAGACCGCGTTCTCCGTCGTGCTGCCGGTGCGCGGCCCGAACGACGCGCTGCTCAGCTACGTGGCGGAGATCTCGCTCGGCGCGCTCATGAGCCAGGTCGCGAGCAAGCGCGAGCTCGGCACGCTGATCATCACGGACGCGACCGGCCTCGTCGTCGCGCACCCTGATCCGAAGGCGCTGCGCCAAGAGCCTTCCTCGGCCTCGCCGGAGGGCATGCTCGAGGCGAGCGTGGAGGTGCCGATCCCCCACCTCGGCTGGCGGGTCAGCGCGTCGTTGCCCGAGCAGGTCGCCTTCGCGCCCATTCGGAAGCTGCGCAACACGGTCGCCATCGCGGGCAGCGCGGCGTTCACGCTGCTGCTGTTGCTGGCCGCGCTGTTCACCTCGCGCGTGCGCTCGGGCCTGCGCGTCGTCGTCGAGGGGGCGAGCGCGTTCGCCAAGGGCGACCTCTCGCACCGCATCACGGCGCCGCCCGAGCGCGAGCTCGCCGAGCTCGCCGGCGCGTTCAACAGCATGGGCGAAGAGCTGTTCGGCGCGCGCGCGCAGCTGCTCACCTGGAACGAAGAGCTCGAGCGACAGGTGCAGGAGCGCACGCAGCAATTGAAGGAAGCGCAGGCGCGCCTCGTGGAGTCGCAGAAGCTCGCCGCGGTGGGACAGCTCGGCGCCGGCGTCGCGCACGAGATCAACAACCCGCTCTCGGGCGTGCTCGGCTTCGTGCAGCTCTTGAAGACACGGCTCAAGAAGGCCGGCCGCGCGGACGACGATCCCGACCTGGCGCTGCTCGACAAGGTCGAGAGCAACGCGCGCCGCTGCCGCGAGGTGACGGCCACGCTGCTCCGCTTCAGCCAGAAGACCGGCGACGCCGAGGAGGCGCCGGTGGAGATCGAGCGCGTCATCGCCGACGCCATCGCGCTGCACGAGAGCCAGCTCGCGGAGGAGCAGGTCAGCGTGCAGCTCGACGTCACGCCGCCCCTGCGCGTGCGCGGTGACAGCGCTCAGCTCACCCAGGTGCTCTTGCACCTCCTGGCGAACGCGCGCACCGCCATGAAGGACTCCCCCGATCGGGTGCTGGCCGTGCGCGCGAGCTGCCTCGGCGAGCGCGTGGTCGTGGTCGTCGAAGACAGCGGCAAGGGCATGGCAGCCGAGGTGAAAGAGCGCGCCTTCGAGCCCTTCTTCACCACCAAGGACGTGTGGTCGAGCCTGGGCCTCGGGCTCTATGCCTCCTTCCGCATCGTCGAGGACCACGGCGGGCGCATGGAGATCGACAGCGAGCCCGGCCGCGGCACGCGGGTGCGGGTGCAGTTGCCGGCGCTGCAGGAGATCGTCGCTGCCGACGCGGAACAAAAGCTGCGGGCAGGGGAGCCCGCCGGCTAACCTGATCGCGTGCAAAGACGCGCCGCGCTCTCGATGCTCGCGTGCCTGCTGCTCCTGCTCGGCGGCGTGGCGCTGCTCTTCGATCCGGCGCCGGCGGAGGAGCAGCTCGCGACGACGGCGGCGCCGGCCGCGCCGGACACGGCAGCGCCCGCGCGCACCGCGCCGGCGGCGGTGACGCTCAGGGCGGCGCAGGGCAGCGTCGAGGTACGTCGCGGCGGCAGCGGCGCGTGGCTGCCCGTCTCGACGACGGACTCGCTCTCCGAGAAGGACACGCTGCGCACGGCGAGCGGCGCCGAGGTGGAGCTCGTCGCGGGCGGCCACGTGGTGCGCGTGGTCGGCGGCACCGAGGTCACCGTCGGCGAGCTGACCGCCGATCTGACGAGCTTCTTGCTGAGCCATGGTCTCGTCGGCGCGGAGGCCGGCGCCGGCGACGATCGAGTGCTCGAGGTGCGCGCGACCAACTCCGACGCCGTCGCGCGCGCCCGCAGCGGCCGCTTTCGCATGTCGAGCAACGGCGACGGCACGGTGGCGGTCGGAGCGACCTCCGGCGAGGTGCAGGTGTCCGGCGGTGGAGCGTCGGTGGTGCTCAAGCCCGGAGAGCGCACCGTCGTGAGGCCGGGCGAAGGTCCCTCCCGGCCGGAGCCGCTCGCCAGCTCCTTGCTCCTGAAGGTCGCCTGGCCCGAGCGCCGGAAGACAAATCAGCGCGTGATCACCGTCACCGGACGCACCGACGCAGGCGCCCTGGTATTCGCGCTCGGCCAACGGGTCCCGGTCGGCAAAGATGGCAGCTTCGCGGCCAAGGTCCGCCTGCGCGAAGGCACCAATCACCTGAAGCTGGAGGCGTTCGACGTCTCCGGCAACGCCGTCAGCGACGAGGGCCGCATGCTCGTCGACACGCGCGGCGCCGACAGCCGCTTCAAGACCGACGACCTCTGGCGCCAATAGCCTACAATGTGCGCTTGTCTCATTGTGTCGCGCACTGTCTCGCCCGGTGTCTCGCAACCAGAGCGCCTGGCCGATCTCTGAAGCCTTCGGCTCGCCACCTCTAAGCTGATCGAAGCTCCTCTTCGGGATCGTAGGCGATCGCGAACGGCTCGGAGGCTCCGATGCGACTGCCCCTGGCGCCCCCTCTCGGCTTCGTCCTCGCGTGCGCGCTCGCGGCAGGGGCGGCGCACGCGCAGGTGACGATCAGCGGCACGGCCTCGCAGGTGACGACGAACCTCGGCCCCCAGTTCGACCCGAGCATCTCCGGCGACATCGTCGTCTACACCGACCGGCGCGACCGCGACGACGACATCTACTTCACGGACCTCGCCACCGGCGCCGAGATCGCCGTCTCCACCTCGTCGGAAGATCAGCGCCTGCACGACGTCAGCGACGGAACCATCGTGTTCACGGACTTCGGCTCGAGCGAGCCGCTGGTGTGGAGCTACGACATCGCCGCCGGCGTCAGCGCGCCCATCGCGCCGTCGGGCGTGAACCGCCAGCTCGAGCCCACCGTCGACGGCTCCGTCGTCGCCTTCGAGGTCTACACGCCGCCCTTCGCCAACGCCGACATCGCCGTCGCCGATCTCAGCGCCGGCAGCTACGCGCTGCTCGGAGAGACGCCGGAGCACGAGGGCCGCCCGACGGTAGGTGGCTCGCTCGTGGTGTTCGAGCGCGGGCCGACGCCGCTCGCGCTCACCAGCGAGATCGTGCTCTACGACCTCGCCAGCGACGTCGAGACGGTGCTCGGCGCCGGCCTCGAGGCGCACACCGACGGGCGCCGCGTGGCGTGGCGCACGGGCCCCCACGCGGAGGCGGACATCATCGTCGTCGACACCCTCGACGGCTCCACGCTCACCGTGTCCTATCCGGGGCCGCAGACGCGGCCGCGCCTGACCGGCGACATCCTCGCCTTCGACGACGAGAGCCTCGGCAACGCCGACGTCGTCCTCTTGCATCTGCCCTCGGGAGCCGTGCACCGCGTGGTCGGCCAGGCCGGCGCCTCCGAATTCCTCAACGACGTCGACGGCAACCGCCTCGTGTACACGTCGACCGAGACGGGAAACTTCGACATCTTCCTGTACGAGTTCGTCATCAACGGCCTGCCGCCGCCGCCGCCGCCGCTGCCGCCCGACCCGCCTGTCGTCAGCGACGATCCCTGCGCCGACACCAGCGGGCTGACGGAGGTCTTCTCGCAGACGTTCGTGCGCCACCGGGGTCGCCCCGCGGTCGAGAGCGAGAGCTTCGCGTTCGTTCCAAATGGGCTCGAGGAGGGCGTGCTCGTCGCCGAGAACCATGGCTGCGCCTCCGCGGTCATCTCGGTGAACGGCGACGAGGTGCTGGTGCCGAGCGACTTCGACGCCGAGATGCAGTGCACCTTCCGGCACTTCCCCCTCGCCGCGGACAACACGCTCGACGTCGAGCTGCGGAGCCAGCCAGGCTGCTCGGTGACGCTCACGGTCTACGCGAGCCCTGACGCCGACTCGGACTCGGACTCGGACTCGGACTCGGACTCGGACGCGGACTCGGACTCGGACGCGGACTCGGACTCGGACTCCGACTCGGACGCGGACTCCGACTCGGACGCGGACGCGGACTCCGACTCGGACGCGGACTCGGACTCGGACTCGGACGCGGACGCGGACGCGGACTCCGACTCGGACTCGGGCGCAGGCTCGGCTCCCTCGACGCAGGACGCCCGCGACGACGTGGTGCTCCTGACCTGCGACAGCTCTGATGATGAGAGCAGCGCGCCGTTCGCCGCCTTCGCGCTGCTGCTCTTCCTCGCGAGGCGGCGCCGGCGCTCGTGACCCACGCCACCCTCCGCGCGCTCGCGGCGTCGCTCCTCGCCGTCAGCGCGCTCTGTCCTCTGCTCGCGCACGCCGACGACAGACCCGCTGTCTCCGCCGCGCTCGAGATCTGGACCACGCTGCCGACGGCGCCGCGCGCGATCCCGGCCGGTCCGGTCGAAGTCCACGTCGTGCGCCGGCAGGGCTCCCGCCTCGCGCCGGTCGGTGACGTCGTGGTGCGCGCGAGCGCGGGCAGCGTCGACGCGCTGCCGTCGAGCGATCCCTTCGTCGCGCGCGCGCTCTTCGTGCCGCCACCGGGGTACAGCGGCGCCGTGCTGCTACGCGCGCTCCCGACCAAGCGCGGGGACGCCGCCAGCGAGGGGCGTGTGGCGCTCGCGCTCGATGAGCGCGCCATGCCGCGCGTCGAGGTCCTGCTCGAGCGCCCGCTGCTCACGAAGGGCAAGGACGCGGCCGACCTCGGCGTCGAGATCCGCACGGTCGACGGGCAGGGCCGCCCCACGGGGAAGGTCGCGCCGCGCTTGTTCACGAACACGGGCACGGTGACGACGCCGGTCGCCGTGCGGGCGGGCGTGTTTCGCGCGCGCTACCGGACGTCGGGGGCGCCGTTTCCCGAGGTCGCGGTGCTGGTGGCGCTGTTGCCCTACCCGCACGAGGCGAGCGCCGCGGTCGCCGTCGGTCACGCGGTGCTGAAGCAGCCGGCCGCCATTGAGTTGCCCGGCGACACGAGGCCGGGCGTGCTCATGACCGTGACCATCGCGGGCGAGGACTTCGGCCCGGTGCGCGCGGACGAGCGCGGTCACTTTCGTGTGCCCGTCGTCGTGCCGCCCGGCGTCGGCGCGGGGACGGGCACCTCGCGCGATCACCTCGGCAACGAGAAGCGCCGCCGCGTCGACCTGCGGCTGCCGCCGACCCAGCGCCTCGCGCTCGCGTCCCACCCGCGCGAGCTCGTCGCGGACGGCAGCTCGCGCGCGCTCGTGGTGCTCACCGCGCTCAGCGCACGCGGCGACCCGCTCGACGACGTCAAGCCGCGCGCCCGCGCGCGCCACGGCGAGCTCGGTCCGCTCACCCGCGTCTCGCCCGGCGTCTTTCAAGCGTGGTACCGCGCGCCGCGTGGCGTGCTCGAGGGCGAGGATCGCATCGAGGCGGAGCTGCCCGGCGATCGCACCTCGCGCACGTCGCTGCCCGTGCGGCTCGTGCCCGGCCCGCCGGTCAGCCTCGAGGTGGCCGCCTTCGACGCCGTCGTCGCGGCGCCGGCGCGCGAGCCCACCGTGCTGTCCCTGACCCTGACGGACGCCTTCGGCAACGCCGTCAGCGACGCCGAGCTGCGCACGAACGCCCGCCACGGTGTCGTCGTGGCGCGCGCCGGCGCCCTGCACTATCGCGCGCCCGGCTCCGCGCGCCCCGGGGACGATCGCGTCGAGCTGCGAGCGTTCGGACGCACCCGCGGTGACGCCGTGCGGCTCGCGTTCTCGCCCCCGTCGACGCTCGTCGCCGTGGACGCGCTCGGCCGTCCGGTCCCGGGCGCGGAGGTAGAGGCGGAGGGGCGCGCGGTGTTCGCCGACGCCGAGGGCCGCGTGCTGCTGCCGGCCTCGTCGGGCGTCATCGTGGTGCAGCTGCCCGGCTCGGTGCTGCCGACGCTCCTGCACCTCGGGCTCGGCAGCGACGGGCAGCTGCACGGCGCGCCGATGTCCCCGCCGCCACCGACGGCGAGCCTCGCGCTCACGCTGGCGCCTGTGCATGCGATCACGGTGGACGCCGAGGCGGCCGCGCGCGAGGGAGAGCGCGTGCAGGTGCGCTATGTAGTCAAGGGTGCGAGCACGGGAACGGTGCGCATCTACGTCGACGACGAGCTCGCGGCCGAGAGCGACGTGACGGAGGGCGCACCCTGGGTCTCCGCGCCGAGGGGCGCTTGGGTTACGGTCACGCACCTGCCGAGCGGGATCGGGGCGGCCTTCCGCGCCGATGACGCAACGTGACTGTCCTAGGACCGATAACCTACCCGGACGTACCTCCGCGAGGGACCGCATGACGACCATCCGCAGCAACTCGTTCGCGCTCAGCTTCAGCGTCGGGCAGCAAGCGCTCTCGCCTGCGCAGACGCAGATCGCGCAGCAGGTGCTGCAGACCTTGATGGGCGATCTCGCGGGCGCGGCGCCGCAGCTCGCGAACGACGTCGCGAACCTGCTCTCGCTGCAGGGACGTCCGCTGCCCTCGGCCAACTTCGTCGGCGGTGACAACCCGTTCTCGGCCTTCACCGCCATGGATCCGCGCGCGGCGATGATGGGCGTCGGGCAATTCAAGGAGCCGCTGCCCGCCGAGGCGTACTTCTCGCGCGCCGAGCAGATGGCCACGCTCGATCACATGTATGGCGCGGGCACCGCGAGCCTCGTCGGCCGCGCCGAGGCGTCCATGCAGAGCGCCCAGCTCGGCCTGGTCGCCGCGCTGCACGGCGCCAGCAAGCAGGACCTCGTGAACCTGCTCGGCGCCGGCAACCCCTACAGCAACGGCGTCGCCGGACGTCTCCAGACGCTCGCGCAGGAGCTCACGCGCGTGCCGCCGAACCCCGAGCGGCTCGCGCTCGCCGCGCAGAAGGCCGAGTGGTCGCTGCTGCACCACGCGACGGCGGGCGATCCCGCCGGTCGCGCCCGCCTGAAGACGCTGTTCCGGGAGGAGTACGGCGTCGATCGTCCAGGCGCGCGCCCCTACAACGGCGCCGGCACGTTCGGGAACCAGGCGGCGCAGGCCTCGCCCGAGCTCGCGGCGCGCGGCGTCCCCACACCGACGGGCACGGGGGCCGGCGCGCGCGCGCTGAGCCTCGCCGAGAGCCAGGTGGGCGTACGTGAGGCCACCGGCAACAACGACGGTCTGCCGGCGCAGCGCTTCTCGAACGGACGCCGCGAGCCGTGGTGCGCCAACTTCGTCGCGTGGTCCTTCCGCCAGTCGGGTAACCCGCTGCCCGGCAACCAGCGCTCGCTCGCCTCCGTGCAGTACATGGAGGACCAGATGAAGAAGAACGACAAGTGGTTCCCGCGCGGCAGCGCGACGCCGCAGCCGGGCGATGTCATCTTCTTCGGCAACCGCGGCGCCAGCGACCGTGGCCCCGGACGTCACGTCGGCATCGTCGACCGCGTCGAGAACGGCCGCGTGTACACGATCGAGGGCAACAGCGGGAACGCCGTCAAGCGCCGCAGCTACCCGCTGAACGAGCCGCGCATCACCGGCTACGGCCGGAACTGACCGACGCTCGCAGGTAGGCAACGACCACCACTGTCCGGTTCGACAGCCTGCTTCCGTTTCGTGGACAATCGTTGTCCGTGACGAGGAGCAGACGACGTCGAGCTGCCGGTTGGCGCCCGTTTCTCGGCGCGCTCTGCGTCGTCGTGGCTCCTGTGCACGCGAGCCGCGCGCAAGGGTTCGTAGCCGCGGACGCTCCAGGGCACGTGCTCGGGCGCGTCTGTATCGATGAGGACGGTGACGGCGTCTGCGCCGCGTCCGAGCCGGGGCTCGCGGGCGCGCGCGTGTTCAGCGACGACGGCCTGAGCGTCATCAGCGACGCCTACGGCCGCTACCACCTCGGCGACCTCGGCCGACGCGCCTCCGTCGTCACTCCCGCGGGCGCGCCGTTCGAGCACATGCGCGTGGTGGCGATAGCGAGCGACGTCGGAGCGCTCGGACCTGAAGCGCGCGCCGCCGCTCCCGTCGTCGTGAGCGTGTTCCCGGGCGCCGCCGCGCGCGTCGACCTGCCGGTGCAGCCGCCGCGCTGGCAGGACGCACCCCCGCTCGTCATCGGTGCGGCCACCGGCGAGGGCGTGCGCCTTTTAGGCCGGGGCGACGACGTCGTGGCGCGGGTGCCCGCCCGCGCGCCTGCCGGTCATCGGGTGCGGGTACAGGGCGCGCCGATAGAGGCGGACGCGCAGGGCCGCTTCACCGTCGACGTCCCGCTCGCGCAGCGCTGGGGCGTCGTTCACGTCAGCGATCGCGCGCCCGACGGCCGCTTGCGCATCACGCGCGTGCGCGTCGCGCGGGTCCCTCGCGCGCGCCGCGGTGACCTGATCGTCGTCGACGAGGTGCGCTGGCTGGCGTCGCTCGATCTGCCGCCGGCGGGCGCGAAGATCGCGCCGGGCAGGCTGCGGGTCCCCTTCCGCGCGCTCTCGGGGACGCAGGTGTCGTGGGCGAGCGGTACGGGTACGCGCACGTCGTCGTCCCTGCTCGTCGACGTCGGCTCGAGCAAGAGCGACGACGTAGCGCTCGCCTTCACGCTGCGCACGCCGGGGGACGAGGCCGCGACGCTCACCCTGCCGGCGGACCTCGTCCTCGATCCGCTGGCGGGCGCGCGCTTGTCCGCCTTCGGCGACCTGCGTGCCGGCCTGCCGGTGGCGCCGTTCGCTCTCACCGGCTTCGCCGTCAGCGGCCGCGTGTCCTCGCGCTTCGAGCTGCCGCTCGACGGGCTGCCGCTGCTCGGCCTCGTGGGCGGCCGCGTGGAGGGACTCGCCAACGTCGACGACGGCTGGCTCGCCGACGCGCTGGCGGGAGAGCTGCGTTACGGCACGCGCGGCCACGCGGGCTTCGCGCGCCTGCTCGACGGCGATGAGCCGAGCTTCTACGCGGACGAGAGCGTGACGACGACGCTGAACCCGGCCGCGCTGCCGCTCACCGCGCGCTGGATCGGCGACGCAGGCACGGTCGGCGTGGGCGCCGCGCGCACCGGCCTCGACGGCGCCGAGGTCGGCCGCTTCGAGCGGCCCGTCGTCGGCCCCTACCTCGACGTGGAGGAGTCTCTCGGGCCGGTGACGCTCTCCGCGCGCGGCGGCGCCGATCTGTCGGCGGCGCCGTTTGTCGTCGGCAGCTACGCTCGGCCGGCGCACGCGGAGCTCACGGGGACCGGCGGCGCCTTCTACCGGCTGCCGCAGCGCGACGTCGTGCCCGGCTCCGAGCGCCTGTGGATAGAGGTGAGCGATCCCCTGACGGGGCTCGTCAGGCAGCGGCGCGCGCTCGTGCGCGGACGCGACTACGACGTCGACTATCCGAGCGGCCTCCTGCTGCTCGCGTCCCCCGTCGGCCGCGAAGGGAGCCCCAGCGTCGGGCGGCTGTCCGCCGCCGGCGCCGCCTTCGAGTCGCGCATCGTCGCCGACTACCTGGTCTCGTCGGCGTCCGCGCAGGAAGGCGGCAGCGCGGCAGGCCGCGTCAGCGCGAGCGTGCTCGGCGTCGAGCTCGGCGTTCGCGGCGCGACGGACACGGAGGCCGGCTATTGGCTCGCCGGCGTGGACGTCGAGGCGCGCCCCTTCCCGTGGCTGTCCTTGCGCGCGAGCGCCGCGGACAGCAGCGGGCAGCCCTTCGCGCGGCACGATGGCTTCCTGCGCTCGCGCGACGGCGGCGCCTCCTGGCACACGCCCGCGTTGTCCAGCGCGCAGCCCGCGACGGGTGCCGCCTACGCCGCGCGCGCCCGCGTCGGTGACGACGACGACGGCGCCAGCCTGTGGGGGGCGCTGCGGGAGCCGGGCTATCGCGATGGAGCGTTCGCCTCGGACGCCGGCGCGCTGCAGGTGGGCGGCGAAGGCAACCTCAGCGTCGGGGACTCGCGCTTCGGCGTGTTCGCGGACTGGCGTGAAGGCCCCCTGCCGAAGGGCGCCATCGCCTCCGCCGCGTACGCCGCCGTGCGGAGCGGCGCCGTGCGCGTGGAGCAGCCCATCGGCCGCTTGTTCACCGCCGCCGTCGAGGGACACGCGCGGCAGGTCGGCCTCGCGGGAGGCGACGCAGCCGAGGGCGCGAGCGCCGCCGCCGGCGTCGAGCTCGTCTGGCACGCGCACCCCCGCCTCGACCTGCTCATCTCCCACCTGCAGAGCCTCTACACGACGGGGAGCGGCCCCGGCGCGCGTGAGCTCACGTTCTCGTCGCTGGGCGGCCGCTATCACGACGACGAAGGCAGCATCGAGGCGCGCGCGGGCCTGCGGCCGGACGGCAGCGTCGCCGGCAACGCGCGCTGGAGCCGCGCGCACGACGACGGCGCACAGAGCTACGGCGGCTTCGACCTCTCGCCCGACGACGTGTTCGCGCCGCGCGGGGTGTCCTCGGTGAGCGGCGCGCGGCAGGCCGCGGCCCCCGACACGGCCGTGTTCGTCGAGAGCCGGCTCAGCGACGATCCGCTGTTCGGCCTGTCGACGGGACACGCGGCGGGCGGCGAAGTCGGCCTCGGTCCGCTTCGGCTCGTGGCCGCGTGGGAGCGCAGCCGGCGCCTGCTCGACGTCGCTGACGCGTGGGAAGGCGTGCACGCGCGGCTCGGCCTCGGCGAACGACACCTCAGCGCGCAGGCCTTCGGCGAGGTGCGCCGCGCGCTCGACAGCGACGAGATCGCGCAGTGGTACGCCGGCAGCTCGGCGCGGCTCGAGCTCGTGCGCGACCTCTCGCTCGGCGGCCGCGTGCTGGTCGGCAAGCCGGGCCCCGACGAGAGAGCGCTGTGGCTCTTGCGCACGGGGCTCGCGTTTCGAGCGCCGGACTGGCCCGTGCTGCTCGGCTCCTACCAGGTGCGGCAAGACCTGCCGGGAGCGTTCGAGGGCTCGCCGCCGCCGCTCCGCGAGCACACCGGCCTCGCCTCCGCCTCTGTCCATCCCTGGCCCTTCCTCTCGCTGCTGCTGTCGACGAGGGGGCGCGTGACCGAGGTGCTCGACGACGAAGGCCGAGGGACGCACGCGACCCAAGCGGGCGTCGTCGCCTTGCGCACCGGCGTGTTGCTCTTCGATCTGATCGAGCCCGCCGTCGAGCTCGCCGCGCGCGCGGTGAGCGGCGCGGGCCTGCCCGTCGAGACCGACCTCAGCACGCGCGTCGAGGGCGTCGTCGTGCTCGGGCCGGTCCGCGTCGGCGCGGGCTTCGTCGTGGCGGGCTTTACGGGCACCGGCCTCGAGCTGACGCCCGATCCCGCGCGGGCCTATGCCGTGCTGCAGGGGGCGCTGTGATGGCACGCCGGACGTCGTTCGTAACCCTGCTCGTCGTCATCAGCGGCGGGCTCGCTCATGGCTCGCTCGCGAGCGCGCAAGAGCGCTGGCACGAGCAAGCCATCGAGCCGCTGCCGAGCGGCGGGCTGCTCGTCATCGACGACCTGGCCTTTCACGGCGAGGTCGGCTTCGTGGCGCTGCGCGTCGACGATACAGGTCATGTCTTGCGCATGGCGTTCCCGAGCGATGGTCCGCCGTCCTTCAGCGACACCGGCTACGCCGAGACGCACACCTATCCGTTCGGCGTGAGCTTCCATGGCGGCGTGCTCAGCGTGACGCAGGAGAACAACCAGATCGGCCTGTATGACGAGAGCGCCGGCGGCTGGGATACGGCGTACGCGGCGCCGGAGAACGGGGTCGTGGGCGTGCTCGAGGTCGACGTCGACGGCAGCGACCGCTTCCTCGCCACGCCGGCGTCGCTCGGTTCGGAGGCGAACGTCTACTGGTACGACGGCGCGAGCTGGACCGGCCACAGCGCGGGTGCCATCGAGACGCTGCACCTCGCGCTGCTGGCTTCGCCGTGGGCGGTGGGCGTCGCGGAGAGCGGCCGCGTGTACTTCAGCGTCGACATCGCGGGGCTGCCCGAGAACGGCGCCTGGTCGCTGCTCGACGCGAGCGTGAGCGCGCTCTCCGCCTTCCCGGAGGAGAGCAGCGCCGCCTGGCTCGACGCCGGCGCCATGGCCGCGGTGAGCGCCAGCGACGGCGGCAGCTTCGCGTTCTATCTCGAGGGGCTCGACAGCGGCAGCCCGCTGCTCAGCGACTGCACCGATGACGTCGTCAGCGTCGCGGGCGGAGGCTTCCGGCGCGTCGCGGCGGCGGACGGCGTGCTCTACGCGCTCGACCGCGCGGGCGGCGTGCGTCGCATCTCGTCGCCCGCCGACTGTAGCCGCTGGGCGGAGGCGCCGGCGTCGAGCACGTCGCTCGAGGACGGCGTCGGGCTCGGCGCCGTGGACGGTGAGATCGCCGTCGCCGTCGGCTTGGCCGCGGCCGACGCCGGCCCCGTCGTCGTGTGGCGCAATCGACCGCCGACGCTCGAGGCCGGCCCGGACGTGACGCTTTTGGACGAGGCGGTGACGACCGTAACGCTCGCCGTCGGCGATCCCGATCCGGATGACGCCGCGCGGCTCACGGTCGCCGTCGAGTGTGAGCCGGGGGTGTCCGCCAGCGTCGACGGCGTGAACGTCGAGCTGCGCGCCGACACGACGTTCGTGGCGTGCAGCGAGGGTTCGGTCCTCGCTCGTTGCGACGTCAGCGCGAGCGACGGCGAGAAGGTGGCGGAGGACTCGCTGCAGGTCAGCGCTCCCTGCCACGGCGGCGTGCCCGTCTCGCTGCCCGTCTCGGTGATGGTGCCCTCCTTCGCCGGCTCGGTACACGTCAGCTTGAGCGTCACCGCGCCACGCGCGCTCGCGCTCGGGGACGTCACGCGCGTCGAGGCCGAGCTCCGCTCGAGCCTGCCCTTCGCGCTCCCGGGGCTCAGCGTCGAGCTCGGCGATGGCGAGCTGGCCGCGCTCGACGACACCGTCGAGCTCGCGCGCAGCTCGTGCGGCGCGGGCGGCAGCGCCAGCAAGCAGGAGAGCGGCCTCGTCATCGACGCCGAAGGCGTGCGCGCCGGCTGCCCGCTCGGCTTCACGTTCCTCGCCCGCAAGGGGCTCGAGCGGAGCCCGCTGGGCGTCGGGCGCTGCACCTGGGGCGCCGACGAGAACGTGATCGCCGACTGCAGCGGCGAGCTCCTCCTCGAGCGCCCGCGCGCGCTCGGCTGCTCACACACGCACCTCCGCGCGAGCTCCTCGAGCGCCACGTCGTCGCTGCTGCTGTTCGGCCTCGTGTTGATTGCGCGCGGCGGCCGCAGACGGGCGCCGCGCGCGTGTTCTCAAGGGGACACGCGCTAGCCGCCCGCGAGGATGGTCTTCACGGCGCCGAAGTCGCCCTGGTGCACGGAGCCGACGCGCACGCAGCGGATCTGATCCTGCGCATCGACGAACAGGTGGATCGGGATGGCCGAATTCTTGTCGACGCCGAACGACTCGAGCGCCGGCCCGAGCGCCGCCTCGTCCTGCAGCCAACGCACCGCGCCGGGCATCTCCCGCTTCTCGAGCCACTCCTTGAGCGCCGCTTCATCCTCGTCGATGGACCAGAGCTCGAGCGCGATGGGCAGGCCATCCTTCGCGAGCGTGTCGCGCCAGCGGCCGAGCAGCGGCATCTCGTCCGTGCAAGGGCGGCACCAGGTCGCCCACAGGTTCACCCAACGCCAGCCCTTGTCGCTCGGCGCCGGCGGAGACTTTGCCTTGGCCGGCAGCGCGCGCGCGGGCGGCGCGACGAACGCGCGCGCGCCCTCGCCCGCCTTCGGATAGGTCTGCTCGCAGAAGGTCCGCGACGCGCTCTTGACGGCGCTGTCGTCCTTCTTCACGGCGGCGAAGCGCCCAGGCACGGGCGCGTTCGCTTGCTTGTCGTCGTCGCACGAGGCGATGAGCAGCAGCGCACACGTGCACGCGAGGGCGGTCGAGCTCCGTCGCGGCTCAGATCGCACAGTCGATCCAGGCCATGAAGGCGCTGCGGTTGATGTCCGTGCGGCTGCATTCGCCCTCACGGCTGCGCGTCCAGGTGCAGAACTCCTGGTCGAGCTGCGCGAACTCCTCGCCGAGCCACAACAGGCCGACCTCCTTCTTGAGCTCGGGGTCTTGGAACTTGGTCGTCAGGTGGCTCAGCACGGCCTCCGCGCGCTGCTGGGACAGCTGCTGGTTGTAGGCGGCGTCGCCCTCGGGGCTCGCGCGCGCGACCACGAAGAAGAAGCTGGCGCCGCGCTGATCGCTCCAGGCCTTCTCCGCCGTCAGCTTGGCGCCCTCGTCGAGGGTGACGTCCTCGGAGTCGAACTGCACGATGCTGACGCGATGCTGCAGCGGCCGGAAGAGCGCGTTGAAGTCGTTGCCCGACAGCGCCGCGACGCTCTTGGCGTCGGCCGGCTGACAGCCGCGACCGCCGCCCTCGAGCAAGCCGCAGGCGCCGGCCACCCGACGCAGCACCTTCTTGAGACCGGGCGTGCAGTACTCGTCCTCGGCGGCGCTGGCGATGGCGACCTCCCCGGCCGAGTCGGGCGCGGCGGCCAGGCTCTCCTTCGCCTCCGAGACCCAATATCCGACGAGGAGGGCGGGCAAGAGGCCGCCCACGGCCATGATGGCGAGGCTCTTTACGTCTTGGCTCATCAGCGCTTCCCTTCGAGCATGCGCGCCACGGTGTACTCGAGGCCGAGATCGGTGTCCTCGTCACACACGCGCTT
>CAYLZW010000090.1:0-19510 GCA_964388085.1 uncultured Myxococcales bacterium | reverse complement strand
GTGTTCCGGCAGAAGATGTCGGCGTAGCCCGCGAGCGAGGAGACGCCCTCCTGGATGCGCGCGCCGGAGCTGTCGTTCAGGCCGATGACGGGCGCGCCCACCTTCATCGCCATGTCGTAGACCTTGCAGATCTTCTCGGCGACGGTCTCGGACAGCGAGCCGCCGAAGACCGTGAAGTCCGACGCGAACAGGAAGATCTGGCGGCCCTCGACCTGGCCGTAGCCGGTGACGATGCCGTCGCCCGGGATCCGCTTCTCGTCCATGCCGAAGTCACGGCAGCGGTGGATGCGCAGCCGGTCGAGCTCCACGAAGGAGCCCGGGTCGACGAGCAGCTCGATGCGCTCGCGCGCGGTCAGCTTGCCGGCCGCGTGCTGCTTCTCGATGCGGTCCGGGCCGCCACCGGCGAAGGCCGTGTCGTTGAACGCCTGCAAGCGGCCGCGCATCTGCGCGCGCGCCTCGTCGTCGGTCAGCGGGGTGGAGGTGCCGTTCTTGGCGGTCGCTGCGTTCGTGCTCATCGTGTTTGCTTCTTGAACAAGACGGTCTCGTCGTCGAACGGAGACGGAATCTGTGCTTTTGTGCGCTCGCGCCAGCGCTTGCGCGAATAACTTCACGTCGTCGGCGCGGCGGACGCTATGCGTAGGCGTGCGCATGTGTCAAAGGGTGTTCGCCCGCGGCGCGCACGACGAGCGCGGCGTCGTACACACCATCCGCACACCGACGCAGCGCGTAAGGTCCGGCCGATCCCCGTTGCAGCAGCGGCCGCTGCCGCTATCTGGCACGCATGCGCGCGACACCGCTGCTCTTCACCCTGCTGTCCGCCCCCGCCCTCGCCGCGCCGACCGTGCTGCAGCTCAACCCTGACGACGACGGCGCGCCCTACGTCGCGGACTACTCGCAGGCGGTGCTCGTGAAGGCGCGGCTCTTACGCGCGGACGGCGAGCCCATCGCGGGCGAGCGCGTCACGTTCACGCTGCGGCACGGCGACGACGCAGAGAGCGAGCTCGTGTTCGGCGACCCCGTCAGCGACGCGGAGGGCTACGCCAGCGCGCGCCTCACCCTCGTCGACGGACGCCACGGCGGCCGGACCTTCGTGGGCGCGGCGCCGACGCTGGAGGTGGCCGGCGAGCGCTACCTCCTCGGCGCCCGCTTTCAGGGCGACCCCTTCGCCGAGGACTGCGACACGGACGGCGGCCCGCTCCCGGACGGCGGCGCCGACCCGGACCTGTGTGACGCCGCCGACGAGGGCGAGCTGTTCGTCGCGCTCGAGACCTCGACCCTCGTCGTGCAGCCGGGCATCGAGGTGGAGCTCGGCGGAGCGGTGCCGATCATCGCCACCCTGACCGACGAAAACGGCGACGCCGAGCAGGCGGGCACCGATCCGGACGGCGTCACGGCGAAGCCGCTGGCCGAGCGGCGCGTCGGCTTCTTTTACGACGTGAACGGCAACGGCAACCCCGAGAACGCCGAGCGCATCCCTTGCGCCGGCAGCGGCGAGAGCTTCGCCCTCACCGACGAGAACGGCCGCGCGGTGTGCGACTTCTTCGCCGACCCCTCCTACGTGGACACGGTGAACGTCGAGGAGGCCATCCACGCGCAATTCGGCGGCGACGCGCAGTACTCGCTGAGCGGCGCGGCCCAGGCCCTCACGGTGCGCGCCGCGGCCCCGCGCGCCGAGGCGACCCTGCTCGAGGCGACGCCCGCCTCCGCGCCCGCGAACGGCTTCAGCCTCGTCGAGGTCCGCGCCACGCTGGTCGACAGCGCCAACAACACGCTCGGCGCCGACGACCCGCTCTACGACGTCCGCTTCGAGACCGATCTCGGCACCTTCGAGGCCGACGCAGCGCGCGATCCGCTCACCGGCAGCTACCTCGCCGAGCTCAAGGCGCCGACCCGGGGCGGCGACGCTACGGTTCGGGTGGTGGTCGAGGACGTGCCCGGCTCCACGGTGCGCGTCGAGTTCGTACAGCAAGGCTGCAGCTGCGCCGCGGGTACGCGCGCGGGCCTGCCGGGCGGCGCGCTCTCCCTGGCCGCCGCGCTGCTGTGTTTCTTCTGGCGCCGGCGAGCGCGAAGGACGGATGCGTGAGCGACGCGAGACCCGGCTCCCCAGACGACAAAGGCCCGCCGCGAGGCGACGGCAAGGGCGCCGCTCCGCTGCGCGTGCAGAAGACCACGGCCAAGGACCTGCGCGAGCTGAAGGCGCGGCTACGCCTGCTGCCGGCGAAGAAGCGGCTCGACGCCATCCTCGAGCGGCCCGACGTCATGCGCGTAGTGCGCTCGCTGCCCGTGCAGGACGTGTTGCTGACCGTGCGGGAGGTGGGGCCGAGCGACAGCCTCGAGCTCATCGAGCTGCTCTCGCCGCGGCAGGTGCAGGGCCTCCTCGATCTGGACGCCTGGCGCAAGGACCGCATCGACCCCGGCTCCTTCGCCGAGTGGCTCGAGCTGCTCTACGCCGCGAACCCGAACCGCGCCGTCCGGCAGATCAAGGAGCTCGACATCGAGCTGCTCTCGCTGCTGTTCAAGATGCACACGCGCGTCTACGACCTCAAAGAGGACGAGGACACGCCCGAGGATCCGCAGCTCCACTCGGTGACGCCCGACCAGCGCTACCTCATCGTCTACGACGAGAGCGACGGCCGGCTCGCGCGCGCGCTGCAGCAGACGGTGGACCGGCTGTTCGGCGTCGACGTCCCCTTCGTGCTGCGCCTCATCGAGGCCGTGCGCTGGGAGATGCCGAGCGCGCTCGAGGAGGAGGCCTTCCGCTGGCGCAACGGGCGCATGGCGGACCTCGGCTTTCTGCCGCACGGCGAGGCGCAGGAGGTGTTCCAGTACGTCGACGCCGAGCGCACCCTGGCGGCGGCGCTCGCCCCCGGCGTCGAGCCGCTCGGCGCGGCCGCGGCGGAGCCCACCGAGGTGCTCGTCGGCGACGCGCCCGACGAGAGCGTGCGCGATCTGTCCACCAGCGTGCTGTTGCCGGAGGAGCTCTTCGAGGAGGGCTCGGGCGTGTTGGCGGCCGCGCTCGCGCAGGTCGACGAGGCGCGGCGGGCCCGCTTCGCCCACGAGCTGCTCATGCTCGGCAACCGCCTGCACGTCGCCACCGGCGGGGACGCGGGCGACGGGGAGGCGCTGCGCGCGACGGTGAAGCGCGCGGGCGACACCATCGGCATCGCGCTCTCATACGCGGCCAAGGGAGAGCCCGCGCGCCTTGGCGGCGCCCTCGCCCGCATGCACGCGCTGAAGCTGTTCCAGGTCGGTCACTCGCTCTCTGTGCGCATCGCGCGCGAGCTGCGGGCGCGCACCCGCGCCGAGGGCAGCGGCTTGAACGGCGAGGGCCTGTTGCGCCTCGACTCGCCGCTGCGCGAGGTGGCAGCCGGCGTGTTGCGGCCCCAGCCGCTCTTCTTCGCCGGGCTCGCGACCCCCGCGCGCACCGACTACCAGCCGTTCTCGTCGCTGCACGAGCTCGCCATGGCCACCAAGGCCATGGCCGAGGCGGCCTTTCGCGCCGAGCTGCTCGTGCGCGGCCTTTCGGCCACCGACGACGAGCTGCGCTCGCTCGGCGTCCTCGACGCGCAGAGCGGGCCGTCGCACGCGCAGCTCCTCGGCAGCTGGCTCGCGCGCGTGCTGCTCGGCGAGCCGCCCTCGCTCGAGCCGCTCGACGACGACGCCTTGCGCGCGCTACAGCGCAAGCTGCAGGCGGGCTCGTTCTCGGACGACGACAAGGCGCGCGCGCTCGCTGCGCTCGCCGCCATCGCGGAGGCCACCGCGCCGCTCGCGGGCGCCGTCACCGCCGCCGAGGCCGTCGAGCGGGCGAGCGCCTACGCCCGCCGCACGCTCGACGCGCTCGCCGGCGAGCTGCGCGGCGTCCGCGGCGACGCCGACGGGCGCTACCTACAGACGGTGTTCACGACCGCCTCGCTCGCCGAGCAGGCAGCGCAGGCGGCGGAGCCGGCAGATCCGGAAGACGAGGAGGACGTATGACGCTCAAGGTCTCTCTCATTGGTGGCTCGGGCTACGGCGCGGCGGAGCTGTTGCGGCATCTCGTCGTGCGCGACGACGTCGAGATCCTGCGCATCGCCTCGAAGGATCACGTGGGCGAGACGGCCGGCGCCGTGCACCGCACGCTCGAGGGCTACTGCGACGTCGTGCTCGAGGACATCCCGCCGGCGGAGGCCATCGCCGGCGCGGACTTCGTGTTCCTCGGCATGCCGCACAAGGTGACCGCGCACGTGGCCAAGCAGATCCTCGACCGCGACGTGCGCATCATCGATCTCTCGGGTGACTTCCGCCTGCGCAGCCTCGTCGATTACCAGCGCGACTACGCGCCCGAGCACCCCTGCCCCGAGCGCCTCGGCACCTTCGTGTACGGCCTGCCCGAGCTGTGGCGCGAGCAGATCAAGGGCGCGCAGCACGTCGCGAGCCCCGGCTGCTTCGCGACCTGTATCGCCATGGGGCTCTTGCCGCTCGCCAAGGCGGGCCTCTTGCACGACGCGGCCGTGCGCACGGTCGCCATCACGGGCTCGTCGGGCTCGGGCGTGCGCGCGAGCGCGGGCACGCACCACCCCGTGCGCTCGGTGAACCTGAAGCCCTACAAGGTGCTCGGCCACCAGCACCGCGCGGAGATCCTGCAGACGCTCGGCGACGCCGGCGCCACCAACGTCTCGCTCGACTTCGTGCCCGTGTCGGCGCCGCTCTCGCGCGGCATCCTCGCCATCTCGCAGCTCGACCTGCCCGCCGGGCAATCGCGCGAGAGCCTGCAGAGCCTCTACGAGGAGACCTTCGCGCGCGAGCGGCTCGTGCGCGTGCGTCCGCTCGGCCAGGCGCCCGAGGTGGCCGCCGTCGCCGGCACGGCGCGTGTCGAGGTGGGCATCGAGGTGCGCGTCGACGAGACCACCGGCACGCGGACGCTCTGCACCATGAGCGCCATCGACAACCTCATCAAGGGCGGCGCCGGGCAGGCCATTCAGTCCTTCAACCTGATGACGGGCAAGGACGAGTACACCGGCCTCGACCTGCCCGGGCTGTGGCCGTGACGGACGCGGGCGTCGTCGTCGTCAAGGTCGGCGGGGACGTGCTGCTCGACGAGCGCGAGCGCGCGGGCCTCGGCGCCAACGTGCGCGCGCTGGTCGACGCCGGCCACCGGGTCGTCGTGCTGCACGGCGGCGGCCCGCAGGTGAGCGCGCTGCAGGCCAGCGTCGGGCTCGCTGCGCACAAGGTCGGCGGCCGCCGCATCACCAGCGCGGCCGACCTCGTCGTCGTCATGCAGGCCATCTGCGGCGAGGTGAACGTCGGCCTCACGCTGGCGCTCTTGTCGGCCGGCGTGAACGCCTTCGGCTGTCACGGCGCCTCCGCGGGCCTCATTCGCGCGGTGAAGCGTCCGCCGCGCGTGGTCTCCGGCGCCGGCGGCGAGCCCATCGACTTCGGCGAGGTGGGCGACGTCAGCGGCGTCAACACCGACGTCTTGCACGGCCTGCTCTCGCTCGGGCTCGTCCCCGTCATCGCCACGCTCGGCGTCTCGGCCGACGGCGCGCGCGCGTTCAACATCAACGCCGACACCACGAGCGTTCAGCTCGCCAGGGAGCTGAAGGCGCACGCGCTCCTCATGGTGACGAAGGTCGGCGGCATCTTTCGCGATCTCGACGACGCGAGCTCGCGCGTGGGGCTGGTGAACGCGAGCGACGCGCGCGGCATGATCGAGGCCGGCGTCATCTCGGGCGGCATGATCCCGAAGGTCGAGGAGGCGCTCAGCGTCCTCGGCACAGGGGTCGGCGCCATCGTCGTCGTGGGCGCGGCCGAGCAGGGTAGCTTCCGCGCCGCGCTCTCCGGCAGCGGCGACGCCGGCACGCGCATCACACCTTGAACTGGACGCCCCGACACGGGGTTTCTACGTAGCTCCTTCCCTTCGTCCGTCCTCCGACGGCTTGCCGCACCTGCCGCGCTGGGGTGAATGTTCCGCTCCCGAGCGGCGTCCTTGCGGAAGCGTCCTGGCCATGGCCTGATGTCCACGAACCAACTCTCGGGAGCCCACGACGTGCGCGCCGCTACCACTGCCTCCGCCCTCGCCCTCCTCCTCGCCGTCCCGGCCGCGCCGGCGTTCGCCGCCAAGGACGCCATCACCGCGGAGCAGATCCTCGACAAAGCGCTCGCGAAGAGCCAGGTCGGCGTTCAGCAAGGCACCGCGGTGCTCGAGATGAAGATCGTCTCGCCGCGCGGCGAAGCGAAGTCGCGCACGCTCGCGGTCAAGGCCATGCGCGGTGAGCAGGGGCTGCTGCGCAGCCTGGTGCGCTTCCAAAAACCCGCCGAGGTCGCCGGCATCGCCTTCCTCGTGCGCGAGAAGAAGGGCGCGCTGCCCGACCAGTACGTCTACGTCCCCGCGGCGAAGGTCGTGCGCCAGATCGCCGCCGGTAACGCGTCGTCGTCGTTCTTCGGCTCGGACTTCACCTACGCCGATCTCATGCCGCTGCCCGCCAGCGAGCGGGATCAGGTCAAGCTGAACCGGCTCGCGGACACGGACGTCGGCGGCCAGCCGGCCTACGTCGTCGAGGCCATGCCGCAGTTCGAGGGCTCGCCCTACTCGAAGCTGGTCACCTACGTGCACAAGGAGCACCTCGTGCCGCTCAAGATCGAGTTCTTCGATCCGCAGGGCAAGCCGCTCAAGACGCTGTCGGTGAAGAAGCTCAAGAAGGTGAAGGACGAGCTGCTCCCCGTCGAGCTCGTCATGAAGAACCTCCAGCAGGGCAGCCGGACGGAGATCGTCATCAGCGACCCCGATCCCGACGCGAAGCTGTCGGACGCCGACTTCACCGAAGAGGCGATGCAGCGCTGAGCGGACGCGAGCGGCTGTCTCTGCGCGCGGCGCGCCGAGCGGCCCGCGTGACGTCGTGAGCGGGGCTGTGTCACGCTGTCCCCATGACCCGTCGCGCGCGCTCGAAGGTCGATCTGCCGGCGGCGCTGTGCCCGAGCGCGCTGTGCCCGAGCGCGCTGTGCCCGAGCGCGCTGTCGCTGAGCGCGCTGTGCCTGAGAGCGCTGTGCCTGAGCGCGCTCGTCGCTGCCGCCAGCTGCGTCGTCGATGTCCCGCTGAGCGGCAAGGGCTGCGGTGACGGCCACGACTGCGTTCCCGGCTACGTCTGTCGTGCGAACGTGTGCGTCGAGCGGCTGAGCGCGCCGCCGCTCGACGCGGGCTCCCTCCCTGGCGACGCGGGCGCGACGCTCGACGGCGGCGGCGAAGAGGACGCGGGGGGCTCGATCGACGCCGGCTCCCCCGACGCAGGGACGCCGGACGCGGGCCCCGCCGACGCAGGAGAGCCGGACGCAGGCGACGCCGGCGACGCCCCCGAGGACGCGGGAGCCGACGCCGGCGAGCTCGCGGACGCAGGCGGGCACGACGCCGGCGCCGTGGGCGACGTCGACGCGGGCGCCGAGCCCGACGCGGGACACGACGCGGGCCCGACCGAGCTGCCTCTCTTCGGCAGCGGCCGCGACGGGCCGCTCAGCGTGACGTCGACGTTGGCGCCCAACATCTGCCGCTCGCTGCTCTCGAGCGACGCCACGAGCGTGTCCTTGAGCACCGCGTCCGGCATCGAGGCCGGCATGCTGGTGTTGCTCTGGCAGGTGCAGGACTCCTTCGCCGCCGTGGCGGACCAGAGCTCGCTGAGCGCCCCTGGCGAGGCGGGCGTGTTCGAGATCGTCCGCGTCAGCGCGCGCATGGGCGGCCGGGTGTTCACCGAGCCGCCGCCGTCGCACTCCTTCCGCAGCGAGGACGGCGCCGTGGCGCAAGCGTGCTCGGTGCCAGAGCACACGACCGTCGAGGTCAGCGACACCGGCGTGCTGAGGGCCGCGCCGTGGAACGGCGCCGTCGGCGGCATCGTCGCGCTGTTCGCCAGCGAGCGCGTGACGATCGCGGCGGGCGGCCGCGTCGACGCGAGCGGGCGCGGCTTCCGCGGGGGCCTGACGGACCCGGGCACCAACGACGCCGACGGCATCACGCTCGAGATCACCGACCGCGAGCAGGGCGGCCAGAAGGGCGAAGGGCTCGATCCGGCCGCGGTCGGCCTCTACGGGCGCGGCAATTTCGCGAACGGCGGCGGGGGCGGAAACGCTCACAACGCCGGCGGCGGGGGCGGCGGCAACGGCGGACGCGGGGGCCAGGGCGGCATCGAGTGGGTGGACTCCGCCGTCGTGGAGACCGCCGGCCGCGGCGGCGTCAACGTCGCCAACCTCGACCGGCTCGTGCTCGGCGGCGGCGGCGGCGCGGGCGAATTTCACCACGACAGCGGCGCCGACGGCGGCAATGGCGGCGGCATCGTGCTGATCCTCACCCCGGCGCTGGCGGGGGGCGGCGAGCTGCGCGCGAACGGCGCGTCCGCGATCTCCGTCGTCGAGGCTGGCAGCGGGGGTGGCGCCGGCGGCGGCGTCCTTGTGCTGGCCCCCGACGTCAGCGCGTTCAGCGGCAGCGCCTCCGCGCGCGGCGGCAACGGCGGGGACGCGGACGTGGGGCTCGGCCCCGGCGGCGGCGGCGGCGGCGGCGTCGTGCTCGGTCTGGCCGAGAGCGCCAGCGTCGACGTCACGGGCGGCAGCAACGGCACGGCGGACGGCGACGCCCGCGGCGCCGAGCCCGGTGAAGACGGGCTCGTGTTCGCTCCCTGAGCGCGCGCCGAACGAGGGTCGGCACAAGAGCAAACGGCCGGGGCGCGCCGCTCACTCGCGGAAGAGCTCCTCGGCGAGCCAGCCGTCGATCTCGGCCCGTGACGTCGCGGCCGTCAGCCTGCCGAGCGCGCGCTCCACGAAGTCGTCGAGCCGGCGCGCCCGCGCCTCGAACGCCGGGTAGCGCGCGAGCAGCCGCGGCCTCGCGTCCCCGAGCGCGCGCGCGAAATCGCCGAGGGAGCTCGGCAGCGCGCCCTCGAGGCGTTGGCGCACCTTGCGCGCGAGCGCGGGGCTCGCGCCGCCGGTGCCGATCACCACCTGCAGCGGGCCACGGCGCACGACGGCGCCGGTGTAGAAGTCGCACGCCGGGTTTCGGTCCGCGGCGTTCACCAGCGCGCCGTGCGCTCGCGCGTCGGCGGCGACGGCGTCGTCCACGGCAGGGATGCCCGTGCAGGCGAACACGAGGCGCATGCCGCGCGCGTCCCCGGCCGCGAAGGGGCGGCGCTCGCTGACGATGTGCGGCACGAGGCGCGCCCACTCGTCGGACAGCGCCGGGCTGACGAGCGTCACCCGCGCGCCCGCGGCGAGCAGATCGTCTGCCTTGCGAGCGCCGATGGCGCCACCACCGACGACGAGACAGGGCGCTTGGTCGAGCTTCAGAAAGAGCGGATACACGGCGTCCATCGAGCGAGCCTGGCACTGCCCGGCGGCTTTGTCCTGCGCCCGCGAGGGCGCGGTATGCTCGCGCATGCGCACTTTGCGGCCGCTCCCGTGGGTCTTCGTCGGTTGCTGGCTTTTGGCGAGCTGCGCGCCCGGCGACAGCGCGGGAGTGCCGTGCAACAGCGACGAGGAGTGCGCGTCGTCCGAGGTGTGCGTCGAAGGCGGCTGTCGCCCGGGCGTCGCCGGCGCGCGCGTGGACGCCGGTCCGCTCCCGCGCGACGATGCCGGCGCCCCGCCTCTCGACGCGGGTACAGCGGCGCCTCATGACGGCGGCACGCAGCCTGACGGGCCCGCTCCGGACCGAGACGGCGGAGACGGCGGAGACGGCGGGCTCGTCGACGCCGGCGGAGACAGCGGCGTTGACGGCGGCGTTGACGGCGGCTTCGACGCGGGCTTCGATGGCGGCGTGCCCGAGGGCTGCGCGCGCGCGGGAGGAGGGCTCGTCGTGTGCGCGGCGCCGCTCGCGCGCGACGACGCCCAGGCCTCCTGCGAGAGCGTCGGGCTCACCCTGGTGGAGATCACGGACGACGACGAGAACGGGCAGGTCAGCGCGATCCAGGAGCAGCTCGGCGCCAAGGTCTGGATCGGGCTCACCGACCGCGAGGTGGAGGGGCTGTTCCGCTGGGACTCCGGCGCCGCCCTCGTGGGCTCCCACTTCGACGACGGAGAGCCGAACGACTCCGGCGGCGAGGACTGCGTGGAGCTCCGCAGCGGCGGCGGCTGGAACGACATCTCCTGCGCGGTCTCGAACGCCTACGTGTGCGCAGCGCCGAGCCCGCCGGCCACGCTCTCGGAGCCCTACTGCCTCGCGAATCCGGCCGCCTGCGCGTGTGACACCGTCGTCTACGCCGGCAACCTCTACCTGCTCTGCCGCGAGCGGCGTTCGTTCCTGGACGTCGCCGGCGCCTGCGACGCGCACGGCATGGCCCCCATCAAGCTCGAGAGCAGCGACGAGGCCGCCTTCCTGCGGCGAGAGGCGGCGCTGTTCGGGCGCTCCTACTGGAGCGGTTTCGGCGACCCCGACAGCGACGGTCAGCACCGCTTCCACGACGGGGACGACGCCGACCTCGGCCTCTACCAGGGCGACGCCGAGAGCGGTGACTGCGGGCTCATCGACGACGACGGCATCGTGCCGACGAGCTGCACCGAGGCGCGCGGCTACGCCTGCGAGGCCGCCCTGCCCTTCGACGTGGCCGCGGACTGCACCCCCCTGGGCAACGGCCATCTCGCCTGCACGACGGCGCGCTCCTTCGACGAGGCGCGGGCGGTCTGCCAACGCGCCGGCATGGATCTCGTCGTGGTCGATGACGAGGCCGAGAACCAGCTGCTGCTCTCCCTGCTCGGCTCGCTCGGCTCGCTGTGGCTCGGCTTCAGCGACCGCGACGTCGAGGGGATCATGCGCGCGGTGACGGGCGCCCCCATCGCGTACGCCGACTTCAGCTTCGGGGAGCCGAGCAACGGCTTCCTCGAGCACTGCGGAGAGCTGCGCGAGCTGACCGCGGCCTGGAACGACGGCCGCTGCGGCACGCCACGCCGCTTCGTCTGTGAGCCCGCCGATGACATCCCGGCGCCGCCGCCCTCGGGGGTGCTGTGCTTGACGCAGCCCGCGCTGTGCCCGTGCGAGCACCGCGCGCACGACGGCGTGCTCTATTCGTTCTGCCCCGGCGTCGCGACGTGGAGCGAGGCGAGGCGCACGTGCGCGGCGCTCGGGATGCAGATGCTCGAGCCGAGCAGCGTCGAGGCGGACGCCTTCGTACGCGCCCAGCTGAACGCGCTGCCGGAGTGGAACGGCACCTGGCTCGGTCTCAATGACATCGACGGCGAGGGGAGCTACCGCTGGCCGAGCGGCGCGGCGCCAAGCTTCACGAGCTGGGCGGACGGTCAGCCGAGCAACACCCCGAGCAACGGCGTCGATCAGGACTGCGCCGAATACAACCTCGACCTCGAGAACCGCTGGAACGACGCGGCCTGCAACCTCCGCCGCCGTACGGCCTGCCAGGCGGAGATCCCCCTGAGCCCGACCTGCGCGGACCTCGACCGAGACGGCTTCGGCGTCGGCTGCGCGCTCGGGCCCGACTGTGATGACGAGGACGCGAGCGTCAACCCGGCCGCGCTCGACATCTGCAACAGCGAGGACGACGACTGCTCGGGCGCGGCGGACGACGACCCCGTCGGCTGTAGCTGTGCGTTCGTCAGCGCCGGCGACGGCGCCGATTACTGGATCTGCGACGAGCGCGTGAGCTGGTACGCGGCGCGCGCCCAGTGCCGGGCCTACGGCGCTGAGCTGGCCGTGCCCGACGACGAGGCCGAGGACGCGCTGATCGGCGGCCTGTTGGTCGAGCAGGGCGTCGAGCGGGGGTGGATCGGCGTGTCCGACTTCTGGACCGAGGGCAGCTTCGAGAGCGTCACGCGCGAGCCGCTCTCGTTCACGCGCTGGGACGTCGGGGAGCCGAGCACCGCCAGCGAGGACTGCGTCGAGTGGCGCGCGAGCGGCTGGCACGATCTGTCGTGCACGTCGACGACCGGGTCCATCTGCGAGCTGCCTTGAGCTCTCGCGAGACAGGCCGTCACAGCGACAGCACCTGGTAGGCGAGCCAATCGACGCTGCGCTCGACGAGGCCGCGCTTGCGCCAGCTCGAGAGCTGCACCTCCTCGGCGTGCTCGAGGTCGAGCTCGAACTGATGCTCGAGCGCCTGCGCGACGCCTGCGTTGATGATGGTGACGTTGACCTCGAGCATGCGCCGCCAGGACCAGCTGTCGAGGTTGAACGTCCCCACCGACGCGTACACGCCGTCGATGGTGACGGTCTTTGCGTGCAGCGTCGTGCCGAACAGCTCGTACACGCGCACGCCGCCCTTGAGCAGGCGGCCGTAGAGGTGATGGCTGGCGCGACGCACCATCGGCACGTCGCTGAGGCCCGCCGTGAGGATGCGCACGTCGACGCCCCGGCGCGCGGCGCCGATGAGCCCGCGCGCGAGCCCGCGCGGCGGGACGAAGTAGGGGGTCGTCGCCCAGCAGCGCAACAGCGAGCGCGTGAGCGACTGCCGGATGGCGCGCTGGATGTGCCGGCGCTCGCTGCGCGCGCTCGACGACAGGACCTGCAGCACCGTGCCGCCCCCGCGCGGCAGCGGCACGCGCGTGGTGTCCTTGCGCTCGCCCGTGGCCACGCGCCAGGAGTTCGCGAACACGCGCGCGAGGTCGTGCACGGCGGGCCCGCACACGCGCGCCATGGTGTCGCGAAAACGTCCGTTGCCGAGGCGCGGGCCGGCGTAGTCCTCGCTGATGTTCATGCCGCCGGAGAAGCCCACGTCGTCGGCGATGAGGATCTTGCGGTGATCGCGCATCCACAAAGGCAGGCCACGGCGGTGCCAGAGCGGGTTGAAGGCGCGCACGACCCCGCCCGCCTCCTCGAGCGCCGCCGTGTCCGAGCGCTGCAGCCTCGGCGAGCCGAAGGCGTCGTACAACAACGAGACCTCACAGCCGCGCTCGCGCGCGCGCAGCAGCGCCGCCAGCACGAGGCGGCCGAGGCGGTCGGGCTCGAAGATGTAGGTCTCGAGCCAGACGCGCCGCTCGGCGGCGTCGATGGCCGCCAGGTAGGCGCTGAAGGCCTCGTCCCCGCCCGTGTAGAGCGTGATGTCGTTGTCGTCGCTGACGCCGCCGAGGCGCGCGAGCCGGTTGAAGGTGATGCGCCAGGCGCGGGCGATGCGCTCCTTCAGGCGGCGCGGCGTCGTCTCCCGCGGCACGAACAGCGCGCGCAGCCGCTCCTCGGTGAGCGGCGTGCGCGGCGGCAGGAGCGCGTCGCGTGCGCGGCTGGGAGTGCTCACGGCCCGCTCACCTCAGCTCATCTCTTCGTGAGGTCGACGAAGCGGCGCGTCTCGGCCTCGGGCCGAATGACGACGTCGACGTCGCGCGTGAGGCGATAGACGGGGTTCTCGAGCGTGAGCCGGTGGCGCCCCGCGGGCAGGCGCAGGCCGATGAGCGGCGTGTGCTGGCCGAGCGGCTCGCCGCCGACGGAGACGTTCGCCCACGGCTCGCTCTCGAGGACGAGCGTGCCGAAGCCCGTCGCGGCGGGCGCGCGCGCCGCGGGCCTCTCGTGCCGCGGCGCTCGCTTCGGCGTGGCTTCGTCCGCGGGCGGCTTCGCGCGCGCGGGCGGCGGGGGCGTTGCCGCGGTGGTGGCCGCCGTCGTGGTCGTCGTCGCCGGAGCCGTCGTGGTCGTCGGCGTCGGCGCCGTCGTGGTCGTCGGCGTCGGCGCCGGCGCCAGCGCCAGAGGCGGCGCTGCCGGAGGCGGCTCGCGCGGAGACAGCAGCGCCAACGCGACCCCCGCCACGACGACGGCGCCGATGACGACGAAGACGCCGAGCCGCCGCGCGCGGAGATCGCGCGCCGGCGGGGCGCTCGCGGCGGGGGCGGCGTTCAGCACGCGCTGGGTGCGCCGGCGCAGCTCGCTCACGTGCGCGTGCTCCTCGACGTCGGGCCGCGGATAGGCGCGCGCGAGGCGGGCCACGCTGGAGCGCTGGCCGCGATCGAGGCCGAGCGCGGCGGCCTGCTCGGCGAGCGCCTCGTGCACCTCGCGCATCGTCTCGGGCCGCCCGGCGGGGTCTTTCGAGAGCATGGCCGCGACGAGACTCGCCAGCGCGGGCGTCACCTCGGGGCAGGTGTCCTCGAGCCGCGGCGCCGCTTGCTCCCGCACGGCGTGCACCACGTCAGCGTCGGTGGGTCCGTCGAACAGGCGCTGGCCGCGGAGCGCCTCCCAGAACAGCACGCCGGCGGCGAACACGTCCGCGCGCGCGTCGACGTCACCTGTGCGGGTCTGCTCCGGCGCCATGTAGGCGAACTTGCCCTTCAGCTCGCCGGCGACCGTGTGCTCGGTCTTGAGCCGCGAGAGCGCGACGCCGAAGTCCGCGAGCTTCACCTCGCCGTCCAAAGAGAGCAGCACGTTGCCGGGCGAGACGTCGCGGTGCACGAGGCCGAGGGGCTCGCCGTCGGGGCCCACGGTCTCGTGGGCCGACGAGAGCGCGCTCGCGAGCGGCAGCGCGAGGGCGAAGAAGGCCGCCAGCTCGAGGCCGCGCTGCTCCCCGAGGCGCGCCTCGAGCACGACGCCGAGATCGGTCCCGCGCAGGTACTCGAAGACGAGGAAGGGGCCGAGCTCGTCCGTGCCGCGATCGAGCAGCCGAACGATGTGCTCGGAAGAGAGGCGCGCGCACAGCTCGCCCTCGTCGAGGAACAGGCCGCGGTAGACGGGATCGTGATCGAACGGCGGGCGCACGCGCTTTACGACGACGACCTCGGCGTCCTCGCGCTCGGCGAGGACGAGCGTCGCCATGCCGCCATGGGCGAGCGGGCGGGTCTCTCGGTAGCGGTGCGGCGAAGAGGTCATGTGCTTCTGGGGAAGCTACCTCGTCAGCCTTCGCAGGCGTCGAGCGGTTGGCCGGCGGCGCTGGCGGCCTCCCCGAGCGCCTCGGTCGTGCTCAGGCAATTGCGCGTACACGTCTGCGCCGTCTCGAGGTTGCCGAACCAGCAGCGCCCGCCCTCGTCGTAGTCGGCGGTCGGCGTCCTGGGCGAGATCTCGAAGGCGCTGTCGTAGGCCGCCTGACACGCCACGTAGCGCTCGCACTCCGGCGCTTGCGGGACGCCGCACGAGGCTACGGCGAGGACAGCCAGCGTTAGGACGACGACGCGCGCGCTCATGGGCAGCGAGCATAGCCCGTCCCGGAGCGGATGCTGAAAAAGCAACCGCCCCTCACCCTTCACAATCGAGCAGGTCGGCGCAGGTGTAGCTGGTCTGCGAGGCGGCGTCCTCGCGCACCACGTCGACGACGAGAGCGCCCTCGGCGCTGCAGGTGTAGCCCTCCTGCAGGCAGGCGAAGTAGTCGTCGATGGGGCAGGGGTAGTCCGCGAAGGCGTTGCAGTCGACGCCCGGGTCCGCGCCGGCGGCGCAGGGCAGGCTCTGGTGGTAGTCGACGAAGCCCTGGCAGGCGGCGGCGTTCTCGCTCTCACAAGCGCCGAGCACGAGGGCCCCGACCGCCGTGAGCACGAGCAACGGGAGCTTCAGCACGACTGCGCTGCGCATGCGTTCGGCTCCGCGACGAGGTCGCCCTGCTCCGAGCACGAGTAGCTCTGCGCGAGGCACTCGAAGTAGGGCGACGCGTCGCACGGGTAGTCGTTGTACTCGCTGCAATCGACACCGCTCGCGTAGTCGGCCGGCACGCACTCGAGCGCCGCGAGCGCCTCCTGCCAGCGCAGGCAGGCGTCGACCGAGGGGTTGGCGCAGCCGGCGAGCCCCAGCAGGAGCCAGAGCAAAGCGCGCGGCGGCGCCGGGAGCCTTCGCGTGGCCATGCGATTTCGGAGCGCCACCGCGACCGCTCAGCCCTCGGCGGCGGCGGTCTGGCAGGACTCGATCTCGGGGTACGAGGTGCCGAGCGCCTCGAGCGCGTCGACGCACGACGCGGTACAGCCCTGCGCGGCCTCGGCGTTGGTGCTCCAGCAGGTGCCGGTCTCGCCGAAGCCGTCCTCGAGCGTGTCGGCGGTGGACGTGCCCTGGTCCGCGTCGATGGCCGTCTGGCACTCGATGTACTGCGCGCACTCGGGCGACTGGACCGGGCCACAGCCCATGAGGCCGACGGTGCTGAGCAGGGCGCTGACGATGAGAGCGTGCTTCATGGGATCCTCCGAGGCCTCTCGGCCCGGTGCGCGTGCGTCGCTCGGGGACGACGGGGTGCGTATGCCATGCGACCCCGGCCGGCGAAACCCCGAAGCGTAGATACTGCCGTCGCACGAGCGCGGCTCTCGGCGGTGTCCTGGTTTGGCGGCGACCCTCCGGCGCTTGTAGGGTGGGGTCCGGCGCCGGTCTGCGAGGCGGTCGGCGGGGGACGGGTTCTGGGGGAACGCATGCGGAGACGTGACTTGCTCGAGGGGCTGCCCATCGTCGACGAAGACACCGTGCAGCGCCTGCGCGGTCTGATGGCCGATGTCAGCGAGGACGGCGAGGACCTCGCGCGGGATCTGCTCGAGACCTTCCGCACCGACATCGAGCGGCGCCTGCACGCGTTCGCGAGCGCGCTCGCCCGCGACGATCCCGACGACGCCGCCGAGGCCGTCCATGCCCTGAAGGGCGCGAGCGCCACGGTGGGCGCCCCGCGCGTGAGCGCCTTGTGCGCCGCCGTCGAGCAGGAGCTGCGGGCCAAGGTGAGCGTCGAGGACGCCACGGGCGCGATCCGCGACGAGGCCCGCGCGGCGCTCGCCGCCCTCGAGGCCGCCCTCATGCCGGGGAGCGCCTCGCGCGACAATTGACAGCGCCGACCCCGCTCCCTACGACAACAGCTCGCGGATGGGCCTGCCCTCGCGCACGGCCTCTCGGAAGCGCAGCATGACGACGCCTCGCGACCCAGGGCTTTCGGAGCTCGTGCTGAGCGAGCGCGAGCAACGTGTGCTCGAGGCCGTGGTCAACGAGCACATCGAGTCGAGCGAGCCGGTCGGTTCGCTGGCGCTGGCCGAGCGCATGTCGCTGTCGTCGGCCACCATCCGAAACGTCATGAGCCTGCTCGGGGAGCGCGGCTTCATCGACAAGCCGCACGCGTCCGCCGGGCGCGTGCCGACGCCGCTCGGCCTGCGCTACTACGTCGACACCCTGCTGCAGGTGAACGAGCCGCCCGACAACGCGCAGCGCGAGATCGCGGCCCGGGTGCACGACGCGCCGACGCTCGACAAGGCCATGGAGGAGGCCGGCCGCGTGCTCGCGCGCCTCAGCCGCAAGGCTTGCCTCGTGCGGGCGCCGAAGCCGCGCGGCGTGCGCCTGCGCCAGATCGATCTCGTGCGCCTGCGCGAGGACGCGCTGCTCGTCATCCTCGTGACCACCGACGGCAGCGTCCAAAACCGCGTGCTGGACAACGCCGGCGATCGCGGCCGCGCCTTCGGGGCCGCGCTGCCCGCGCAGGACGCCCTCTCGCGCATGGGTCGCTTCCTCACCGAGCTGGTCGCCGGGCGCACGCTCGCCGAGGTGCGCCCCATCCTCGAGCGCCAGATCGAGGCGGCGCGGCAAGAGGCGAACCGGCTCGAGGAGCAGGCGCTGCGCCTCGGACGAGCCGCCCTCGACGAAGATGGCGGCGCCGCCAGCGCGGTCATGGTGGAGGGCAGCCGTCACCTGCTCGAGGGGGACGGCGGCAAGGACGTGCGCCGGCTCGCGGACGTGCTGCTCATCCTCGAGGAGCGCACCCGCCTGCTCGAGCTGCTCGATCGCGCGGACGAGGCCCCGGGCGTGCGCATCTTCATCGGCGAGGAGAACCCGCTCAAGGAGCTGACGGACCTGAGCGTGGTCACCTCGACCTACGGCACGGGCGCGGACGTGGTCGGCACGCTCGGCGTCATCGGCCCCGTGCACATGGACTACCGGCGGGTGGTGCCCCTCGTCGAGTTCACCGCCCGCATGATCTCGGAGCTGCTGCGTTGAGCCCGCCGGCGGCCGGAGAGACGCCTCCGCCCGCGAGCGCGCGTACAAGGCCGGTGTCTCACCAAAGAGCGCGTGCAAGGGGCCGGAGAGGGACGTATCTATAGGGTTTATCCGCGGATCTCTTTGAGTTTCGCTTGAGGTTCGGCTGCCCGTTTCGGATCATGACGCCGTTCAAAGCCGAAGCGTCGTTCCCCCAAGGCTTTTTGAGCTCGTGTGCCCGTGAGCGGGTACTGAGTCGTGTGCGATGACGGACGAGACGAAGTTCAACGCTGCCGACGACGAGGACCCCGTGCAGGAGGCCCTCAAGAGCGTCGCGCGCCTCGAGCAGGAAGACGACGACGGGCTCGATCCCGACGCCATCGAGGTGCTGCGCCCGAGCGACGCGCCGCCCTCGGGAGATCCGAAGGACAAGGCCGCGCCGCCGCCCGACCCGAGCCTCGAGCAGGAGTTCGAGGGGCGCAACGAGGTCAGCCTCGAGGGCGAGGCCACCCTCGGCGAGGACGAGGAGGCGCTCTTTCTCGACGAGGACGACGCCGCCGGGGAGCCGAAGCGCAAGGGCAAGGACCCGAAGGACGCGATGCTCGAGGCCATGATCCAGGCCAAGAACGAGGCGCTCGCCGTCCTCGAGCAGACGCAGAAGGAGGCGAAGTCGATGCAGGAGCGCCTCTTGCGCGTGTCCGCCGACTTCGAGAACTACAAGAAGCGGCAGACGCGCGAGAAGGACGACGCCGTCAAGTATGCCAACGAGCGCCTCTTGAAGGAGGTGCTGCCGGTGCTCGACAACGCCGACCGTGCGCTCGAGGCGGTGCGGAGCAGCCTCGGCGCGGAAGGCGGCCCGGAGCCAAGCGCGGCGCCCGGCGCCGTCAAGGTGCTCGTCGAGGGTGTCGAGATGGTGTTCAAGCAGCTCTCGGACACCTTCGGCCGCTTCGGCATCGAGGGCTTCTCGGCCCTTGGCAAGCCGTTCGATCCGGCGCATCACGAAGCGGTGTCTCAGCGTGACGACGACACGGTGCCGAGCGGCACGGTGATCGAGGAGTATCAGAAGGGTTACCTCCTGCACGGGCGCCTCGTGCGTCCGTCCATGGTGGTGGTCTCCATGGGGGGGCCGCCCGCCGGCGGCCAGAGCGAGGACAGCACCGACGACACCGATGGCGCGCTGCCAAACGGTGCGGCCGGCGATGGCGGCGAGAGCGGCGAAGAGCGCTGAAGCGCGCTCGTGCGCAAGAGGGGATTGGGTACATGGGCAAGATCATCGGCATCGACCTCGGCACGACGAACAGTTGCGTCGCCTTCATGGAGGGCGGCGAGCCCGTGGTGATCCCGAATTCCGAGGGCGCGCGCACGACGCCGTCGGTGGTGGCGGTCACCGAGAGCGGCGAGCGCCTGGTCGGGCAGATCGCGAAGCGCCAGGCGGTGACGAACCCGGAGCACACGGTGCAGGCGGTCAAGCGCCTCATCGGCCGCAAATTCGACAGCGAGGAGGTCAAGCGCGTCGTCGGCACGGCGTCTTACAAGATCGTCGCGCACGACAACGGCGACAGCTGGGTGGAGCTGCGCGGCAAGGGCATGTCGCCGTCCGAGATCTCGGCGATGGTGCTCGGCCGCATGAAGCAGACCGCCGAGGACTACCTCGGCGAGGGGGTCAGCGAGGCCGTCATCACGGTGCCCGCCTACTTCAACGACAGCCAGCGCCAGGCCACCAAGGAC
>CAYLZW010000089.1:0-19522 GCA_964388085.1 uncultured Myxococcales bacterium | reverse complement strand
GACGACACGGACGACACGGACGACACGGACGTCGAGACCGGCGTGCTCCTGCCGGCCAGCGTCCAGGACGGCGGCTGCAACCAGACCTCGCTGGACGGCGCCTGGCTCTCCTGGCTCGCGCTCCTCGGCCTCGTCACGCTGCGACGCCGGCGCGCGGACGCGACGCGGAGCTCGACGTGACGCGCGACTCCTGGGACTGGAGCTTCGCCAGCTTCGCCGAGGAGCCCGCGCTGGACGACGACGATGAGCAGGCGAGCGCCCCGCGCCCGCCGCCCTGGCTCGACGTCGACGACGATGAGCCCACCGCCAGCCGCTCGCAGCCGTCCGCGCCGCGCGCGGTGAGCGCCGCGCTCGAGGAGCACATGGTGAACCTGCGCAAAGCGCGCACACAGGCCGAGCGACAGGCCGCCGCGGAGGAGGCGCTGCAGTTCTTGAACGAGGCCCGCCGCCAGGAGCGGCGCCTGGCGTCGAGGCCGTCTCGCGTGGACGAGGGCCCGACGCTCGTCGACGAAGAGCCTCCCGTGCATATGATTCACGCGGATATGTTCAGCTCGAGCGCGCCCACGCCGCGCCCTTGAGCGCCCCTGCCGTGCCCGCTTGCGCGCTCCGGCGGCGTCGTGCCATGGACGGTTCATGCACGACGTCGTCACCCGTCTCGCCCTGCCCTCCTCCCTGCTCGTCCTGCTGCTGGCCGGCTGCCCGGACCCGACGCCGCCGACGCCGCCCGGGACCGTCCCGCCGACGACCGGGCCGGCCACCACCAAGAAGCATGCAGCGCTCGACGGGTACGCCGCCTACGACCCGACCCTCGACGCGAAGCAGCAGATCGCCGACGCCATCGGTCGCGCCAAGGGCGAGCACAAGCGTGTGCTCGCCATGTTCGGCGGCAACTGGTGCAAATGGTGCCGCGCGCTCGACGGGCTGTTCGAGAAGGACGCCGCGGTGAAGCAGGCCCTCGAGCAGAGCTTCGTGCTCATCCACGTCGACAGCGACGGAAATGACGCGCTCAACAAAGAGCTCGGCGATCCCTTTCGGCACGGCTTCCCGGTGCTCGTGGTGCTCGACGCCGACGGCAAGGCGCTGCACACGCAGGAGACGGCCTCGCTCGAGACCGCCGACAAGAGCGTGGCGCACGACGCCGCGAAGGTGCTCGCGTTCCTGAAGGCGTGGGCGCCGGAAGCCGGCTGACCGAGCCTCGTCGCCTACCCCCCCCGCCCCATCGCGTTGATCCCCCCTCGCTCGGTCTTTCGCTCGCTGGCTGCGTTGCGTGCTTCGGCACGACCAACAGGTCGCGCCTCCGCTGCGCCTTGCCCGCGAACGAAATCCGCTTAGCGGTCATGGGACCAACGCGAGCGATCGGGGGGTAGGGCTTGAATCGACCTCAGCCGCCGATCGGAATGCACTCGCCCGAGGCCACGATGCACACGGAGCCGGGGCAGCATTGGTCGCTGCTCTCGCACGCGCCGCACTGCCCCTCGTCGCCGTCGAGGAGACACGCCTGCGTGCCGCAGGTCGGGTCGCAGCGCTCGGTGCAGTCGCCTCCGGGCGGCCCGGCGTCGACGACGGGCACAGGTCCGGCGTCGTTGCCCACGGGGTCCGGCGGCAGCTCATTGGGGCAGCCGTACACGAGGATCAAGCTCTCGACGCTGCCGGTGCGGAGCGCGGTGCAGGCGTTGCCCGCGAAGTCCAGCCGGCTGGTGGTCTCCTCGTAGTCCCAGCCGGTGTTGTTCGAGGGGTCGCGCGGGACGCGGTTGCCGTCGAAGAACACATAGAGCTGGTCGGGATCCGGCACCTCGGACGGGATGGTGTACTCGCAGCCGAGCACCGCGCCGCCGATCTCCTGGAACGCGGCCTCGAGTGAGGCGGCGTCGTCGGCCTGGTAGTAGCGCCGCTGCCCTTGGAGCGCCGTGCCGCCCTCGTCGGCCATGTCGTTGAGCTCGTCGGGGTCGACGCCGCCGCCGAAGCCCACGACGAAGGTCTTCACCGACGGCGTCTTCTCCCGGAGGTCGCGCACCTGGTCCGTCGGATCGATGTCGCAGTTGTCCTCGCCGTCGGTGACGAGCAGCACGTAGTTGCTGCGCGAGGTGTCCTCGAGCGGCGCGTAGTCGACCACCATGGAGAGCGCGCCGCCGATGGGGGTGCCGAGCAAACAGGTCGCGGAGTCGTCGAGGTACTGGTTGATGGCGGCTTCGGTGTCGTCGCCCATGTCGACGGCGATGACGCCCGCGTTGCAGCGACCGCCCTCCTCGCAGTCGATGTCCTCGCCCGGGAAGGCCTGCAGGCCGAAGCGGATCTGACCGCTGTACGTCGACATCAGGTTCGCGACCGCCTCGAGCGCGACGTCCCACTTGGACGGCGAGCCGAAGCTGCCGACGCGCTCGTCCATGCTGCCGGAGCGGTCGAGCACGATCATCAGGTTCGGCGGCACGGCCTCGGCGACGAACTGCTCGGCCTCGCAGGCGGCGGGGATGCACACGCCGCCGAAGCAGCGGTCGCTCGGCGCGCAGCGATCGTCGACGTCACACGGGTCCTCGGTGGCGCTGGTGGCGCAGGTGCCGTCGTCGCAGTGGGCCTCGTTGCCGCAGTCCGCGTGCTCGCTGCAGGTGACGCCCTCCTCGCAGGTGTCGGTGGTGGGCGCGCAGGTGAGGTCACCGGAGCACTCGGCCGCGCCGTCGCAGCTGCCGCCCTCCTCGACGATGACGCTGCAGGCGCCGCTCTGGCAGGTCTCGGGCGCGACGCAGTTGTCGTCGCCCGCGCAAGGGCCGCCGGCCGTGTTGCTGGCGCACTCGCCGTCGCTGTCGCAAAACGCCCCACTTCCGCACTCGTCATGGGTCTCGCAGCCGACGGTGCCGCACACGTCGTCGTCGGGCGTGCAGGTGAGCCCGCCGCCGCACTGGGCCGAGGTCTCGCAGTCCGCCCCCTCGGGCAGGTTCTCGGCGGGGGCGTCCGTCTCGCAGCCACCGCAGGCCGCGAAGGGGAGCAGGGCCAGGACACAGGCCAGCAAGGGGACACGCATGGGGACCTCCGTCTCGCTCCGAGCGTAGCCCATGTGCCGGTGCGCCCGCCCTTGTCTCGCCCTGAGACGCGGTTATGCTGTCTGCTGGACCTACAGCGGTCGTCATGGGGGCGACCTGGATTCGACGAGGGTTTGAAGCGATCGGTGGCACGTCGCGGAGGTCAGCGGACCGCGTAAAACCTGCTGGCAAAACAAAAAAGCCAACGACAATGTTGAGCTCGCTCTCGCGGCCTAAACACCCGTAGAAAGCCGTCGGTCCTGGGGGGCTCCGACCCAGGGTCACCGGCGCAAACCTCTGGAGCTGGCTTCGTGATTCGCTCGGTTGGTCACGAGGTGAGATAAAGACCGGGACCTCTCCAGAGCAGGTTGCTCGTGGTCGTCTCTGGAGAAAACAAAGCACGAGCTAAACGTGTAGATGCCGTTCGGGGAGAGCTTTCGGACGCGGGTTCGATTCCCGCCGCCTCCACCACCAAGACAGAGAAGCTTGTTGATACGAAACGCAAAACCCGCCCTAAGTGGCGGGTTTTGTTTTGCTCTGCGCCTATGGTGCGGCCCATTTGCCTTTGGCCGCAACGACCTCTAGCCCAGGCAGGCACGCTTTTTCCGGTAGACATCCTGGTGCGGCTCCTCATTCCCACGTCGTCTCTTCCGGGCGCCATCTCGCTGTCGCTCCCGCGAGGACCGGGTTCAAGAACTGCTGCACAGCCTGCGTGAGCTCGTCGAGCGTCTTCCAAGGCAGCCGATTCGTCCGTGCCATCCGCTCATACGGCGCCTCCCACGACGTGAGTGGTGCTGGCAGTGACGACGGGACCTCGTGCGTTGCCCGAAACGCAAACGTCGCGTCGATCGCCGCCCGCAGCTGCGCCGACGAAAGAGGCCCGACCATCGAGAGCAGCGCCAGGTCCGGCAGGTCCTTCACGCGCGTGTTCTCGCGTTCCCGCGGCAAGGTGTACGCGTGCAGCTTCTCAGCGATGTGCGTGGTGCGCGGGTAGACGCGGAGCTGAGCCGGCTCGACGCCTACGAAGGACAAGAAGCTCGTACCAGCGATGATCTCGGGCTCCTCGGTCATCACGTCGGCAAAACCCACGTCGACACCGAAGGGAGAGGCGAACAGCTTGCCCGCGAGCCGAGCCTCGGTGCGGAAGCGATAGCCATCGTAGACCATGCCATCGCCTTGCATGATCGGGTGGTCAGGGTCCTCGACGACCTCGAACGATAGCCAGTCGCCGAGGTCGAGCTGACCCGCGGCCCGGAGCTCGTCGAGCATGCCGTCGGTGTTGCCTACGACGCGAAGGTCCACGTCTCGCGTCGCTCGCGCCTGCTGCAGTCTGAGCTCCAGGACGACCCCACCCTTCACGACGACGCGCGTCCCGAAGTGCTGGTGCACGCGGGCGAGGAAGCGGTCGAAGACGAGGACCTGACGGAAGCGTCCGATGTCGGAGCCGGTCTTGGCCGCCTCCTGCCGGATGCGCGTCTCCAAGGCCTGCTTGAACGCTACGGGCGTCGCGTACGGCTTCATGGTCGAGCCTCGCGCATGATCTTCTCGACGTCAGCCTTGGGCATCAGTCCCCGACGTACAGCTTGAGTGGCCGCCTGTTCGACGAGCTCAGGCGACACCGCTGCGACGATACAGTCGAGCAGCGTTCGTCGTGCGGAAGTGACCGGCACCGGACCCACCCAGGTGCGCTCCTGCTCCGCGACGTCCGCGTAGACCAGCTCTACGCCATCAGGGACGCGTAGGCGCCGACCTGACCACGACGGCGGGACCGTCAGGTGCCGAACGGCAGGCATGGCATCGGAGAGCTCGTGAAGGGCGAGCGCGGTCTCGTGGCTGAAGACGCCCTCGCGCCGGGACCAGAGCCAGATGACGGCGAGGTCTTCGTGCTCCGAGGGAGGGTAACGGGCCAGGCGATAGACGCCCCGGAGGGGCCGCTCCAGCTGTCCCTCCTGGACGTAGTATCGGAGCAGTTGGTTCGAGAAGCCCGCAGCATGGGCTTCTGTAACCGTCACGTGGCCCGCGCACGCGCCGGCCTGCTCGTAGAGGGCATCCCAGTCTGGGGGGGGTCTGGATGCGGCTCGGCGCGGCATGCACAAAAGTATAAATGATTTTTACTTTCATGCAACCACCAGCACGGCCTCACCTTCAAAGATCGGCTCGGAGTGGGCGGACATCGCAGCGATGAAGGGCGACGGCGATCGAGGCGTCCATCGCCGCGTGCTCCTGAAGCGGCTCCTCTCGATCCTCCGCAAAGAACTGCACCCCCCTCAGCTCGACGAGATCGTCCAACACCTGGCCCAGTGGTTCCCCACCGACGACATGCCCAGCAAGGCCTCGCTGAAGCGCTTTTTGAAGCTCCTCTGCGAGCTCGATTTCGTCCGGACGGCTGGACAGAATCCCAACCAGGTCTACGTCGCAGGCGACGCGAAGGCCCTTCGACCGCGCTCGTAACGCCGCGCCAGGCCGTGGGGGCCCGTCGCCTTCTCCAATATTTCTCCAAGACGAGGGAGGTTTCGGGCGAACGGAAGAGCACTCACGAGCACTCGCCGCCGCCCGAAAACCCCCAAGAGCCCGGATGGTTAGCCCCGAAGAGCGTGCAGCATCACCGGCTTGCAGATTGGCCACCCATCCGATTCGATTCCCGCCGCCTCCACCATTTGAAAACGCCCCGGGCGACCGGGGCGTTTTCTTTTGCATTGACCTCGGTGGCGGTACGGGCGGACTCGAAGCCGCGTCGCGGGTTCACGTGCTCTTGGAGGCGCAGAGCCCTCCCCCGCGAGCGGGCCCTCCCGCGTTGGCCGCGCCCGGCGTTGGATGTCGGCTTCTGCCGAGGGACGTCTCCGGGCTTCGCGCACGGCATCGGGCTACCGGCCGATGTGTGCGGAGGTAGGAGCCATCACACTCCGCGCCTCACCGCCGCGCCGAGGCATGGAGCGAGCTCAAGTGAACACAATCGTGCGTAAGTCTTTTCCGTCCCTGTGGCTGTCGGGTGCCCTGCTGTTGGCCGCTACCGCGTGTGGTCCCGCTCCGACGTCGGAGGACGGCTGGGAAGAGCTCGGCGACGAATGGAGCGACGAGGTCGCCGAGGGCGCCGAGGGCGACGAGGGCGACGACGCCGAGCTGATCGCGGCGGAGGCCCCCGACGATGACTGGGTCGTCGACGACGAGGGCTATGACGACGAGGAGCTCAGCGAGGAAGACCTGGCGGACGGCGAGGAGCTGTACGAGGACGATGACGGCGAGCCGCTCTTCTTCAGCGCCCGCTCCGCCGGCTCGGCGGAGGCCCGCAGGCATCGGCAGGTAATGACGTACGCGACCGCCAACATCGGCCGGAAATATCGGACCAAGGCGGAGGTCCAGCGCGTCTTCGACCGCATCGGGGACACCCTCGGCGCCAAGCAAGGCCCGAAGCTCATCGGCTGGCAGGAGATCGGCGAGGGGGACCCCTGCGGCGGCAGCTGCGAGATGAAGGCGCTCCGCAAGCGCTTCGCGTCCGACCGGGGCTGGAAGACGCGGCGTCCTCGAGGGCGTCGGCCGAGTGGTGCGCAGGAGCGCGTGAAGGTGCCGGTGACGTCGAAAGGCGCGGACCAGGGCATCACCGCCCGGGCCGTGTTCGCCTCACCTCCGTGGACGCACGTGAGCCCCACCCGCTTCGTCACGGTCGTGCACTACCCGAGCCGCAACGTGTCCGTGCTCAACACCCACCTCATCGCCGGCGCCTGGTCGTGCAAGTCGAACCGCGAGCAACGCCGTGCCTATTGGCGCATGGCCTGGCGCACGCTGAAGAAGGAGGTCGCGAAGGAGCACCGCCGCGGCCGCAATGTCATCGTGACCGGTGACTTCAATCGCCCCCGGTCCGCGAACCGCTGCAATCCCGGCTGGGATCCGACCTCGCTACATCCGCGCGCGAAGATCGTGGGCGGCCAGGGCATCGACTACATCTTCGCGGTCCCGGCCGCGGGACAGCGCTTCAAGGTGGCCACGCGCCCGAGCGGGAGCAAGAAGCGCGGCAGCATCCAACTCGGCATCGACGGCCACAAGGCTCACTGGGTGAGCGGGCGGTTCCTGCCGCGATAACGGCGGCGGCGAAGCGCCAACAGGAGCAGCGCGAGCCCGGAGAGCGATCCCGAGGGAAGCCCGCCGCCCGCGCATTGGGGCCAGAGTGGCACCGGCCGAATCTCCTCCGGTTCCGGCTCCGGCTCCGGGTCCGTGCCGTCCGGCGCGCATTCACCGTCCACACAGCAGCCCTCCTGCTCATCAGAGCAATTCGGCTCCGTGCCCCCCGCGTCGGCTCCGTCTGGAACACCCGCGTCGATCTCGGCGGGAACCCCGGCGTCGATCGCCATGCCCGCATCGATCTCGACCGGAGCCCCGGCGTCGATCTCCATGCCCGCATCGATCTCGACCGGGTCCCCGGCGTCATCCTCGTCGAGAATGCCCCCGTCGGGCGACGCGCAGAAGCCGGCGGGAGGCGTGCAGACACCGTGTACGAGATCCGGATCGCAGAGCGCGCCGTCCGGGCATGCGTACTCACACGTAAAGCCCTCGGGACATCCGTCCGCGCACCGTGTCCGACAGACGCCGCCCGCTTCGCCATGAAAGCAATCCCCGCCCTGGCACGAATCGCCGGCCGAGCAGGAGGCGCAGGGGTCCACGACACAGACATTCCCGATGCATGCTTGCTTGAAGCCGCAGGCGGCGTCCTCGAGGCAGCAGCCGTCGACCGGCGCGAAGCTGCAGAGCCCGTCGGGCGCGCACGTCCCGATCTCGCACGCGCTTCCTGCGCACTCATCGTCGTCGGAGCAGGCGATGCCGCACGCGGTCGCCGTGGCGTTAGGCCCGAGGCCGTCCGGGCAGGCCAAGCAGGCTGCTTGTCCAGCGATAGGCGCGACGGTACCGCTGGGGCAGAAATCACAGTGAGCGCTCGATGCCTCACTGTACGTACCCGCCTCACAAATCTGGCATTCCGTCTGCCCCGCGTACGCCGAAAATCGTCCGGCTGGGCACGGCTCACATTCGGCCCTGGCGGGCTGGTCGGCGTAACTACCCGCGGCACAGGGAGCGCATGACTCCTGCCCGGCCTCACTGAAGGCTCCCGGCGGACAAGCGGCGCACGCCGAAGCGCCCGCAGCGCTGCTGCTGCCGGCGGAACAGAGCTGACAACTGATGGCGCCCATTTGCGCGGCGAAGGAGCCCCCGGGGCAGAGCTCACATTCGGCGGCGCCCGCCTGTGCGGCGTAGCGGCCTGTGGGACACGACGAGCACGACGACTGCCCTGCCTGGCTGAAGGTGCCGGCCTGGCACTCTTCGCATGCGCTGGCGCCCTGCTCGCTGACGCGACCGGCCGGGCAGACGTCGCAGCTGGTGGCGCCGGGCTCGGCAGCGAAGGAGCCTCCCGGACAGGAGGAGCATTGGGGCGAGCCCTCCGTCGCCGCATACGTACCCGGCGCACACAAGGAGCAGGTCATCTGGCCGACGCCGCTGAAGCTGCCGGCGGCGCAGGCATCGCACGACGAGGCGCCGGCGCCGCTGAACCTGCCGGGTGCGCAGAACGAGCAGCTCGCGGCGCCCGCCTGGCTAAAGGTCCCCGCGGGGCATGGCTGACACATGCCATCTTCCACGCCATTGAAGGTGCCGGCAGGGCACGGCGCACAGCTGCGATCCGACAATTGCAACGTGGTGCCGACAGGACAGCGATCATAGCTGAAGGTGAGCGGGTTCTCTGAGATGCCACCGCCCTCCTGAATGACAACGACGACCTGATCGCCGCCGCTGGCCGGCGTGAGGAATTGGATCTCTTCATGGCCGGTCTGCAGCTCGACGTGGGCGAGAAAGCTGCCCACCAGGACGGAGGCGTTCGGGCCAAAGTCGCTCCCGGTGAGCGTCACCAGCGTTCCACCGCTGGCCGGCCCAGACGCCGGCGACAGGCTCTCCAGGTGCGGCACGAAGTATTGGAAGTCTGGCGCGTCCACGGGGACGCCGTCGACCGTCACCACGACGAAGACGGTCCCCGATCCCTCGGGAAGCGTGCACAGAATCTGAGATGCGCTCACGCTCGTGATGGCGCACGCTGCGGAGCCGACGCTGACCGTGACGTCGGCGCCATCGAGCTCCGAGCCGCTCAGCACAAGCGTGCCGCCTCCGACGGTCGGACCGGAGGTGGGATCCAGCGAGGTGACCTGCGGTGCGGCGCTGGCCGCGCCTGCGAGAAGGAGGACGGCAGCCAGCGTGACGCCGGCGGAGAGCATTTCGCCGGACACTTTTGAGCGCATCGCCGTTCCTCCCAGGCATGTTGGAAAGGCACGCTACCAGAGGCCTGCTGTTCAGACTGTGTGCTTGCGCACGGCTCGAGCGGACTGCTGGTTTGCATGGCTGCGACCTGTGTCGGTAGCCGGACGCGCCGCAGATCGGGGTGCGAATCCCGCTGCTCGGCGCCCAACGCCAGAGTCGCGAGCAGCGCGAAGCGCCACGCGCGTTACGCACCGCCGCGGCGGCGGTTTCCGAGAGGGCGATCACGACGTGACGCAGGCAAGCTCGTCGCAGGGCAGCGGCGCGGGCACCCTCTCGTCATGCGCACTCCCTTGCATTTCATTCCGCGTTCATGGGCAGGCACCGTCTCCTTGCTCGGAGTCCTCGGCTGCGCGCTGCTCGGCAGCGATGACGCGCGTGCCGACTGGCGCTCGCTCGAACGCACGCTCGCAGAAGAGCCGAACGTGAGCGACGTCGCCGGCGCCTTCCACGGCGGCGCCGTGAGCGGACGGGTCGCCAAGGTCGAAAATGGCCTCTTGGCCTGCCGCCTGAGCGCCGACGCGAGCGAGGCGTGGGACGCTTTCCGCGGCCCGGACCTGCTGTTGCGGATGCGCTTTGGCGCCGACCGCGAGCGTTGGCGGGCGGCCGATTGTAATGGCTACGTCGGCATCGTCAGCGTCCCTGGCGTGCAGCTCGGGGTCGGCCAGCGCGTCAGCGCCCGGCTCGAGGACCGCGACCCGCTCGGCAACGAGCTCATCACGACGCTGACGACGGCCTGGGACGGTACGCTGCCGCTCCGGCTCCGCGGCGAGCACGGTGCCGTCGAGTGCCGTCTGGTGCCATCCTCCGTCGTCGCCCGGCATAGCGAGGCGCTGGCCGCGGACCTGGCGCGCGGCATCTCGGCGCTACGCCGCGCGCGCTTTCGACCAGAGCACGACGCGCTCGGGCGGCCGACGCAGCGAGCGTGGTCTGCCGAGAGCGATCTCGCGTCGCTGAGCGCTTGGCGAGGCCGCGATCATGCCGACGTCCTCGCGGCGCGTGCGGAGCTCGAGGCTGCGCTCGCGGCGGTGGAGGAGCGGATACGGGAGGGCCTTCGCGACCACCTCGCGGGTCTCCCGGCGGCGGCGACCTGGACGGCGCTCGGGCCGCTCTCGGTACGGGCGCGGGAGCTCGACTGTGACGACGGCCCGGCGGCGACTTGCTTCGTGGTGCTGGCGCTGCGGAATGACGGCGAGCGCCGGCTGCAGGTCGCGAGGTCGCCGTGGCTTGCGACCGCGCTCGTCGTCGAGTCCGTGCAGCGGGACGGTGCGGTGACGCGGCTCTCGCTCGCCAGCGACGCGGTGTCTTTGGCGGCCGGCGCCAGCACGTCGCTGCGGGTGCCTTTGGCGGCGGGCTACCGGGGCGCGCCCGTTGCGCTTCGGGTTACTCGAGGAGGAAGTCGCGCGTGGCTGCGGGTACCCTGAGGCGGCCAATGCGCTCAGCGTGGTCTGCCCGGTCGACGCGGGCGACAAGCGGCTAGCGAAACTCTCCTCGTCCTCGGGGGAGCGGTCGATCCTCGCCGGATGCGGTCGCCGCGTGCACCAGCTCGAGCCTGAAGCCCGCGGTAGGGCTTCATCGGTGAACCTGCAGGAGCTCACGCGTGGGAGGTACCAATGACTCACTGACGTGAGGCCGGTCACACCACACCCGTGACCCTCTGCACGCGAGACGGCTTCCCGAGCTTCGCCTACCTCTCTATCTAGCGCCGTCCACCCACCCGGAGCTCCCCATGCGTGCCGTGCTCGTCGCTACCCTCCCGCTCGCTGCTTTGCTCGCCTGCATCCCGCCCGAGACGGAGGACGTCCAGAGCCCGTGCAAGAGCGAGAACCACTGCGTGAGCGAGGGCCGCGACTTCCTCTGCGAGGCCGGCTACGAGTGGGAGAATCCGGACGACGAGGACAACTACAACTGCGTGGCCATCACCGGCGCTGAAGGAGAGGGCGAGGGACCCGGCGTCATCAACTGGGACTTGCCCGCCGGCGGTCACGGCTCGCAGGGCTATTACGCCACCGACGGCTCGGGCGGCGTCGGCAGCGGCAAGTGGTCCCTCGTCGACATGGACGGCGATCGGCGGCCCGACCTCGTCATCACCGCCGAGACGGACGCGAGCGGCGACTTCGTGCAGCTCGGCTTCCCGAACGACGGACACTGGCTCGTGCACAAGAACACCGGCAGCGGCTTCGCGAACACCGGAACGAAATGGAGGCTGCCGGCCGGCGGTCACAGCTCGCAGGGCTATTACGCTACCGACGGCTCGGGCGGCGTCGGCAGCGACAAATGGAGCCTGATCGATATGGACGGCGATCAGCGGCCCGACCTCGTCCTCACCGCCGAGACGAACGCGAGCGGCGACTTCGTCCAGCGCGGCTTTCCGAACGAGGGTCACTGGCTCGTGCACAAGAACACCGGCAGCGGCTTCGCGCGACAGTGACGCGGCAACGGCACCGCCTTCTTCTCGCCGCGGCTTGGCGTCGAGGAACGCGTTCACCATCGGAATGATAACGTCGGCCGATACCTCGCGAAGGGGAAAGCATGATCCACGATCTCCACGGCAAACGAGCGCTCGTCACCGGCGCCTCCCGCGGGCTCGGCGTCTACATCGCCAAGGCCCTCGCGAAGAACGGCGCCGACCTCGTCCTGAGCGCGCGCAACCAGAGCAGCCTCGCGGGCGTGGCCGCGGAGTGTGAAGCGCTCGGGGTCAAGGCCCAAGCCGTCGCCTGCGACGTCAGCCGCGTGGAGGACCGAGCGCGCCTGCTCGACGAGGCCGGCGACATCGACGTGCTGGTGAACAACGCCGGCGTCGAGATCGCCATCGCGTTCAGCGAACAAACGACGGACGACGTCACGCAGCAGCTCGAGACAAACCTCGCGGCGCCGCTCGACCTCACGCACCGCGCGCTGCCGCAGATGCTCACGCGCGGCAGCGGGGTCGTCGTCAACATCTCCTCGATGTCGGGCAAGTCACCCACGCCTTACAATTCGGTGTACGCGGCCACGAAGTACGCCTTGAACGGCTTCACCGCCTCGCTCGCGATCGAGCTCGAAGGCAGCGGCGTCCACGTCGGCGTCGTCTGCCCCGGCTTCGTGGCGGCGGGCATGTGGGCCGACAGCGGCGCGAAGGCGCCGGCGATGATGCGCGAGGTGCCGCCCGAGCGCGTGGCCGACGCCGTGCTGAAGGTCATTCGCGGCGCCAAGGAGGTGCTGGTGACGCCGACGCCCGCGCGCCCCATGCTCGCGATCGGCGAGCTGTTCCCGAGCTTCCCCCGCTGGATGCTCGCGACGCTGGGCGTGACGAGGGCGCTCAAGGAGCGGGCCGTGAAGCACCCTCGCCACCTCGAGGGCGGCGCGAAGTAGCTCCAGCTCGCCGAACGCTCACGCCTCCGTGCTGGCGAAGGCGGCCCTGGCCGCCGCGGGAGCGGAGCGCTCGTGTGGCTGGCGCGCCGCGCAGGTGACGGCCGCCTTGGAGAGCGCGGTCTCGCGCGGATCCGACACCAGGTAGAAGTCCATTCGGTTCATGACGTAGCCAAAGCCGAGCTGCAGATCGGGATCGGCGAAGCCGAAGGAGCCGCCGGCGCCGGGCGTGCCGTAGCCGCGCGACGACGAGCCGAAATGGAAGGCGCTCGACGGCTTGCAGTAGCCGAGGCCGAAGTTCATCTCGCGCCGCAGCACGAGGTCGAACGTGCCTTTGGACGGAGCCGTCGCGGTCTGCTCGAGGGCCGCGAGCGTCTCGGCCTTCAAATGCAGCGGCCCTCCGCCCATCGCGAACGCCCCGTACGCCCTCGCGATAGCGCGCGCGTTACCGTGACCATTGCTCGCGGGCAGCTCGATACGGCGTGCCGCCTCGTCGTTGTAACGCGCGGGCACCCCGAGCACCGCCGGGTTGCTGAAGGCGCGGTTCGTGAGGGACCATGGCGCCATGAACCCGAGCACGAAGGCGGGCGGAAGCTTCCGCAGGTTGAAGAGCATTCGCAGCGCGTAATGATCGCCCTGAATGGGGGCGATGCGCGACCGGTCGACCGAGTCGGGCAGGCCAATGTAGAAGTCGATGCCGAGCGGGGCCGCGACCTCCTCCGCGAAATAGCGCCCGATGGTGCGGCGCTCCGGATCGACCCGTCGCAGCAGCGCGCTCTCGTAAAAGCCGAGCGTGATGCCGTGATAGCCGTGGTGCTCGCCGGGCGTCCACGCCGGCTTCTGCTTCGCGATGACGTCGGCGACGCGGTCGGGATCGCCGAGGATGTCGAGGTCCAACGGCGCGGTGATCGCTGCCAGACCCGCCTGGTGCGAGAGCAGCTGTCGGACGGTGACGTGCTCCTTGCCGTTCTGGGCAAACTCGGGCCAATAGGTCGCGACGCGCTCGTCGTAATCGAACAGGCCCTTGGAGTGTGCGACCGCCAGCGCCATCGACGACATCCCCTTGGTGGTCGAGAACACGTTTACGAGCGTGTCCTCCTCCCAGGGAGCGCCCGTCTTCGGGTCGCGTACGCCCCCCCACAGGTCGACCACCTTCTCGCCACGAAACCAGACGGCGCACGCGGCCCCGTCCTCTTTGCCGTCACGGAAGTTCTGCACGAACGCGTCACGCACGGGCTCGAAGCCGTGCGCGACGGTGCCCTTCACCTCATCCGACATTGGTGTCTCCCGTCACATGTTCCTTGCCCGGTCGATTTCACGTCCGGCATTGCGCGCCCGCAGAGCACGTCTGGGCAGCACTCCGGCCACAGCTGGCTCTTCCTTCTGTGACCCTTCGTTCAGTGACCCTTCGCGCTGCGCGGTTCACGGATCTTCCGCCGGCGTTGCGACAACCTGCTTTCGGCCCTAACCTCCGCCCGCGCGCGCGCGCCGCGTCGTCGTCGAGGGGAGCGCATCATGCCGTCGATCCCGCCCAGGTCTCGCTCTGCCGCTGCACCGTCCGCCGCACCCGGCGTCCCCACGGCCCCGCGGGGCGCAGCGGTGCCGCAGCAGCCGGCGGAGGTCGCCGTCGACCTGACGGCGCTGCACCGATTCGATCCCGACGCCGCGCAGCTCGGCTTCCAGCTGAACCACACGGGCTCGGGCGGCATTGACCTCGACGGCAACCCGAACGCGCTCACCTGGAGCGAGCTCGTCACCGTGACGCGCGGCCTGAACGAGGGGCTGCTCGGGTGGCGGGAGCGACGCGCGTTGGCCGTCTTGCGGCAGGCGTTCCACTGGCCGGCCGTCGCCTATCTCGTGCGGCCGAGCACCGGGCTCGGCCTACCGCCTCCGGGCGGAGCGACGTCGCTCGAGGCGGCGCTCTCGGTGCAGCTGCCGCAGGGCGCGCCCCAGCCATGCGCGAGCCACGCCACCGCCGCGTTCAACATCGATGTGAAGAACAGGTCGGGCAGCGCGCGCGTGGGCTTTCCCTTCCCGAGCGATCGCGCGCACCAGGAGGTGGATGAGGCGTCGCTGTCCCTGCGCGTCGTCGACGGAAACGGCAGAGAGGTCGACGCCGTGCTCAAGCACGAGCTCGTTTATCACGGCGAAGGCGACGCTCGACGCGCGCACCTCTTCGTCGATCTCGATCTGGCGCGCTTGCCCTCGCCGGCCTTCCTCCGCTGGGACGTCGACGTACAGACGAGGGACGCGCGCCTCGACCTCTCGACGCCGGTGCCGATCACGGCGCTCAGCGACGTGCCCGACGACGCGAAGGCGTGGCTCCATCCGGCGCCCATGATCCAGTCCGACCACCCCGAGATGAAAGCGCTCGCGGCGCGCATTCGCCAAGGGGCGACGACGGTGCAGGACCTCGCCCAGCGCACCCTCGACGCCATCACCGCGCTGCGGCGGCCGTTCACGCAGAATGACCTGGTGTTCGACAACGACGCGCTGTCATTCCTGCGCACCGGGCTCGGTGAATGTACCGCGCACGGCAACCTGTTCGCCGCGCTCATGCGGGCCAACGGCGTGCCCTGTCGCGTCGTCACGGGCATCTCGCGCGGCATCGGCTATCCCATGAACATGCACTACCAGAACGAGTACCTGTTGCTGGGCAAGGGCTGGGTGCATGTGGAGCCGCAAGGGACGTCGCTGCAGACGCCGCGCTTCGACATGGTGCACACCGGCGTCGTCAGCCCCAAGATGGAGCAGCAAGGACACGGCCTCGAGGGCTACTTGGGCGTGCACGCGCTCACCATGGCGCCCATGGAGGTCGACCCGCGCACCGACGAGCCGATCCCGTTCGCGAACGCGAATGTGCGCTTCAGCGCTGCCCTCCTGTGTCCGACGAGCCCCGTGCCGGGCGCTGGGCTCCACGGCGCCACGTAACAGGCTCCGGGACCGTCGAGTCACGGGGCACGCAGGACGTGCGCTCCTGGCCGGGAACGTCTGGCCAGGAGCAGGATACCGCCAGGTCGCGACAGGGTGTGTCGCTTGCTGTGGCTGGCTCTTCCCACCTGCGAGGAGAGGGCGAAGGCCGAGCACCGCACGTCACATGCCAAGCTCCCGACGAATGGCAGCGACGTCGACGTGAAGTTCCTTCTGTTGCCGTGCGTTGCCGAGCTCCAGCTCCTTGAGCAGCACGTCGAGGCGAGCGGTATAGGCAGCACTTGCCGCAGCCTGCCTCGGTGTCAGCCCGTCGAGCGCCGGTACCGGCTCGTCCACCCACGACGCCATATGGGCAGCGACCAGACGCTGAATCGCCGCGAGCGCCTCCGGAGGGGGCTCTGGCTCCAATGACGCGCTCGACGTCGGGTCGCGGGCAGCTCGGCTCGATTGTGGATCGCTGTGTGTCCGACCGCGGCGCTCGAGCCACTGGCCCGCGACAGACTCCACCCGGGCGCGCAAGGCATCCGCGCGTCGAATGGAGTTCGTATGCAGCTCGAGCGCCGCGCGCTGGAAGATCGCGCTGCCAATCTCGGTCCGCATGCCTTCCTGCCGAGCGCCCTCTTCCGTGAGGAAGACCACGCCGTCGTCGTCCATCGACTCGGCGCCCTCGAGATCGAGCAGCGCCGCTCGCACCCGCTCCTCTTGTTTCGGCGCGACGGCAAAGCGGTCGGTGGTGAGGAGGAGCGGATCGCCGTCCGTGTTCTGCAGCCGTAGGTTCTCTCGCGCCTGGCTCAGCCGAACGACCTCCTCGTGCCACAGCGAGAGCAGCTCCGCGCGCTGCCAGGGGTTCAAGGCGACATCGCGAGGGAGCGCTTGCCCTCGGCGCAAGCCGAGCTCCCTTTCGCGGAAGTGCTCGACGACGCCGTGCCCAGACAGCGGAGTGAGCGGGACAGGATACGTGCCACAGAGCAGCGCGACGCCGGCGTGCTCCACCAGACGAGCCAAGAGGCATTGGTGCGGGAGGATGCTGCTGCTCAGACCCTGATCGACCACGACGCGGCGCCGCGGCCGCAGCAGGTCCTGAAGCTCGACGTGGGCGGTGCCTTTATCGACGGCCGTGACCTCCCACACCGAGAGCGCGTCCGGCGCGCTCTGCAGCTCGATCCAATTGCGCTCCTCGACTGACAGGCGACTGCCCCGATCCTGAATCAAGCGCGCCGCGAGCGAGCGCCCGTCGACGTCGGCCTCGTGCAGCAACCACGACGCCGTCAGCGTCGCGTCGATGGGCTGCTCGCCGAATGTGCCGGGGAGAGACTCCGCCGCCTCCAGGAGGAGCTCTTGCCCGTCGAGCGCGAGCGCGTGCTGAATGACGAGACGCGCGACCGCGCGATCGAGCCGGTGCAGCGCCGCGGCGCGTGCGAGCACATTCCCCTCTTGCGGGGCCCCGAGGCAACAGCGTTTGTACTTCTTACCGCTACCGCAGGGGCAAGGGTCATTGCGGCCAACCAGGGACGCCCTCGACGCTGGCGCCGCCGCCGGCCGCTGATTCCGCTCGTTCCGCGGATCGAGCGCGTCCAGCACGACGAGCACCTTCTTGCCGACGTCACCCTCGGGTTCCTGCTCTACGAGATCGAGTCCGGCGTTCTCGAGGTCCTCCAGCTCAGCTTTCCGTACGGTCAATTGGAACGCGGCGAGGATGTCCCGCGCTTTGAAGCTCGTGCGGGTCGCGCCTCCGCCAACGACTACGAGCGTCACGGGGGAGCCCGGGGCCAACGCTCCCAAGATCTCAGGATCGACGTCATGCAGCGCACCGAGGAAAGCAGTCCGCTCGTCGTCCTCCCCGAACCAGACGAGCACGCCGCCTCCGCGCTCCCCGTGCGAGCTCTCGGCCAGGAAGAGGCCCGCGGAGGACGCGCCCGCCAGCTTGCCCGCCGCGCGCAGGCCCTCGCGCTTCAGCATCTTCAGCAACAGCACGGGCGAGCGCGCCGCCTTCTCGATGTCGACGAAGGGCTCGAGCAGTTCTGACGGAAGGGCGGCGAGCTGGAGCGAATAGTCCCCCGCGAAGAGGGCGCTTTCGTCAGGTAGGACCGGCACCACGTCGACAAGATCGCCCTCTTCGAGCCCCTCCGCGCTGTCACCCTCTTCGAGCTCATCCTCTTCGAAGTCGTCGGCTGGTTCGTAGCGCACGCGCAGGCGCCGGCCGCTCGCCACCGTGACGCTGCTGGCGACGTCGCGCACCAGCTCGTGCGCTGGGTGCTCTTCGAGAAACGCGAGGATCGCGGACAGCGCGTCCAGCGCCGCCGCGGCGTCTTGCTCGCTGTCGAGCGGCTCGAGCCCTTCCGATGTGTAGCGCCCGAGCACCGGGTACATACCGTCATGAACGCGCAGCCCTGCCCTCTCGATCATCTCGCGCACGGACGCCGGAGTGTCGTCTTGCTCGTCGTAGCTGAGCAGGATGCCGCGCGTGCTCTCGAGCAGGTCCTCTTCGCGCGCGCCCCCGGCCGCGCCTGCGCGGAAGCGAACAGCGTCGTCGAGCGTCTCGTACAGGGCGATCCCTCGGAGCTGGCCGGCGAGGCCGAGAACGCAGGCGACGGGCGCGGTGAAGGGCGCTGGCCCACCTTCGAGACGCAGCCATTGAGAGTCATCGAGCGTGTTCCACGGCGCCAGCGCGGCGATGCGCCCGGCGACGTCATACAGCGCCTCGACGTGATACGGGCAGCCGAGCGCCCCTTCGGGTGACATCGCGCGCGCGGCCTCGTCGAACACCGACTCGACGAGTGACTCGACGGCCGGCAAGCGCTCAGCCACCACGGTGCGCACGCCGCGCTGTAACAAGGGACGTCGCAGTTGACGCGCCAGCTTCTCATTGGCGACGCGGATCTCTCCGGGCCAGCCAGGGAAGATCCCGGCGTCGACGTCCTCGTCCTTGGCGGCGGTCGTCAGGACGTCGAGAGGAGTGCTGCCGGGCGGTAGCGGGCCGACGAAGCGCGGCACCCCTTCTTCGGTGACGAACATGAGCGCGCCCATCTCGGCGGGCACTCTGACCCCGGGCGGCGCCTCGAGGACCATGACCTCCCAGGCGCGGTCACGGCTGTGGGGACGGCTTGGTTTCACCATGGAGCGATCGATGCCGCGTGCTTCCCCGGACGGCAAGGTGGGTCGCTTCGCAGCGTCGCGCAAGCACCGGGCATCAGAGCCGCACGGCATCCGCCCCTGCTCCCTGCGCTGGCTCGCGCCTGACCGTCAGCCTCATGCCTCGAATGCACGGCTGCCCGTTCATCTTCGCTGGGTCGATGGTGATGCGGTCGAAGCGAGTCAAGGTCGGCTCCCTGTGCACAGCATATCTGAGCCGCCGGGAAACGGCAGGCGCTACAGCGTCCGATGGCTGCCGGCGCCCGCGCGACATCACGCCATCCGTTCGCCAGGCGCCGGGGTTGCCTGAGATCCAGGAGACACCTGAGTCGGACAGCACTTGGAGAACCGCCGCCGACCTATCCCTTGTTTTACCCCCGTGACCACTCGCATTGATGGCGCCTGGCTTGGTCTTTCGCCCGCTGGCTGCGTTGCGTGCTCGGCACGACCAAGAGGTCGCGCCTCCGCGGCGCCTTGCCAGCGAACGAAATCCTCGGCGCCAGGACACCATCACCGCGGTAACGGTCACGGGGGTAGAAATCCCGAGAAAACCAAAACAAGGACGGCCGCGCCCGGCCATGTTGCAGCTGGCTGAAACTCACGCGCCGCCCGTGACCGAGGGCCTGCCCGGAAACCCGCACCAGGGAACGCGAGACCCTGCGCAGCGAAGGTGTAGGGTCGAAACATGCGCGTCATCGGCGTCGACGGAACCAAGAGTCGCTGGATCGCAGTCCGCCTCGACGACGGCCGCGGCGCTGTCCCGCCGCGTGTTGAAACTCGAAGCGGCGGCTGCGTGACTCACTACG
>CAYLZW010000088.1:0-19633 GCA_964388085.1 uncultured Myxococcales bacterium | reverse complement strand
AGCAGACGATCCAGTCGGCCAGCGTCGTGCCCGTGTAGAGCGCGAGCAGCGGCAGCAGGTGCACGATGAAGAACGGCGTCGACGTCAGCAGCGCGAGCTTCTCGTCCGGGCGTCGCTGGCCGATCCAGCTCTCGTCGGACACGGGCGTCTGTGCGGCTAGCTCGGCGACCTGGCTCGTCATGGTCATCGCTCCCGACGGGACTGACCGTCCCGATGGGAGGAACATGGCGATCCGCCGTCATGGCCGTGTCATGAGCCGCACGAAAGCGTGACGTCCTCTGCCGCCGAACGGCGGGGCCGCGCCCACGATGCTCAGCCCGAGAACACGCGCCCCTTGCCGAGGGCCTTGGCCTGGTGCAGCCGCTCGCGCGCGAGCGCGAACATCCCCTCGCTCAGCATGAAGAAGCGATCGCCCGTCAGCGAGGCGCCGATCTCGGAGGTGTCGATGGCGAAGGGGTGCGGCGGCGTGTCCGGGCTCACCTCGTCATCGAGCTTCGGCGGCGGCGGCAGCTTGGACTCGTCGATGTCATCGAGGCTCACCACCGCGACGCTGATGCCGACGGGGATCTGCACGTCGTCGAAGCCGAAGCTGCCCTCGCCCACGAGCTCGATGAGGCGGCCCGCGAGCTGCACGGCGGACGCCTTCGCGATCTCCGGGGTCACGATGGCGAACTCGCCGCCGTCGGTGCGCGCGAACACGTCCTCGCGCCGCACCCGGCGGGACATGCGCTTCCCCATCTGCGTCAGCACCGCGTCGCCCGCGAGGTGACCGTACTCGTCGTTGAGCTCTTTGAAGTTGTCGAGGTCGAACACGATCATCGACAGCGGCCGCTCGTAGCGGACGGCGCGGCTGCACTCGCGCATGAGCTGCTCGCGCAGGTAGCGCTTGTTGAAGCAGCGCGTCAGGCCGTCGATGGTGGTGAGGCGGTAGATCTCCTCGTGGTACGCGGCCTCGATGTTGTTGTTCGAGAGGTACTTGAGGATCGTGCGGCCGACCTTGATGAGATCGCCGTCCTTCAGCACGCGCTCGGTCACCGGCTCGTCGTTGACGTAGGTGCCGTTGGTGCTGCCGAGGTCTTTCACCACGGCCTTCTGTTCGCTCACCGTCACCTGCGCGTGACGACGAGAGACGCTCTCGTGATCGATCTGGATCTGCGCCTGGCTCGAGCGGCCGATGAGCACCTCACCGCGCTTCATGCGAAAGCGGCGCCCGATGCTCTGTCCGTAGATGACGACGAGGCACGCGTCCGCCTGGGGCCGGCGGTCGCCGATCTTACTGATGACCGTGACGACCGTCTTCCGTCGCAAGTTCAACGCGCGGTCTTCTTTGGCCTCGGACAATCCGTACCTCTAAACCGTCGCCGCTCCTCGCCGTTCCCCCCCGCGCGGCCCGCAGCTGCAACAGGTCACGCCAGCAACACTAGCACGCACCGCGAGGCTACACGTCGGGCGAGCGCTCGCGCTACCTGTGCACGGTCGGTTCTTGAAAAGCGCGGCGCTTCGCCGGCGCGTGCGGCCAGGCAGCGGGAGACCGAGGTCATCTCGCGCCGCGCCCGGCCGCAGGTCGCGATCAGATCGAAGATGCTGAGGTCGTTGTCGACGTTGAGCGCGAGCCCGTGCGTCACGACCCCCTTCACCACGCGGAAGCCGACCGAGGCGATCTTCGCCTGTCCTACATAGACCCCCCGCTCCACCTCCCCCGGCGCGGCGTCGGGGACGCCGAGATCACGCAGCACGTCGATGGCGGCGAGCTCGAGCGCGCTCGTCAGCGCGGGCACATCGAGGCCGAGCCGCCCGAGGTGCAGAATGGGGTAGCAGACGAGCTGGCCGGGCCCGTGCGCGGTGGCGCCGCCGCCGCGCTCGATGCGCACGAGCTTCGCGCCGCGCCGGACGAGCCGCTCGGGCGCGAGCACGTCGCTGCTCGCCGTGTTGCGGCCGAGCGTCACCACCTCGCCGTCGTGCTCTCCGACACCGATGGCCATGGCGCCGCCGGCCTGCACGCGCGCGCGTGTGGCGTCCATCCAACGCACGGCGTCGTCGTAGGGCCAGGACAGCGAGAGGTGGAGCTCGGCTCGCTCGTGCGCGCACTCGCCGTTCATGGAGCGTTCATGGAGCGTTCATGGAGCGGAGCCCTCGGAGACTCAGATGCCGACGAGGAGACGGGCGCCGAAGTTGTACGCGAGCCCGGCCGCGATGATCTTGTTCATCTGCGCCTCGATATTGTACTCGGTGCGCACGTAGCGGAAGGCCCGCGTGTCCGTGTCGTACACGCAGCAGCAAGAGCGCGGATCATAGTCGCGCGGCTGCCCGACCGAGCCCGCCGTGATGATGTACTTGTGATCGTTACGGAGCGTGAACTCCGGGCCGCGTACGTTGTACGCCTCCTGCTTCGAGAGCGCGAAGCTCCTCGTCAGGTGCGAGTGCCCGATGAAGGTCACCGGCGCGAGCCCGTCGACGTGCGGCAGCAGCTCCTTCGCCTTCTCGCGGGTGAAGATGTACTCGAACTCCTCCGGCTGGATGGGGCTGCCGTGGGTGAACTCGACCTCGCCCGCGCGGTGTTTGTAGGGCAGCGACTTCAACCACTCGAGCGTGGCGTCGCTGACCTGCGCCTTGCACCAGTCGAGCGCGTGCCGCGCGGCGTCGTAGTAGTAGCTGTAGTCCATGCGTCCGGACACCGCGGCGTCGTGGTTGCCGAGGATGCAGACCTTCACGGTCTCGCGCACGATGCGAGAGCACTCCTCGGGGTTCGCGCCGTAACCGACGACGTCACCGAGGCACATGTACTCGTCGATGTGCTCTTTCTCGAGGGACTTCAGCGAGGCGGTGAGCGCCTCGATGTTGCCGTGGACGTCGGAGATGATGCCGTAACGCAACGCTCACCTCACCGCGGCCGAGCTGGGTCGCGGCAGCGCAAATGGAGCTTCCGTTCGCTCGCGCGAGCGCGTCTCGAACGGCTCCGGCCCCGTGACCGAGAGCGGCTCGCGGGGTTCCCTAGCATCCATCAGACGACGAGAGGGGATCAACAGGAGGCGCCGTTCTGTCTCCGTCTCCGCGCGCGCGGCGCGAGGACGATGACGAGAGTGAAGAGCGCGGCGAACGCCGCGCCCGCGTCGTCCCCCGACGAGCGAGCCGTGGCGCAGGCGCAACCACCGGCGCCCACGCTGACGAATTCCGAGTAGCCCGAAGCTTGCCCGCCCGTCCAGTCGAGGACCGCATAGATCGCGTAAGCGCCCTGTTGCACATCGACCGGATCCCAGAGGTAGGCCCGCGGGCCGTCCTCGCCGTCGCTCGTGCGCACCGGCAGGCCGGCGATGATGGGCACCCCGTCGAGGCCGGCGTCGTCGGTGTCGTAGAAGAGGCTGACGCTGCCGTCCTCTCCCTCGGGCAGCGTGAGCTCCCAGCGCACGGTGATGCGTCCGTCGACGACGTCGTTGACGCCGTCCGGATCCGTCAGCGTGATGCTGGCCTCGTCCCCGCCCGGGCCGCCCTCGACGACGACGCTGCCGGGCGCATAGGCGTAGCTGACGGCGCCGCGGTGATCGGTCGCGACGCCGAAGATCCGATAAGAGCCGGCGGCGACCTGCGCGGTGGACCACGTGAAGCTGCCCTCGCCCGCCGGCAGGCCGTAGGCGATGCGCACGCCGTCGTGACCGCCGCCGTCGCTGTCGTAGAAGAGCGACACTGCCACCGTGTCGTCGCCGTCGTCGTCGCGGGCGGCGTAGGCGATGGTCACCTGGCCCGCGCGCACCTCGCCGGAGGGCTGCGTGAGGGTGAGGGTCGGTGCAGCGTTCGGGCCCGCGTCCGGCACCACGATGACGCCCCCGTCGAGGGCGACCGGGCCCCCGTCGGGCTGCGGCTCGATCTCGCTGGGGGCGTAGCTGCCGGGCGAGCCGAGGATCGCGACGCCGAGGGAGTCGGTCACGGCCGACGCGGCGCCGGCGTACGTCGCCCAGCTCGAGGCGAAGCTGCCGTCGAGCGAGGCGTCCAGTCGGATCATCGTGCGCTTGCTGTCGTTGTCGCCGGCGGGCCAGGACGATCCCTGCACAAGCGCGATCTCACAGCCAAAGACGTCGTTCGGCGCGTCGGCCGGACAGACGCGGAGAAACTCCGTCGTCCCCGAGTTGGTCAGGCTGAGGCTGCCGATCTCGGCCTCTGGCGGTGACAGCGACGTGGCGCCGGCGCTGCGCTCGATGACGACGACGCCCCCCGCCGCGAGGGGCACGGCGGGCAGCGCCACGGGGCCGCCGTTCTCGACCAGCACGAAGCGCGAGAGGTCCGCGATGTCGTCGGGGCCGGCGTTGTACAGCTCCACCCACTCGTCGTTGGAGCTCGAGGCTGAGCCCATCCAGGCCACCTCCGTGATGGCCGGTGGGGGCGGCAACGGACCGGCGTCGACGGGCGGGGGCCCCGCGTCCGGCACGACGACGGCGTACACGCCGGGCGAGCCCTTGATGGCCACGCCGCCCGAGTCGCTGACGCCGCTGTCGTCGCCGGCGTAGGTGAGCCAGCTCGTCGAGAGCGCGCCGTCGAGCGAGGCGTCCACGCGCACCATGGTGCGCTTCGGGGCGTCGTTGGAGCCGGCCGGCCAGCTGCCGCTGGTGTTGGCGACGTCGCACTGCGCGACGTCGCCCGCTGCGCCGACCGGGCAGAGCCGGAGCGCCTCCCCACCGTTGTTCAGGGAGACCGCCACGACCTCGGCCGCGGGCGAGGACAGCGAGGTGGCGGACGCGTTCGCCTCGAGGACGAGCACCTCACCCTCGGCGAGGGCGACGGCCGGCAGCGCCCGCTCGGTCGCCCCCTCGACGAGGACGTACTGGGACAGGTCGCTGATGGCGCCCGGCCCCGGGTTGTAGATCTCCACGAACTCGTCGCCGGAGGCGCTCGTGGAGCCCATCCACGCTACCTCGGTGATCACGGGGGCGCCGAGGGCAGAGCCAGCGACGAGCAGCAGGGGCGGGATCAGCGGCAGGAAATTTCGACGCATGCGTGGCTCACTCTAGAGCAGCGATCCGGTTACGCGAAGGGCGGGCTGTTCGGGATCCAGCGCCTGCGCCCTGCGTCATCTGCCCAAACGCGCCCAAGAACAAAACCGACGGAAGCCCCTCCGCGGGCTCCGGCCGCCGTCACTCGACGCCGGCGTCCTCGGCGGCGACGTCGTTGCCCGAACGGACCAGGATCGGCTGCCCGCTCTCGTCGAGGAACACGGCCGCCTTCGCCTCGTACTCGACCCCTCCCCGCGTCGTGTCGGGGTAGGCCTTGATGTCCTTCACGAGGAAGACGCCGTACTCGCAGGCGGACTTCTGAAAGCGCTCACTGATGCCCTGCCCGCCGCCGCCTGAACGCAGCTCCTCGCCGCTCACCTTGAGCGTGAGCACGCCGACCACCCGATAGGGCCGCTCGGGCTCGTTGCCGAGCTCGTAGACCTCGACGTAGCAGCCGGCGCCGCGGCTCGGCAGCGGCGGCGCGTCCGCGGCGGGCTGCCACTTCACGCCCGACAGGGTGCTGGCGCAGCCGCCGACGAGCGCGAACAACGACGACGACAGCGCGAGCCACCAGCGCCGGGAGCGAGACCGTGCGTTCATGAGATCACCGTGAGCCGGCGCCCCGCCCCGGCGGATGGCAGAGACCCGGGCGCGCGCGGCGCTGGCGCTGCCCGCTTGTGCGCCGCGGCGGCCTCGCGCGCGTGATAGCTCGAGCGCACGAACGGCCCGGCGAAGACGTGGCTGAAGCCGAGCGCGCGGCCGTGCTCCGTGAAGCGCTGGTAGCTCGCGTCGTCGACGTAGCGGGCGACCTCCCAGTGCTTCAGGCTCGGTCGCATGTACTGCCCGATGGTGGCGATGTGTACGCCGAGCCCGCGCAGCAGCTCGAGGGTGGCGAGCACCTCGTCATCGTCCTCGCCGAGCCCGACCATGAGGCCGCTCTTCACCGCCGGGTGGCCGCTCTCGGCGACGTGCCGGAGCACCCCGCAGGTCGCTTCCCAGCGGCTCTGCGGACGCACCTGCTGATACAGGCGCGCGACCGTCTCGATGTTGTGGTTGAACACGTCTGGCTCGGCCGCGAGCACGACGTCGACGAGCGCGCGCTCGCCTTTGAAGTCCGGCGTGAGCACCTCGACCTCGGCGTCCGGCAGGCGCTGCTTCACCGCGCGGATGCAGCGCGCCCAGTGCGCGGCGCCTTTGTCGGGCAGCTCGTCGCGGTCGACGCTCGTGATGACGATGTGGCGGAGCCCAAGGCGCGCGGCCGCCTCGGCGAGCTGCTCGGGCTCGTCCGGGTCCGGCGCCAGCGGGCGGCCCGTCGACACGCTGCAGAAGTGACAGCGCCGGGTGCAGGTGTCGCCGAGGATCATGAACGTCGCGGTGCCCGACGAGAAGCACTCGCCGATGTTCGGGCAGCGCGCCTCTTCGCAGACGGTGTGCAGTTGGCCCTGCCGCAGCAGCGCCTTCATCTCGCCGAGCTGACGCGCGCTCCGCCGACGACGGAGGTGCTCGGGCAAGCGCAGCGGGGCGTCCTTGGTCGCGGGCATCGACGCGCACCATACGCGTCGCCCGCCCGATGGAAAGCCCCCTGTGCTCGAAGCACGCGCCCGAACGCCCGTGCTCGAACGATCCGCTACGGCAGGACCGAGGGTCCGATGCTCCAGCCGACCGAGCAGGGCTCCCCGCCCGGGCCAGCGTCGACGTCGGCCTGACAGAGGCGGGTGGTCGGCGTCACCGTGGCGGGCACGGCGCCGCGCAAGCGGTAGCCGACCGCGGGCGCCTCTCCACCGTCGGGCCCCGGGCCGGCGTCGATGGGCTCCACCAGCTCCGCGTTCGACGACGCCGTGATGCCGCCGCACATCCAGTAGCCCGCCCGCGGGGCCAGCGTGTACGGCTCCTGCACGCCGTCGATGTCCGCCTGGTACAGGAGGTTCGTGTCCGGGCAGCCGAAGTCGCAGGAGGGGCCGCCGTAGTTGTAATCACAGCCGCACACGAGCTTGCCGAAGTCCCCGATGGTGCCGTCGCACTTGGTCTTGGTGGGTACCGCGGGGTCGTAGCCCGGGCAGCGATCCTTGAACTCGGCGCACTCGTTCACGCAGCCGCCCGCGTACATGTCGGCATCGCCGTTCTTGTTGTAGTCGAGGTAGCGGCGGACGGCCCAGAAGACGTCGTTGCTGCCGAGCCCGCTGTCCTGCGTGTCGCTCGGGCGCGCGGTGCAGCCGATGACGGGATCCTTCGGGTTCCGCGGATCGCCGAGCGGCGGATCGCTGATGGGCGCGTCGTCGGTGCCCTGGGCCGCGCAGTCGTTCACGTACCATTCCGCGCCGGGACCCACGCCCTCGAGGTCGGCGAGCACGACCTGGTGTGGCTGACGGTCGGCGACAGGCACGCTGTCGGCGACCACGCGCAGGCACTTGAACTGCGAGTGGTGACCGAGCAGGAAGGTGTCGTCCGCGTACTGCGCGAAGTCGTAGGTGGTCGCGGTCTTGCCGAGGTCATTGACGTCGGACTCGTAGCCGGGATCCTCGAACACGGAGCACCCGCGCCAGAAGCTGCCCTCTCCGTCCGGCGTGGTGAGCGGCAGCGCCTTGCCGTCCACGGCGTCGATGGCGCGGCTCTTCTCCTCGATGATGTAGCGGCCGTTCTCGTAATAGCCGCGGTACAGCTCGATGAAATACGTGAAGGGGATGAACGGCACGTGGATGGAGTTGGCCGGGTTCATCCCTTGGGCCTCATCGACGTCCTCGATGCCGTTGAGGTTGTAGTCCGATCCGCTGCTGACGCACGCCTTGGTGAGGCTGTTCAGCTCCTCTGCCTTCAGCTCTCGCCCGCCGTAGGGCGCCAGACCCTCGACGAGATCGAGGCCGGTCTGGCTGTCGATGCGGACCTCCTCGAACAGCGGCGCCGGCTCGTCGAGCGCGATGGTCTTCGTGAGCCCGTCGTGCGAGCGCAGCTCGATGCTGCTGACCTCGCGCACGTCGCACTGGAAGGTCGCCTGCAACACCTGGTTCGGGGAGTCGTAGGCGAGCTGCGCGCTCGAGCGCGTCCAACCATCATTGTCGACGTCACACGGCGTGGTCTCGCTGAGCGCCGGGTCGTAGTAGTAGCCGGGCGCGCTCTTGCAGACGCAGGTGGTGCCCGCGTACAGCGAGACGAGGTAGGGGCCGTCCTGGCTCGCGGCATCACAGGCGCCGCACTCGACGCAGTTGCCGGCCGCGTTGGTCACGCCGTCCTGACCGTTCGGTCCCGTGCACGACTCGGCGCAGAACGCGTCCGTCGTCTCCGTGGCGTCGGTGCAGGCGGTGTCGCAGGTGATCTCGGCGCACGTGATCACCGCGCGGCAGACGAGCACGCCACCCTGGTCCTCCTCGATGAAGCCGGGCAGACACACGTCGCAGTGCCCGTTGGGCTCCTCGACGCAGCTGCGGTTCGCGGTGGCGCACTCCGCGCTCAAGGTCGCGTCCGTGCAGCTGCGCTGCTCCTCACAGGACTCGCCCGTCTCGGTGTAGTCCGCGAGGCATTCGCCGCAGATGGCGCCGTCTGCGGTCACCTGGCACTCCCGACCGAGGTCTTCGCACGCCGCGAGCAGGGAGTCCTCGGCCGGCGCCGGATCGCACGTCATCGTCGGCACGCAGTTGCCCTGCCACTCCTGGTAGCCAGTGGCACAGCCGCCGCACGTCTCATCGGCCGCGTTGCACGAGCGGTTCTGCGTCTCACAGTCCGCGCAGCCCTCGGGGAGCGCGCACGCGGAGCCGTCCCAGACGAAGCCGCCGGTGCAGCTCGCTTCGCAGTCGCCCTCGGCGCTGCAGGCCTGGTTGTCGCCGCAGAGCGAGCACGCCTCGACCGCCGGATCGCAGACACCCTCGACGCATGCGCCCTCGGAGCACTCGCTGCTGGCGACGCAGGTCTGCTCACAGGAGCAGCTCTGCGTCAGCGCCAGCGACGCGACGAGCGCGACGAACGAGAGCCGAGCGAGCTGTGGACCGAGGGGCCGGACCATGGACTTCTGCGATGCGATCATAAGGATCCTCAGGGGACGTCGTCCCCGCGTTTCCGTCGAACGGCGCGCAGGGCGCCAGCCGAATCCGTCAGAGGGCCGTGAAGTCCGTGTAATAGAAGTAGATGCGGATATCCGACAGCGATGACTGGTCGATGTCGAAGTTGTCCGTTTCGTCACGGAAATTCAAGAGCAACGACCAGGCGGTGTTCGCCAGCGGACGGTCCTTGAGCCGGCGGCTCGCATACACCTCCTCGTTGAAGGGCTTGTCGCCGTTCATGAACGAGTTCACGACCGCGGTCTTCGACGGGAAGGTGAAGTAGATCTTGTCGCCCGACACCCCGCGCACGACGCCGGTGCCCTCCTGGCGCAGGTAGACCCGCGTCACGTCGTCGCCGTCCTCGCCGATCATCTCGACCTCGACGTAGTCGACCTTGTGGTTGCGGGTCAGCGGGGAGAGCTGCTGCAGCGTCACGGGGAAGCCGAGGGCGATGTGGCCGTTCTCGTCGAGCTTCGTCGGATCGAACAGCGCCTCCCGGAACAGCGCGTTGCGCGCCTCGATGGAGAGCGACTGGTTGTTGCCGTTCAGGCGCGGGATATCGAGGATCTGGTCCTTCGCGCTGACGGTCAGCACGCGCAGGTCCGGGCGCCCGTAGAGCTCCTCGAACTGCACGAAGGCGTCCTCGATCTCGTCGACGTAGGCCTCGAGCGTGAGGTCGCCACGGCTGACCAGGCGGATGAGGAAGAGATCGCCGAGCTTCGCGTAGCTCGTCGACGTGTAGTACTCGTACACCTTCGTCAGCCGATAGGCCGAGGCCACGGCGCGCTCGAAGGTGCGGTCCGCGTCGCGCACGGCGTCGTTCTTGTAGATGCGCACGTTCGGATCGTTGCGCGCCGACTCGAGGTTGATGGCGAGCTGCTGCGTGTCCTGCATCTCGGCCTGCAGCGCCTGGGCCTTCTGGAACATGCCGTTGATGCGCGCCGCGATCTGCTGCGTCGCCAGGATCGCCTGCTTCGCCTCGATGTCGAGGTGGTAGCCGTCGAGCAACAGCTCGCGCGACTCGCGGTTGGCCTCGATAAGGGCGAACGTACAGTCTTGTTGCGTGACCCACTTGGCGGTGGCCGCCTCGCGGTCGGCGATCTTCGTCTGCAGCCCGTCGATCTGGTTGCGCAGGACCGTGCCCGCGACGAAGTTCGCCACGCCAAGCACGGCGACCGCCGCGGAGACGCCGGCCGTGATGCCGAGCGTGAGCTCCGAGCCACCGAACGCGATGGAGGCGGCGTCCACGGCCTGGCTATAGAACTGATCGAGCGCGTCGATGCCCTGCTGCATGTCGCGCTGCGACTCCTCCCAGGCGTTGATGGCGGAGTCGCTGGCGAACTCGTAGTCGGCGATGTCGCTGATCAGTTGGCACTGCGCGCGCACATCATCTTCGATGATCTGCTGGCGCACCTCGAAGTCCACCAGCGCTTGCTTCGCCGACGCCAGGTCCAGCGTCGAGCTCTGCAGGTCGAGGAGGGCGTCCGTGATCTCACCGGTGCCCACGCTACCGCAAGGATCGCCGGCCTCCGCGCCGTCCGGCAACAGGTGCGCGTACTGCGCGATGGCGGGGTGGACCTCACCGTCGACACCAACGAACGAGCCGCACAGCTCGCGGAGCTCGGTGTCGTAGCCGAGCTGGATCGAGAGCAGCTCGTTCTGGAAGGCGACCGCGTCGACGTTGTAGCTCTGGTTCTGCGAGAGCGCGTTGTCCTCCTTCTCGGCGGCCACGGCGAGGCGCTGGCGAGCGCCGTCCAGCAGCAGGATGAACGCGTTCTCGTTCGTGCCGGTCGCGTTGTCCGGGTCGAGCGCGGGGAACGGCACGTAGTCGGGCGCGTAGCCGAAGAACGTGATCTCGTCGGCGATCTTCTCGTAGGCCTCCTGCATGCGCAGCAGCGCGCTGCGGTAGGTGAGCTGCGCCTTCTCGACGGCGCTGCGGATCTGCGGCCGCGCGGCGCCGCCGACGGCGGCGGACTCGAGCAGGTGCAGCATCGTGCGGGAGATGAAGATCGACTCGATGTAGGTGCCCGTGTAGGCGCGCTCGACGATGTGACGCGCGAGCGCCGGCTCGTTGAACGCCGCGTACCGAGAGGCGATCTCCGCGTGCGCGAGCGCCTTCTGCGTCGAGGCGCGGATGAGGCGCTCGAGGTAGGCGGTGACCGTGGCGTCGTTGATGAAGCCGTCCGACGTCGTCGCGCCGTAGTCACGCGCGCTGCGCCAGATGACGGGGCTCAAGCGGTAGAAGCGATCGAGCGCGTATTGGTAGTACTGCACCGCCTGGTAGAGCTTGTGCAGCTCGAAGCCGGCGCCCCCCGACAGACGCAGGCCGTCGGGCTCGAACAGATCGCCTTCGAAGCCGAGCTGGCTCGCGCCGGCGAGGTCGAAGCGCGACGCGAAGGACTGCGTGAGCGCCTCGTCGCCGAGCATGACCATCAGCTCGGTGAGCAGGCGCTCGTACCCCTCGTGGATGATCGGGTACGGCAGGAGCTTCGGGTCGCTGGCGTCGGTCGGCTGCGTGAAGCGGATCTCCCGCTGCGCGAAGTTCTGCACGAGGTACTGCTGGACGAGGTTCTTCGTCAGCGGGTTCGCGGCGCTCTCGCCGAAGGGCGCCGGTACCCCCGGGCTCGACTCGTCGTCGATGTGCTGCTTGTAGATGTCGAGCAAGCAGTCGACGCGCGCGGCGATGTTCTCGACGGCCTCGGGATCGAAGCAGTACGGCACGCCGGGGGCGCAGATCTCCGGGGCGAAGCCGACGTTTCCGCCGGTGCGGCTGCGGAAACGCGTCTTGTAGCGGAACGCCTCGGCGACGCGGTCGCGCAACGACGGGAGGATGACGACCTCCACGCCCTCGACGTAGAAGTCCTTGTTGGCGCGGCGATCGATGGCCGGCAGGCCGCTCTCGTCGATGGCGAGCAGGCAGCTCGACGGGCGCACGCCGTCGACCTTCTTACACATCCACATCGGGTCATGGCGAATGTCGACGGCGTCGTCCGCTTCCCAGTCGGCGATCTGCACGGCGCAGCTCGCCGGGGCGTCGATCTTGACCTCGTAGATCGCGGACAAGCCGTCGTTGATGACCGCGTAGCAACCCGAGGTCACGTCGAGATCGTTGCACGAGACGCAGTCCGACGGGTTCTGGCGACAGTCGCAGCTCGACCCCGACGAGCACTTCATGTAGCGCAGGTCACTCTTCGGCTTGACCGTGATGCCGACCGGGCTGTTGCAGGCCGCGTTTCGGACCTGCTGCTCGGTGATGCCGGACACCGTGAAGAAGCTCACCGCGCTCGAGGCAGGGCACGGCACGTCCATGGAGCGGCCACCGTCGATGAGGCCCGTGTCCTCGCACAGCCAGTGCACGTGCTCGGTGTCGCTCGCGTCGATGATGTCCTCGTCGGGCGGCTGAGCGGAGAAGCCCTCCACGATCTGGCTGGCGATGATGCGCGCGTCGTCAGCCACGCTCGGATCGAGGAGCGTCGGGCTGTCGACGATGTCGCTGAGCTCGGTCAAGAGGTCCTCCGAGCAGGTCGGCTCGGCGAGGCCCTGCGTGAAGGTGCGCGTCTCCTCGGGGATGTTGCCGATGAAGTCCTCGGGCACGAGGTCGGCCGCGCCCTTCGACATCGTGATGAGGCCGTACGCCGAGAAGGTGTCGCCTGGGCCGCCGCCGAGGAAGGAGACGAAGGTCTCCTTGAAGATGAGCACCAGATCTCGTTGGTCGATCATCACCCCGTCGATGATCTCGAGCTGGCGCACGCGCGTGTTGCCGTCCGGGATGGGGTTCGCGCCCGCCAGCGAGGTGTTGTACTTCATCTCGTCGGCGGTCGGGTTCGCGCCGACCGAGAGCGGCAGCCGCGTGTCACGGCACTCGTAGCGGTACAGGTTCCCGGTCGCGTCGTCGAAGTCGGTGTTGTTCTCGAGACCCGGGATCAGCCATGGGATGGCGTGCTCGATGTAGCCCGACTCACCGGATTCGACGTTCAGCCCGCAGTCCCCGCCCCGCTCCGAGAGATAGCGCCCGCCGACCAGCGCGGTGGCCTCGAGGGAGGCGACGTCGCACACGAGCGTGCCGTCCGCGCCGACGTCGCAGTCGGAGGGATCGTCGGCGAAGGTGAGCGTGACGGCGGGGTTCGAGGGGAAGTGCAGCGTGCGAGCGGTCTCGATGCGCCCCTGCAGAACCTTGGCGTCCGCGGTCTCCTCGAGGTTCATCACCATGGGCAGCTCGGTCGCGCCCGAGGGGATGTCCTTGGAGTTCAGCGACGTCGAGTAGACGCCGAAGCCCAGCTCGTTGTCATAGGGATAACACGCCCTCGACTCGTCCTCGCAGTAGTCACGCATGAGCTCGCTCTTCCAGCTCTGCTTGATGGTCGACTGGACCACCGCGTTGAACTCGTCGAGGCTGAGCTGCCCTTTGGCGAACGTGTTCCACTTGATGATGAACGCGTTGTCGAGCTGCTCGTCGCTGATGCTGCTCGGATCGGCGGACCACGCGTCGAGGTTCTGATCGGGGAAGTTCGCGAAGTAGATCTGCTTGCCGACCCACTGCCCCTCGGGCGAGCCGAAGTACACGAGGTGCAGCTCCTTCACGTCGCCGTTGCTCGGCGCGATGGTGAGGTAGCCCGACCAGCTCGAGTGCAGCGACACCTGCGCGCCCGCGATGGCGACGGTGGCGGAGGCGCCGGCGGCGATCGTGACCGTGATCTGCTGCTCGGCGCTGCCGTCGAGAGTGAGCCAGTCGAGCACCAGGTTGCTCGGCCCGAGAGGGCCGCCGGCCTTCGTGATCGTGTAGGTCTCCTCGCGCGCGCCCTGGTTCGTGATGGTGAACGTGTGGTCGTCGACGCTCGGGTTGAAGTTCAGCCGCAGCTCGGAGAGCGCGAACACGTTCGGCGGCTCGACCTCGATGCCGGCGCCTTCCTCGGCGGGCATGCAGAAGCCGCTGTCACCGTTCGGCGCGTCGCAGAAGGTGCCGGGCCCGCACACGTCGGTGCCGGAGAGGCACTTGGCGCGGCACACATGCATGTGGCACGCGCGCGCGACGCCGTCACCCGAGTCGCACTCGCTGTTCGAGTCGCACGTCGAGTAGCAGTTGCCCTCGATGCAGGTCTGCCAGGCTGGGCACTCGCTGTCGGTGCTGCACACGCCGACGTCGGCCGCGAAGGGGTTGGCGATGTTCTCCGCCGTCAGACAGGAGCCGTTCACACACGTGTTGTCGCCGCGGCAGCCCTCGAAGAGCCCGTCGGAGTCGCAGCGGACCCACTCGCCCGTCGTCGGGTCCGTGAAGCTGTCGCGACACGGCGAATAGCAGCGCGGGTCGGCGGGGGGCGACACGGGGTTCGTGCAGAAGCCCTGCACGCACGAGAGGCCGCCGTTACACGCGCCGGCCTGCGTGCAGGTGCAGCCGCTCTCGCCGACACAAGCCTGGCAGGTCCCCGCTTCACAGCGGCCGCCGCTGTTGCAGCTGCCGTCGGCGTGGCAACCGAAGCCGATGTCACCGCGGGTGTTCCGGGGGATCTCGGTGATGCAGACGCCCTCGCGGCAGACATTCCCCTCGCGGCAATCATCCGTGCGAATGCACGACGCGCCCACGGTTCCGTCGGTGGGCGAGCCACATCCGGACGCGGTGACGAGGGCAAACTGAAACGCGCTGAAGAGCACGGCGCGGGTGAGCCACGACGGAGAGCAGGACATAAAGACCCCAAACGCGCCGAGCCGACGCGACATAGACGAAACGGACGGAGTGGACGGAGGGGAGGAAGCACCCGATCGGCGGGTCGGCGGACCGGCGTTGCGCCGGCCTTCGGCTCGCTGGCTCGCCATGTGGGCCGGCGCTGGGCGATTGCCCACGATCCAGTGCTGCTTCATCAGGTCCCTCCCGGACGCGCATGTGTGTAGCACATGCAGTACGCGCCGTGATGGGGCCTTTCTCACACGGTGCGCGCGATGACAAACTGAGACGATCAGGCGTCGGACTTCCGGCGCGCGCCGCACGACGGGCAGATCACCTTGTCGTGCGGGGTGCCGCAGTCGCTGCAGGCCCTGAGGCCGCCGTCGTCGCTCCGCTTCTTCGTCGGTCTCGCTCGAGACGCGGCCGCGCTCTCGGAGACCTCGAGGCCCTCCACGGCCTCGCTCTCGACGACGTCGGGCGTGAACGCCTTGAACAGCGTCGAGTCGACGAAGCCGGGGATGTCCTCGACGCTCACGGCGCCGACGCTCGCCTGGGCGGTGTGCTCCACCGGGACGTACTCGGTCGCGACCACCGCGGCGCCGGCGGCGTCGTACGAGGTCTGCTCGAGGCCCTCTATCCGATCGACCTCGACGACGTCGGGCGTGAACGCCTTGAACAGCGTCGAGTCGACGAAGCCGGGGATGTCCTCGGTCTGCACCGGGGCCGCCGAGACGTCGTCATAGCGGCCGCGATCGACGAGGCCGTCGTCGACCACGGGCGCACCGCTCGGGACGCTGAGCGGCGGCCGGACCCCGGCAGCGGGACGAACGGCGGCGGCGGGACGAACCGCGGCGGCGGCCGGGCGTACGGCGGGAGCCACGGGTTGCGGGCCGGACCGCGCCTGGATCTGGGCGGCGAGCTCGGCCGCCCGGTGCGCCTCTTGGATCTGCTGCGGCGTCGGCTCGGGCGGCGGCGTTGGGCCGTAGTCGAACGGGGTCCCGCACGCGTGACAGCGACGTTGTCCGTACACGATGCGAGTACGACAAGTTGTGCAGGGCGCGGTGGCGAGGCTCAAGGTCACTTCCCTTCGAGCTGGCGGCGCAGGCGCTGCTGGAACTCCTCGAAGCTGACCGGCTGCTGCACGGGCACGAACGTGCCGAACCAGTGTCGCTCGCCGCGGACCTCTGTGAAGCCGATGCGCCAGACCTCGCCGCTCGAGCGGTTCAGCAGGAACGTCGAGCCCGGCGTGTCGACGAGCTGAAAGGGAGGCTCGTGCACGCCCGCGTCATTGGCCGGCCCGGGCGCGGCGGCGCGCTTCTGCGCCGAGAGCATCCCCGCGGTGGACAGGACGCCGGCGATGACGCCGACGGAGAGCATGACCAGAGCGCTGCGAGGCACGTGCATGACATCCGCCGTTTCAGGACCTTCGTCGGATACCACGCCCGGCCGTCGACGATCGAGTCCGTGAAGGCTCGCGACGCGGACGCGCCGGCTCGTCAGTTCTCCTTGGCCTTCATCTCCCGGAATTTCTCGAGCAGCTCCCGCGTGAACTGGGCGTCGGGCGCCGCGGGGTCGAGCTCCAGGTACTTCTCGGCGTGAAAGATCGCCTTGTCCCACTGCTTGAGCGCCGGGTAGGTGCGCGAGAGCTGGCGGTGCCCCTCGACGTAGCTCGGGTCGAGCTCCAGGGCCTTGTTGAAGTGATCGATGGCGTCGCCGTACTTGCCCTCGTTGCGGATGTTGCCCCCGCGGATGGTCCAGTACAGCGGCGTCGACGGGTCCGTGGCGTCGAACGCCTTCTCGAGCGGGTCCTCGTCGAAGCGGAAGGACACCTCGGCGACCTCGCCCTCGCTCAGCTCGACCATCTCCCACTTGGTGCCGCGTCCCTCGGCGCGCGCCGCCACCCGGTGCTTGCCGGGCTTGACGTTTCGGGTGGTCTCCTTGCCGAAGCCGAGCACGTAGTTGCCGAGGAAGAAGCGCGAGTCGTGCGTGCTCGTGACGATGAGGCGCCCGTATCCTTCGGGGACCTCGTCGCCGGCGCCTTCGTCCGGCCCCGCGTCCTGCCCGGGCAGCGGCTGCAGCACGATGCGCAGCTCGCGGTGCGCGCCGGGCTCGACGACGAACGTCTTCGTCGCCTTCTGGTAGCCCTCCTTGTGCGCGCTCAGCTCGTGCGGGCCTGGGGTCAGATCGTTCAGCACCGTGGGCGCGACCCCCGCCGCCTCGCCGTCGATGTACAAGAGCGCGCCGCCCGGCTCGCTGCGCACGGTGTAGAGGCCCGACTCGCGCTTCAGCTTCACGCTCGCCGTGTGCTCGCTGCCCTCGTCGGGGAGCCTCAGCTGGAGCACCTCCTGTACGAAGCCCTTGGCGCTCACGGTCGCCTTTACGCGCGCGCCCAAAGGTAGGCCTTCGAAGCGCGCCTCACCCTGCGTCGCCACCCGCTCGCCGTCCTGGAGCGCCGGCTCGAGGAGGCGGACGGTGGCCCCGGCGGGATCGACCCTGACGACGAGGGCGATCTCGCCGCCGCTCGGCCCGAGCCACCAGAAGATGAGCGCCGCGAGCACCGCTCCGACGACGGACAGGACGCCGGCGCGTCCGGTCTTGGGGGTGCTCACTTGCTCCATGCTGCCTCCTCGAGCGGTTTGTCGCGGCGGACGGTCGGGGCCCGTGCAGCAGAGGCTACCCCGCCGCCTCGCGTTCCTTCATCCGACGATAGAACTTCCGCTGGACGCCGGACTCGACTTCATAGTTCTTCTTCAGCTCGGCGACGATGAAGCCCTCGACCATTCGACCCACGAGCGGCACCGGGATGGACAGCGTGCCCTCGATGACGCGGTGCGTCCCCCGCCCTCGTGGCTCCAGACGCCAGACGCCGCGGCAGTCGAACTTCCCGCTCCAGCGGATGGGCTCGATGCGGAAATGGATGGCGTGCTCGCTCGGCTCGAAGCGCGTGTCCTCGTGCCACGTGAGCATCTCCTCGGTGACCACCTTGCGGGCCGCCGCCGGGATGTCACCGCCGGCGACCACCTTGAAGCGCCAGCGCCGCTTGCCCGCGCCGAGATCCTGCTCCTCGACGAGCTCACGGCTCCGGAAGGCGGGGATCTCCGCGCACAGCGCGATCAGCTCCGGATGGTTCAGGTAGCGCTCGAACAGCTCGAGGGGGATGTCGTCGAAGTCGTGATCGAGCCGGAACGACGTCGTCATCTCGCGTGTCTCCGGGGCGCACGGCACCTCGGGGCCCATCGCGCCCGTGCGGGGTCAGGACCCTTCGCCGGCGAAGACGACCTCCATGACCTGCTGAGGCGCCTTCGAGGCGACACGATAGTACGTCTGCTTGCCGACGCCGCGGGTCGACAGATAGCCGAGCGCGCGTAGCTGCTTCAGCATGGTCGAGGTGGCCGACAGGGACAGGCCCACGAGCGCCGCGACGTCCCCGACGCAGAGCTCGGCGACGGACAGCGCAATCAATGCCTTCAGGCGCGAGGGGTGCGCGAGGCCCTGCAGGCGATCGGCCGCGAGCTGCAGCGTCTCCTCCTCGGGCATCACGTCCAGCACCGACTCGACGCTGTCGGGGTCGAAGACCGAGATCTCCCGCGGCATGTCGGCCGGACGCCCACCTCCGGCGGGGGGCCGGCGGGCCTTGACGCGCGGGCGCCGCACGGTGCCCTTCTTCATCTGGCCCTTGCCGCTCTGGCCCTTGCTGCTCGAGGACTGCTTGGCGACCACCGGCTTCGACTTCTTCTTACGCGCTGGCATGCCGTTACGCTTCCATGATTTTAGAAGCGGGGCAAGCCGGAAGCGACGAAAACTTTGAGCGGCGAGCGGCGCCCCGGCGGCGGCGCCCGAGCCCGGCCTCCCGCGCGGCGTTGCGTCGTTTTGCATGCGCGGTCAGCTACTTACCCGGCTGTCCCGAAACGGACGCCCCCCTTGCGCCCGGTGCGGAGGTAGGCCAAGCGGCCCCATGGTCAGTAAGTACCTCGTCACGCCCGCCCTGCCCTACGCCAACGGTCCGGCGCACCTCGGGCACCTCGTGGAGCACGTGCAGGTCAACGTGTTCGTGCGGGCCTTGCGCATGGCCGGCGAGGACGTGCTGTACGTCTGCGGCGCCGACAGCCACGGCACCCCCATCGAGCTGCGGGCCGCGGACGCGGGCAAGTCCCCGACCGAATTCGCCGCCGCGTGGCAGCGCTCGCACGAGGAGAGCTTCCGGCGCTTCTTCATCGAGTTCGACGGTGGCTACGGCACCACGCACACGCCGGAGAACGAGCGCCACGCGGGCCGCATCTACCAGGCGCTCAAGCAGGCGGGCCACATCGAGCGCCGTGACGTCGAGCAGCTCTACGATCCGGTCGCCGGACGCTTCCTCGCCGACCGCATGGTGAAGGGCATCTGTCCTCGCTGCGGGGCCGAGGATCAGTACGGCGACAGCTGCGAGGTCTGCAACAGCACCTACCGGCCCGTCGAGCTCAAGGAGCCGAAGAGCGTCGTGAGCGGCGCCACGCCGGTGCTGCGCACGAGCGAGCACCTGTTCGTGAACCTCGCGGCCTACACCGACGAGCTGCGCGCGTGGACGAGCCGGCCCGGCGTCGTCAACGAGGACATCCAGAACTACCTCGGCCGCTGGTTCGACGAGGGCCTGAAGGACTGGGACATCTCGCGCGACGCGCCCTACCACGGCTTCCCCATCCCGGGGGAGGACGACAAATACTTCTACGTCTGGCTCGACGCGCCCATCGGCTACATGAGCATCAGCGAGCGCGTGGCGCGCGATCGCGGGCGCACCTTCGAGGAGTATTGGAACGATCCCGACACGAAGATCTTCCACTTCATCGGCAAGGACATCACGTACTTCCACACGCTGTTCTGGCCCGCGATGTTGATGGCCGCGGGGCACACGCTGCCGTCGAAGATCCCGGTCCACGGCATGCTCACCGTCGACGGCGTGAAGATGTCGAAGTCGCGCGGCA
>CAYLZW010000087.1:0-19778 GCA_964388085.1 uncultured Myxococcales bacterium | reverse complement strand
ATGAAGCGCTCGGGGCGCTTGGTGACCGCGGCGAGCCGGGTGATGGAGATGGACGAGGTGTTCGACGCCAGCACCGTCCGCGGCGGGCAGATGCCGTCGAGCTCGCTGAAGATGCGCCGCTTCAGTTCCTCTGACTCGGTGACGGCCTCGACGACGAAGTCGCTGCTCGCGTGCGCCTTCAGCTCGGTGTGGAAGGCGACGCGCGCGAGGGCCGCGTCCGCCTCTGCCTGGCCGAGCTTCTCCTTCTTCACGAGGCGCTCGAGGCTGCTCGCGATGCTCTGCTTGCCCTTGTCGAGGGCGGCCTGGCTCACGTCCGTGCAGATGACGGAGAGGCCCGCCTGCGCCGCCACCTGCGCGATGCCCGCTCCCATCTGCCCTGCCCCGACGACACCGAGGGTGTTCACGTCCATACCTTCTCCTTCGGCCCGAGCGGCCGCGCTGTTGTCCCCGGCTGACTGCCTACTCCACGAGCAGCGCCTGCGTCAGCAGAGAGCTCTCGACGCAGGTCGAGGGTCCCTCGAGCGTCGGCACGGCGCCGGGGGATGACGCCGGGCCGGAGAAGTCGAGCGTGAGCTGGCGGCCGCCCGCGGTCTCACCCTCGAGGGTCAGGCCGACGCCCTCGAGGGCCGCCCACCTCGTCACGCTGACCTTGCCGGACACGAGCCGCGTCGCCGCCGTGGTCTCCTCGTCGTCGTTGAGCACGGCGCCGGGCGCGCCGTCCAGATCGGACGCGACCAGCACGAACGCGTTCAGGTCGGCGCCGAGCACGTGCTCACCGCCGCTGCTGGCGCGCATGGCCTCGAAGACGCCGTTCGGCTCCCCGTCCGTCACGCAGGCCGCGGCCCCGACGCCGCTGAAGTCCGTCACTTGCGGAAGTGTCAAATAGACGTTCACGTGGTGCTGGCCGACGCAGCCCTGCGCCGTGAGCCGCAGATCGCAGGGCCACCACTCGGCGCGCGCGCCGCTCGAGTGGAAGTCGACGTCCACCGCCCCGTCGTCCGAACCCTCGACGCTGTCGCGGTCGAGCGCGCCGGAGAGGTGTAGCTCGTCGGGGACCTCGCTGAGCTGCGGGCAGCCCAGCGAGGCGACCAGGAGGGACGTGAACGCGGCCCCTCGGAACGCCCGTCGCACCGTCATGCCGTCGTCGTCCGCGCGCCTCAGCGCCGGACGATCACCGCCACGGCCTCGCCGCCGCCGATGCAGAGCGACGCGCAGCCGGTCTTCTTGCCGCGCTGCTTCATGGCGCTCAGCAGCGTCACCATGAGGCGCGCGCCCGAGCAGCCGATGGGGTGCCCGAGGCTGACGGCGCCTCCGTGCACGTTCACCTTGTCGTGCGCGAGCTCGAGGTCGCGCATGGTCACCATGGTGACGACGGCGAACGCCTCGTTGATCTCGTAGAGGTCGACGTCGCCGGGCGCGAGCTTGGCCCGCTCCAGGGCGCGCTGGATGGCGCCGGCGGGCGCGGTCGTGAACCACTTCGGGTCCTGCGCGAAGGTGCCGTCCGCGACGAGCGTGGCGAGGATCTCGAGGCCGCGGCGCTCCGCCTCCTCCTTGCTCATCAGCACCACGGCGGCGGCGCCGTCGTCGATCTTCGAGGCGTTGGCCGCCGTGACGGTGCCGTCCTTGCCGAAGGCCGGCCGGAGCTGCGACATCTTCTCGGGGTTGTAGCGCGCGGGCTCCTCGTCGCTGTCGACGACGACCGAGCCCTTCTTGCCGGCGATCTCGACGGGCGCGATCTCGTCCTTGAACCAGCCCTCCTTCTGGGCCTTCACGGCGCGCTCGTAAGACTCCTTGGCGAACGCGTCCTGGTCCTCGCGCGAGAAGTTGTGCTCCTTCGCGCACAGGTCGCCGAAGCCGCCCATGTGCGAGTCACCGTAGGGGTCCCAGAGGCCGTCGTGGATCATGCTGTCGACGGCGGTCTGGTTGCCCATGCGCATGCCGGCGCGCGCCGTGGGCAGCAGATAGGGGGCGTTCGACATGGACTCCATGCCGCCGGCCACGACGATGTCCGCCTCGCCGAGCGCGATGGCTTGGCGCCCGAGCATGATGGCCTTGAGGCCCGAGCCGCACACCTTGTTGACGGTCATGCAAGGCACGCTCGTCGGCAGCCCCGCGTAGATCGCCGCTTGTCGCGCGGGGGCCTGGCCGACGCCCCCCGTGAGCACCTCGCCGAGGATGACCTCGCTGACCTCGTCGGGCTTCACCTTCGCGCGCTCGAGGGCGGCCTTGATGGCGACGGCGCCCAGCTTCGGGGCGGACAGGGACGACAGCGCGCCCTGGAAGGCGCCGATGGGCGTTCGCGCGGCGGCGACGATGACGACTTCACGCATGACGGACCTCTCTCGCGGATCGCGGGCTCGGGGGACGACCGCTACGGCTCTACAAGCCTACGGATGACCCGGCAAGGACGCCGCGGCGCGACGGAACGACGCCGGCGCCGCGACCGCCAGCGCCGAGCAGGCCGGTCAGCCCCCCATGCCGAGCTCGCGCCGCAGCACCCAGGCCGCCGGCCGGGCGGCGAAGCGGCACAGATCGAGGCCGCGCGCGGACTGCTGCAGGCCCGCCGCTACCTCGTCAGCGCCCGCTCGGTAGACGCCCGGCAGGGCGCCGGCGTCGAGCGCTCCCGAGAGCGCGCCTGACACGGCGAGCGTGAAGCGGTCCGCCAGCCGAAGGACCGCCGAGCGCCAGGTCGCGACCTCGGGCGTGCCGGTGGCCATCACGGCCGCCGCCAGGTCCGCCACCAGCGCGCCGGTCTCGCGGTCGAGCGACGCGGTCAGCGTGTTCGCCAGCGGGTACGCGACGTTCCCCTCGGCCAGCGCGCGCACGACGCCGAGCAGGCGCGCCTCGTTCTCCTTCGGCAAGAGCTCGAAGAGCGCGCCCCCGAGCCGGGCCATGGCTACGGCCCGCGCCAGATGCGCGACGACGACGGTGTCGCCGTGCAGCAGCGCGTCCTCGGGGAACACCACGGTCAGGGGCGTCCCCGGGAAGACCTGCGTGCTCGGCTCGGGCCCGACCAGCACCTTCAGCGGCCGCCCGGGCAGGAGCGCTTCGATCTGCTGCAGGAGCGCCGCCGCCGCCGGGCTCGCGTCCTCGAGGACACGGGCGCCCGCGAGCGACCCGCCCCGCGGCGCGAGCTGCTGCTCGAGCTCCGGCGCGCACAGTTGCACGAGCTCGACCAGCGCCTTGCCGGCGCCGGAAGGTCCGATGGTCGCGAGCACGCGCTCCACGGTGCTCGGCCCTCGCGCGCCGGAGAGAGGCGATCCTGGCGGCGCCGCCTTGCCGGACGCGCGGCCCTCGAGCAGGTGCTCGGCGGAGCGCATGGCGCGCGCGCGCTCGAGGTTGTGCTGCGCGGCCGCGACCTCGCTGGCGAGGTGATACACGCGCGGATCGGCGGGCGCCCGCCGCAGCAGCTGCTCGACGCCGGTCTGCGCCGCGTCGACGAGCTCCTCGATCTGACCGTACAGGGCCGTGAGCTCGATGCGGACGTCGAGGTCCTCGGGCGCGGCCTGGTGCGCGCGGTACATCAGCCCCGCGGCGCGGCTCGTGTCCTTCAGCTTGTCGCGCGCGATGCGGCCGGCCTCGAAGGCCCAGGTGCGCACGCTGTCGGCGTCGAGGCCCGCCTGCAGCCGCTCTTCGCACAGCGCCAGCGCGGCCTCTGCATCGCTCGCGCCCTGCACCGCCTCGAGCGCCAGGCGCGCGGTGTCGTCGTCACCCTCCCCTTCGCGCAAGGCGCGGGCGGCGAGGGTCAACGCCGCGTCGAAGTCCGGTCGCGCGAGGGCGGCCCGCAGCTCGTCGTTGAGCGTCGGCGCGCTCTCGTCGAAGGACGCCGTCGTAGCGGAGATCCCCAGCCGATCGAGCACGAGGACGAGCTGGTGCTCCCGCGCGAGCCGCAGCGCCTCGTCACGATGGCGCTCGACCCCCGCCGACTCGTACAGCGAGACCCAGACGTCCGCGGCGTCTTCGAAGCGAGCGGCGCGCTCTAGCAGGACGGCGCGCCGCTCGTGCGCCTCCGCCTGCTGGCCCGGCGGCCGTAGGCCGGCCACCCGACGCCACGCCTCGCTCGCCTCCACGACCCGATCGGCCCTGTCGTACAGGTCGGCGACGCGCTCGAGCGACGCGAGCGAGCCGACGTCGAGATCCAGCGCGCGCTCGGCCGCGCTCGCGGCGTCGCCATAGCGTCCCTGCTTCGCGCGCAGCTCCGCGAGGTCGCCGAGCACCTTGGCCGCGCGCTCGGGATCGCGCTTTTGATCGATGGCGAGGGAGAGCGCCTCGAGGGCGAACTCCTCCGTGTCCTCGTCGCCTCGCTCCCGGCCGAGGCGCGCCATCAGCTCGAGCGCCCCGACGTGCTTGCTGTCTTGGCGCAGCACCTCGCGCAGGCGGACGTCGGCGTCCTCGCGCCCCGCGTGCAGGGCGCACTCGGCGCGCTCGAACAGCAGGGCGACCTCGCCGCGCGGCCACAGGCCGGGGTTCACGCCGTCCATGAGGTCGAGGGCCAGGTCCCAGTCCTTCACGGCGTAGGCGATGGCCGCGAGGCGAATGCGCGCCACGCTCTCGGAAGGATCCAGCGCCAGCGCGTCCTCGAACGCCTTGCGCGCCGCCTGCTCGGAGCCGAGCTCGTCGAGCAGGAAGGTGCCGAGCTCGGCGAGCCGGCGGGCCACGGCGCCGTCGTCCTCGGCGCCGCGGGCCCAGGCCTCGAATTTGGGCGCCAGCGCGTCGAGGCGCCGGCGGCGCAGGTGGTCTGCTTTGATGATTTCGAAAGCGTTGGAGTCACCCGGATCGACCCGCAGCAGCGCGTCGGCGGCGAGGGCGGCGCCGTCCCGGTCGCCGACCCGCAGCAGCGCAGACAGCTCCTCTCGCGCCAGCGCCGCTTGGCGCGATGGATCGTCGCTCGCCTGCCGTGCCTGGTGCAGCGCGCGGGCCAGCAGCGGATCGTCCCCATCGGCGCGCGCGAGATCCATCAGCCGGTCCCAGGCGCGCGACTGGATCTCCCGCGCCAGCGCGCGCGCGTGCGCGTCCTCCTCGGGCTCATCGCGGCCCGCGTCGGGATGGAGCGCGCTGCCGAGGTCTGTGTCCTCCTCGCCGTCGCCCTCCGGCGCGCTCGCCGCGGCCGCCGACGCCGCGGCCGCCGCCTCGAAGCAGCGCCGGGCACCCTCGCGATCGCCCTCGAGCAGCAGCGCGTCGCCTCGCACCAGCTCGAGATCGGCAGGCAGCTTCGTCACCCCTGCCTGCACGGCCCGCTCCAGCAGCGACGGCAGCGCGTCCATCTCGCCGAGGCGCACGAGCAGGTGGGCGCGCTCTATCAACACCTCGGCGTCGTCGGGGGCGAGTTCCATGGCCCGGATCAGCGTCGCGTCGGCCGCCTTCAGGTCCGAGAAGCGCGCGACGTCGAGGGCGGCGATCTCGCGCAGCCACTCGACCTGCCGAGCGCGATCGTCGACGAGCTCCGCCGCTCGCGACAGCGCCGCGCGCAGGGGGCCCCAGGCGTCGGTCTCTTGTGCGAGGGCGCGCATCGCGGCGAGCGCCGGCGCGTGATCGGGAGCGGCCTCGAGCGCCCGATGCAGTGCCTGCTTGGCGCCATCGGGATCTCCCAGGCGGTCGCGGTGCACGAGCATGCGCTCCATCCACACGAACGCTCGCTCCCTGCCGGTGGAGGCCACGTCGAGGCTGCGCACCAGCAGCTCGTCGACCTCTTCCCAGCGCTCGTGCGCGCGATGGTGGGCGAGCGCGATGGACAGCGTGGCCTCGTCGGCCGCGCCCTTGTCGATGGCGAGCTGCGCGAGGGGGCCGGCGCGCTCGAGATCGCCGCGGGCCGCCAACAGCGAGGCGCCCTCTCGCGCCGCGGACGCCACCGCCGCGGGCAGCAGGTCGGGGATGCGCGCGGCGCTCTCGTACGCCAGCGCCGCGTCGAGCACGCGCCGATCCTCGAGGTACCACGCGGCCAGCGCCAGCCTGGCGCCGACGTCGCGCTCGTCCGCCACAGCCTGGTCCTCGAGCAGCGCGAGGGCCTCGGCGCGCCGATCGAGGCGGCTCTCGAGCAGGGCCGCGCGCTCGAGCGCCAGCCGGCGCCTCGCCTCGACATCTCTGGAAGCTTCGTAGCTTAGGGCCAACGCGCGCTCGAGCACCGCCGGCAGATCGCTCTCCCGGGCGAGGGCCTCGAGCCGGAGGCGCGCGCTCTCGTCGCCCTCCACCGCGCTGCGCTCGAGGGCCTCGCACGCGCGCTCGACGTCGCCGAGCGCCTCATAGAGGGCCGCCGCCTGCTCCCGGAGGGCGTCTCGCTTCGGTCCCTGCGTCGCCGCCGCCGCGCGCGAGAACGTCGCGGCCGCCTGCGCGCGCTCCCCGAGCTCCAGCAGGCAGACGGCTCGCGCCTCGAGCAGATCGCCGCGGTCGCCGATGGCCGCCAGCGCGCCATCCAGCGCCGCCAACGCCGCGCCCGCGGACGCCAGCGACTCGCGCAGCAGCGTGGCCCGGCGCAGCACGAGCGTCCCCCGCTCCGCGGGGCTGGCCGCTCGCCTCTCGAGCGCTTGCAGCGCGTCCGCCTCCTCCCGCGGGCTGCCCACCTGGCGGGCGAGCTCGACCCACAGCGCCAGCACGCCTTCCTCGTCCGGCAGCAGCTCGGCCGCTTCGCGCAGCGCGTGCAGCGCGACGTCGGGCCGCTGCAGCCGATCCGCGATCACGCGGGCGCGCTCGAGCTGCAGTTGTCCGCGGCGCTCGCGGGCCTCCGTGATGGCCGCCTCGCGCCACAGGCTCTCCGCCACGAGCGACCAGCGGCCGGCTCCGGCGGCGGCGACGCGCAGCGCCACCTCGTCCTCCGCGACCGGACCGCGCAGCGCCGCGAGGGTCCGGAGCAGGCTCATGTGCTCGTCCGGGCGGCCCGCTTCAGCCGCCGCCTGCGCGCGACGCTCGAGCCCATCGACGTCGAGCCCGGCGCGCGGCGCCGGCGCGGCGCCGCCGGCCTCACTGAACAGCGCCGGCAGCAGGGCTCCCGCCACGCCACGCGCGCCGAGCGACGCCAGCAGGGCGGCCGCCGTGGAGCGGCGCGCCAAGCTCGGATGGCGGCCGACCGCCTCTACGATGGTCACGCAACGGATGCCCGGCTCGGCGCCGTCGATGAGCCCGCTGAAGGGCGCGCCGCCCCCGAGGCGCACGAGCGCCGCCCGATGCCGGGCGCCGAGCCAGCCGCCCGCGTCGAGCTCCTCGAGCGCCACGCGCAGATCGCCGGCGCGCTCGGGCGCCGTCGTCGACTCGAGGACGGCGGCGGCCAGGGCATCGGCGCGCGCGCGCGGCTCGCGCAGGGAAGGGTCCGCGACCAGGCGCACCTCGATGGGAGCGTCGTGGAGGGGGACGCCCGCCCGCAGCAACAGCCGCGCGGACGCGATGGGCTCGCCGGCCGCCCGCGCGTGCTCGGCGAGGGACACCCACGCGGGCGGGCGGTCCTCGGCAGCGCCGTAGCGCGCGGTCCAGACGACGTCGTGCTGCGGCGCCGCCGGTCGCGGGAGCGCCCAGTCTCGCTCGCGCAGACGCCGCACGCGGCTGGCGTCCGCGCCGAGCTCGTCGGGCCAGGGAGCGCTGCCGATGGCCGCCAGCTGCGCGCCGAAGAAGCGACGGGCCGCCGGAGCGCCGCGTGTGCTGGCAAGCTCCCACGCGCGAACGTCCCGGGGCTCGGTCCTGAGGCGCCAGGCGGCGACCGCGGTCGCGACCTCGGACGGCGCCTCGAGCGCGGCCGCGAGCGCCAGCTCCACGTCTTGCGGCGCAGCGGACGCCTCCGCGATGTGGACCAGCGCCAGCACGCCGGCGCGCGCGTCGATCTCGAGCACCCTGCGCGCCAGGCGGCGCTCCTCGTCCCCGAGCGCCGCCGCCGGGATCGCGAGCAGGGCCGCGAGCGCCTGCTCGGCGTCGCGCGCCGCGAGCGCCAGCTCGGCGCCGAGCGTTTGACGTTCTCGCAACTGGGAAAGCGTCTGCGCCGGCTGCGCGAGCACCAGGGCGGCGGCCTCCGCGTCGCGGCCGAGCGCGCGCAGACACGCGATCAAGACGGCCGCGAGCGGGCCGACGAGCGGCTCGAGGTCGTGCAGCGCCCCCAGGCATTCGCCGACCTTGGCGGCGGCGTCCGGCACGAGCTGCTCCAGCACGACGCCGAGGGCCTGCGCGTCGCTCGCGGCGAGCGCCCGGATGACCGCGGGTCGATCGAGGTGACGCTCCAGCTCCGTCGCGACCTCCGCCGCGGGCTCGGCGGACAGGGCCTCTCGCAACCAAGCGATCCAGGCGGCGTCGCTGCCGACCCGCTCGGCGCGATGTCGCAACGCCCGGCGGACGTCGTCTTCCCGCCCGGCCGCCAGCGCCGCGCGGGACCACGCGTCGAGCAGCGCGTCCAGGCGCGGATCGCCCGCGCGCTGGCGCGCGATGAGCGACGGCAGCGAATCGAGCGCGGACGCGAGCTCCTCGCCGTGGGCCGCGGGGAGGCTCTCGATGACGACGTCCAGCGCGTCCGCTGGGCCGCTCGAGAGCGCCAAAGTCACCGCCGTCGCGAGCGCGCGGTTCGCGTCCCCCGCGCTCAGCGCCGTGCGCGCGAGGCGCACGCTCGTGCTCGGATCGGCGCTACCGGTCCCGACGAGCGCCACCAGCGCCGCCGCCTCGCCGTCCACGTCCCCCGCCCAGGAGCAGAGGTCGGCCTCGAGCAGCCGCGCCGCCGGACCGTCCAAGAGGCGCGCCCGATCGCGGGCGACCTCGACGCGTCCGAGCAGGCCGAGCAGCGCCGCCTCCGCGAGCGGATCCTGCACGACGCTCAGCTGGTGCTCGACCAGGCCCTCTTCCACGGCCAGCCGGTAGGCCTGCTCCAAAAAGCCCTCGTCGGGGAGCCGGTCCGCGGCCGCGAGCAGCACGTCGAACGCGGCCGCCGGGCGCCTCAGCTTGGCGTTCAGATGATCGGCGCGCCGGCGCACCGCGGCGGCTCGTTCGCGTTCATCCCCCGCGAGCCGAGCGTCCTCCGCCAGCAGCTCCTCGACGAGGGTGTGCAGCTGCATCGCCTCCGCGAGCCGCAGGGCCTCTCGCACGAGGCTCACGTCGTCCACCGCGGTCGTCGCGAGCGCGCGCAGGCCTGCCTCTACCTCGGCGGCGCCGTTCCCAGCGCGGACCAGCAGCTCCACCGCCTTGCGGCGGAAGTGGAGCTTGGCCAAAGGCTCGCTCGACAGATCCGCTGCCAGGGAGCAGTGCCGGGCCGCGCCGCTCTCGTCGAGCTCGAGCGCGATGTCCGCGCGCGCCACGGCGCGCTCCGGCGTAGCGCCGTCGGCGGCGATGACCGCGTCGAGCGCCTCCGCCGCCAGCGGGAGATCGCCGGCAGCCCGGCCCGCCGCCGCGATGGCCTCGAGCTCTTCGCTGCCGCCCTCGAGGAGGTGACGGCTCATGAGCAGCCGCAGCGGCAAGCGCTCGCCGGTCAGGCGCAGCAACCTCCCGCGCGCGGCCGCTTCCGCGAGGGAAGGGTGCGGGGGACCGCGCAGCCGGGCGCGGACGACGTCCGCGTCGCCGACGCGAACCGCGGCCAGGAGGCCGCCCGCGCCCTGCCCCGCCCGCGCGACGCCGGCCGCCGCGCGGACCTCGAGCTCGGCGCGAGCCACGCCAGCGCCGCCCTCCAGCATCACTTTGAAAGTTTCAGTGGTAACGAAATCAAGCTCTGCGTGCTCGAGCGCCGCGCTCGCGAGCCGCGCCTGGCCAAGCCGCAAGGCCAACGTCAGCGCAGCGCGCGCGCGCTCCGCGGTGGGCACGTCGTCGGGGCCGAGCTGCTCGAGCGCTGCCCACGCCGCGGCCGGCCCCGCGCTGCGCTCGCGACGCGCGACGGCGGAGAGCTGAAAGGCCCGGCCGACCCCCGCGACGCCTGCGTCCGCGAGGGAGTCGCTCAGCGACAGCGCGCCCTCGACGCCGAGGTGGTGCGCGAACGCCGCTAGCCCGGCGAGGAACCCGGCGAGGACGCTGCCGTCCAGCGCGAGCGCGGCGCCCGTCGCCTCCAGGGCCCGGCGGGCCGCGGGCAGCCTCGCGGTCAGCGCCCGCTCCGCGGCATCCCGGGCGGCCCCCGACCCAGCCCGGGCGAGCGCCGAGAGCGCGACCACGCGGTCCTCGGCAGAGACCTCGAACGGCGGAAGCTCGAGCAACGCGAAGGCGTCCTCGAGCATCGGCTCGCTGCCCGGGCGACGCAGCTCGGCGGAGTAGAACGCCGCCAGCGCCTCGCTGCCGAGGGACTCCCGCGCCCTGCGCTCGAGGTCCTTCAGGGTGGGGTCGTGCGGCTCCTCCTCGCGCGCCGCGAGCAGGTCCGTGACGGCCTCTTCCGCGCGGCCAAGGCGCAGCAACAGCTCCGTACGCCGTCGGATGAGCTCGCGCCGCTCGAGGCCCGTGGAGCGCTCGATGCGCCGCGCGAGCGCCGTCACCAGGCGAGCGTTCTCGCCGAGCTCTTCGAGGCACTCGATGAGGTCGCCCCACGCCTCGCGGTCGTCCGGGTCCTCGGAGACCTGCTCCTCGAGCCACACCGCCGCGCGCGCCGGGTCCTCGAGCCCATCGCGCAAGACCGCTACCAGCTCCATGCGCAGCGGCCGGCGCTCCTCGACGCTGCCGTGCGCGAGCGCGCTCTCTAGCAGCTCCGCGACGAGGTCGAACGCCTCGGCGTCGCGCAGGAGGTGCAGCGCCTCCAGGCGTCGCTCCCGGTCTTGCGCCAGGGCGGGCTTCAGCGCCGAGAAGCGGCCAAGCAGCGCGCCGGAGTCGATCTCGGACGCCAGCAGCACCTCGGCCGCGCGCTCACGATGCGCCGCCGCGGCGCCGGGATGCGCGGCTTCGAGCGCCGCCGCGAGCGTGAGCAGGCGGTCCGTCGCGGAGACGCCCTGGCCAACCTCCGCTTCGGCCTCCGCCGCCGCGCACACGAGCTCCTCGTCGGCCGGGAAGCGATCGGCCAGGCGGGCGAGCTCGGCCGCGGTGTAGCGCGCCAGCGCCCCGAGACAGCGACGGAGCACGCGCGCCGCGAGGCTCCCGTCCGGGGCGTCGAGCAACGCCTCGAGGACCGCTTGCGGCCGGAGCTCGCCGACGCGCGAGAGCACCGCCGCCGCGCGATCTTCCTGCACCGGCTCGCGGTCGAGCGCCTCGCGGGCCGACGCGAGCGCCGATTCGATGTCTTCGGAAACGTCTAGATGAAGCTCCGCCCGGCGCAGCAGCGCGGACGCCGGCAGCCCCTCGCCGCCGGCCTCGAGCCGCGCCAGCACCTCCAGCACGGCCTCCCGATCCCCTGCCTCTTCCGCGCACTCGAGCATCTGGCCAAGCAGCGCGGCGTCGACGCGCACGGCGGCCGCCCGCTCCAGCCAGCGGTAGGCGCCGGCAGCGTCGTTCTCCCGCGCGCGGCTGTCCGCCGCCAGCCACAAAAAGCGCACGCGCATGGCCTCGTCGCCGCCCACCTCGAGCCGCACCAGGTGCTCGCAGGCGGCGCGCGTCGCGGACGCATCCTCTACCACGCCGCCGAGGCGCTCCACCGCCAGCAAGCTCTCGACGTCCGCGGGCAAGCGCTCGGCCCGCTCACGCCAAGCGGCCAGCGCCGCCGGGGGGTCACCCGCGCTCTCCGCCGCCACCGCGAGCCGCCCGAGCAGGGCGACCGTCTCCTCGGCGTCCCCGTGCTCCCCGCTGAGCAGCTGCTTGAGCGCCGTCGCCGCGATCTCCGGCCGCTCGAGGGTCTCCGCGAGCCGGGCCCGCCCGAGCTCCGCCTGCCGCGAGAGGCGGCCGAGCTCGGCGGCCTCGAGCAGACGATCGAGCGCCGCCTCGGCGTCACCGGCGTCGTCGAGCAGACGCGCCACGCGCTCGAGCACCTCTCGCCGGTTGCCGAGCACGTCGGAGCCATCCGGGTGCTCGGAGAGGCACGACACCAGCGCCTGAGCGGCCGCCGCGGGCTCGCCCAGCTCCTCCTCCACCGTCGCCACCTCGTCGGCGATGACATCGAGCGTCGGAGAGCGCGCGTGCTCGGCGCGAAGCGTGCTGCGCGCCGCCTGGAGGTCGGCCAATTGGTCGCGCTCGATGGCCGCCTTGCGCCGGCAGAGCGTGACCCGCTCCTGCGCAGGCAGGTCGGCGTTGTCGAGGAGCCAGCCGAGCTCCTCGGCGGCCTCGCGCGGGCGCCCGGCGCCTTCGAGGCAAGCGATCCGCAGCAGACGGACGTTTATGAGGCGCGGCTGCTCGAGGAGCGCCTCCCTCGCGAGCTCCGCGGCGAGCGTCAGGTCGCGCAGCTCATCGCGAGCGCTCTCCGCCAGGGAGGCGTAGGTCTGCGCGCGATGGGCCGGCGCCTCGGCCGCGTCGGCGAGCTGCCGGCGCACATCGATGGCGTCGGCGATGCGGCCTTGATCGCGGAGCATGCGCTCCAAGGCGAGCGCGCTCGCGCGGAAGGTCGGGTCCTCGCGCAGCGCCTCCCGGCGGGCGGCCTCCGCCCCGGGGAGGTCGCGCGCCAGTGCCTCGAGGAGGTCCGCGCGCATCTCCAAGGTGAGCGCGCGCGCGCTGCCGCTCGTCAGCTCGCCCATGCGATCGACGACGGCGAGGCCGGCGGGGGCGTCGCCCACCGCGCGGTGCAGCTCCACCAGCGCGCGCAGCGCCGGCAACGGGTCCGCCGCCTGGTCCGCCGCGTAGCGATACGCCGCGATGGCGAGCGTGGGGCGGTCGAGGAGCGCAGCGAGATCGGCGCCTGCCTCCATAGCGTGCGCGCTGGCGCCGGCCTCTCCGCGCAGCGCGCGCGCCGCCGCCAGATGGGCCCGGATGAACAGGCGGTGGCTGTTCGACTCCTGTGCACGCTTCAGCAAACGTGAAAGTGGTGCCTCGGACCAGGTCGAGCGGATGGCGTTCAGCCAGACGCGCTCAGCCTCCGCGGCCCGCTGCAGCTCCTCCGCGAGCAGATCGCCCAGCTTCACCAGGGCGGCCGTCCGCTCAGGGCCCGGCTCGAGCAGCCCGGCGCGACGGCGGCGCTCCCCCGCCAGCCGCTCCCACGCGCTCATGCGTTCGAGCAGGAGGATCAGCCGCTGTGAGGTGATGGCGTCGTCCGGCGTGCGCTGGAGCGCCGCGGTCAGCGCGTCGGCCGCGGCCTCGTCCGCCCCCCGCTGCTGCTCGATGTCCGCGATCTGACGAAGGCACGCCGCGACCTCTTCGTCGTCTCCGCCCAGGGAGACCCGCCGGGACAGCGCGCGCACGGCGTCATTGCCGTCACCGCGCTCGAGGTACAGCTGCGCGAGCCGCAACAGCTCCCGCACCGCCGACTCTCCCCCGCCGTCGTCGAGCCTGCCGAGGGCCCGTGCGCGCAGCTCGCGCGCGTCCACCTCGTCGTCCGCGTCGCCGCGCGCCGCGGCGTCCTCGGCCGCCTGCTCCAGCAAAGCGAGCACCGCCTCGGGCACGGCCTCCGGCGCCGCGAGCCGGGCGCGGAGCCGCGCGAGGGCCTTCGCGCGCTCGCCCTGCGCGAGCGCGTCCTCGAGGAAGGAGACCAGCGGCGCGTCCGCGGCCGGCTCGAGGTCGAGCCAGGCGGCGGTGATGAGGCGCCACGCGTCAACGTCGAGGTCCGCCAGCGCCTCCGAGGCCTGCGTGAGCGCGGCGATCTTCCGCGGCACGGGCGCGTCGCCGTGCGCATAGAGCACGCTCGCGGCGCGCGCGATGCCGTCGGCGTGGGAGGCCGCGAGGGCGCGCTCGAGCAGCGCGTCGAGGATCGGCAGGTGCGCGGCGAGCGGCGTGTCGAGGCTGCCGAGCAGCCGGTGCAGCGCCGCGTGCGCGTCCCCGGCTTCGTCCTCGAGCTCGGCCGCGGTCAACAGCCACGGCGCGCGCTCGTGCCGGTTGGCGAAGCGAGCGAACGCGGCGGCGGCGACCCTCGGGGGCAGGTGCTCGCGCGCGGCCGCCAGGTAGAGGGCGGCGTCGTCCTCGAGCCCGTCGCGCTCCGCCACCGCCTCGAGCAAGCGCACCCGCACCTCGGGTGCGTCGTCGAGCCACGCCCCGGTCGCCACCTCGCGCAGGGCGCTCGTGGGCACGCGCCCGAGATCGGCGTCACGGCGACGCAGCACCTCCGCCAGGCGCTCGGAGGAGCCGCTCGCGAGCGACGATTCGAGCCATGCAAAAATGTCGACATCACCGAGCGCGGCCGCGCGCGCCCACACCGCCGCCTCCGCCGCGGGCCCGCCGCCGCCCGGCGCGCGCTCGAGGGCCGCCAGCCGGCAGAGCACCGCGTGCAGCTCTTCCGGCTCCGCGGCCTCCTCGAGCAGCCCCGCGAGCGCCGTCCGCTCCCGCCGCTCGAGCGAGGTGTCCCCCGCGGCGGCCGCCAGCTCGACCCGCTCCCGCAGCGCGTCCACGTCATCGAGGCAGAGCAGCAGCGCGTGGCCGGCCATGGGTCTGCCGTTGCGCTTCAGCAACGCGGCGAGCGCGTGCACGGCCGCTGCCTCGAGATCCCCCGCCGCGCGCGCCGCGTCCGACGCGGCCTGTGCCAGCGTGTCGTCCGCCTGCGCCACCAGCACCCCGGCGAGGCCCTCCACGGCGCCCGCCCGCAACGCTTCGACGCAGACGCGCGCGGCGTCCTCGAGCTGACCGGCGCGCGCGTACAGCTCGAGCGCTCGGACGCGCGCCGCGGGCTCGTCGCTCTCGCTCTCCCGCGCCTCGACCTCGAGCAGCGCGGCCAGCGGCGCCACGTCCCCGAGCAGCGCCTTCGCCTCGGCCTCGATTCGGCTCACCGCCGGCGAGCGCTCACCCGCCTCCGCGCGCGCGAGCATGGCGAGGGCTTTGTCCGCGTCGCCCTCCTGGGCGCGCGCGACGCGCAGCTCGGCCAGCTTCAGCAAGAGGTCCGGCGGGGCCGGCTCCTCGTCAGCGAGGGGCTGCAGCGCGTCGATGGCGCGGCCGAGGTCTCCGAGCCGCTGGTGCAACGCGGCCTGACGGACCGCGAGGCCGGCGTCGTCCGGCCGCAGCTCCCGCGCGCGCCCGAGGTGAAGGCGGGCGCTCTCGAGGTCACCGCGCGCGTCGGCGAGCTCCGCCGCCAGCAGGTGCACGTCGGCGCGCAGAGTCGGTTCGTCACTTTCCAAAGCGAGCAAGCGAGCCAGCGTCTCGGCCGCGCGCTCGAGCTTCCCGTCCGTGATCTCGAGGCGCACGAGGGCCATGAGCGCGTCCAGCCGGTCTTCGCGGCGCAGCGCCCGGCGCAGCAGCGCGCGCGCTGCCTCGGCCCCCTCGAGCGCTTGCGCGATGGGCGCCAGCGTCACCGCGAGGGCCTCGGCCTCCTCCGGGCGCTCGAGCCGCTCGAGCGCGGCGCGTCCGGTGCGCAGCGCGGCCTCGAGCTCCCCTGCCTCGACCGCGAGCCTTACGAACAGCGCGCCCGTGGGCCCATGGGTGGGGTCCGCGCTCCACGCCGCCTCCGCGGCGTCCCGCGCGGCTTGCTTGTCGCCGTGGGTCTCGGCCAGCTCGGCCGCCACGAGGAACGCGCGCGCGCTCACCCAGGGCTCGTCCTGCGCGTCGGCCGCGCGCCCGAGCGCGAGCAGGCGCCGTCCGCGCTCGGCGGCGTCGATGCTACCGGCGTCCACGTGGGCGCTCAGGAGCCCCAGGTGCTCGCCACGCTGCTCGAGCGCCTTCTCGACCAGGTCGTCCCCCTCGGCGCGCCGGCGGGAATCGCGGCGCAGCAGCTCGGCGGCGAAGGGGACGACCGTGGGCGGCGCCGCGCCCTCATCGAGCAGCCGGTCGACGACGGCGATCCGCGCGCTGTCGTCCTTGGCGTCGCTGAGATCGTCGGCGAACAGCGCCAGCGCGACCGCCTCCTCGAGGGGGCCGGGGCGCTGGCGGCGGGGAGGCTTCCAGCCGTCCGGGATCTCGCCCGCCCAGGCGCGCAAAATGATCTGCCCCTTCGTCAGCAGCACCTCGTGGACGCGCACCTCGCCCATGGCCGGCACCTTCCAGCCGAAGGCGGGCAGCAAACGCGAGAACACCGCGCGGAACGGATGCGCCCGGCGCACCATGGCGCGCGCCGCCTGTCCGCCGGGGAGCGCCAGCGCGTCGAGCAGCAGCTGTCCGAGCTCGAGCCGGGGCCTCGGGGCGGCGCCGAACGGGATGATCTCGTGCAAGACGATGGCGACGCCCGCGTCACCGGCCGCGACGAACAGGCCGCGCGCGCGCACCGGCACGTCGCCCCCCGCGCCAACGACGGAGAGCAGCAGCTCGAGGCCGCCCGGACGCGTGCGCTCCCGCAAGAGCGTGAGCCCCGCGGCGCGCAGGCGATCGGGCACGAAGAGAGTGTCGTGCGCGAGCGCGAGCTCGACGCCACGGAGCGTCAGGCGGCGATCCTGAAAGCGCGTGGCGCCCCCGGTGACGTCGAGCGGGAAGGCGACGTCGGGCACCTCGAACAGGGCGCGCTTTACCTCGAGGCCGGGCGCGAAGGTGACGTGATCGAGCGCGAGCAGCGCCTTGCCGCCCTCGAAGCGGAGGGAGAAGCCGAGCTGCTCGGGAGCGCCGCCCTTCGGCGCCTCGAGGTCGGTCTCGTCACGCGAGGAGCGCGCGGCGCTGCCCTCCACGTCGTGCAGCGCGGGCACGACCGGCAGCCCGCGGGCCCCGCGCATCCCCTCCTCGTCGTCGTGATTGGACATCGGCCGGCAAGCTAGCCCGGATGAAGACGGGACTCCAAGTTGTCCCACCGCGCGGGTGCGTTCTCACCCAGCCGGTTGCCGAAGGGCGGCCTGCGTTGCACATCTACCGCATGACCCCCGTCGGCCTCCTCGTCATGGTGTTGCTGCTGGCCTGCGCGGCGCTCTGGTATGGGGCGCGTGGGGTCCGGCGTCAGAAGGGACCGCCGCGCTGGGCCGCGGGGCTCGACCAGCACCGCGCGCTGGTGGCCGCCGTGCTGGGGCTCGCGGTGCTCATCTTGATCGGGTTCGGCGCCGTGGCCCTGCTGGCGCCACTCTTGTCAGCCGGCTGAGCACCCCGCGCGTGGCGGCGCCGCCAGCTCAGGCGTCGCTCGGCTCCACGGTCGAGCGCGGCGCCTTCCCGGCCTCCCGCCCACGCGCACGGTGCTGTTCGAGGCTGATGGGGTACTCCCCCGAGAAGCAGGCGTCGCACCAGGGCGGCCGCTCCGTGAGCGGGCTCGGCTCGTCGCGCCCCTCGACGGCGGCGCGCAGGCCCTCGCGGCTCAGGTAGCCGAGGCTGTCGGCGCGCAGGTGGTCGGCGATCTCGGCCGTCGAGAAGCGGGAGGCGATGAGCTCGTCGCGGCTCGGCGTGTCGATGCCGTAGTAGCAGCTGTTCGTCGTCGGCGGCGCCGAGATGCGCATGTGCACCTCGCGCGCGCCGGCCGCGCGCACCATGGAGACGATCTTCTTGCTCGTCGTCCCGCGCACGAGGCTGTCGTCGACGACGACGACGCGCTTGCCCTCGAGCAGCTCGCGCACCGGGTTCAGCTTCAGGCGCACGCCGAAGTGGCGGATGCGCTGCTCGGGCTCGATGAAGGTGCGCCCGATGTAGTGGTTTCGCACGAGGCCCATGGCGAACGGGATGCCGGACTCCTGCGCGAAGCCCATGGCCGCGTACACCCCGCTGTCCGGGACCGGGATGACGACGTCGGCACAGGCCGGCTGCTCCTTCGCGAGCATGCGGCCGAGGGCGATGCGGGACGCGTGCACCGAGCGCCCGAACACGCGGCTGTCGGGCCGCGAGAAGTAGACGTGCTCGAAGATGCACTGCGCGACGGGGAGCCGCTCCTCGTTCTGGATGCGGAAGCTGTGTACGCCCTCGTCGTCGATGCGAACGAGCTCGCCCGGCTCGATGTCGCGCACGTAGGTGGCCTCGATGAGGTCGAAGGCGCACGTCTCCGAGGCCAGCACCCAGCCGCCACGCAGCAGCCGGCCGAGCGCGAGCGGGCGCACCCCGGAGGGGTCCCGCGCCCCGTAGAGCGCGCCGTCCCCGACGACGGTGAGGCTATAGGCGCCGCGCACCTGGGCGAGCACGTCGAGGAGGCGGGCGCGAAGCCCTTGCTGCTGGCTCTTGGCGACGAGGTGGCAGATGACCTCGGTGTCGGTGCCGGTCTGGAAGATGGAGCCCTCGGCCTCGAGCCGCGCGCGCAGCTGGCTCTCGTTCACGAGGTTTCCGTTGTGCGCCACGGCGACGGGACCGGCCGCGCAGCGCACGAGCAGTGGCGCCGCGTCCCTCAGGGAGCCGCCCTCGCCCGCCGTCGCGTAGCGCACGTGCCCGATGGCGAGGGTGCCCGAGAGCTCGTCGAGGGAGGGCTCGTCGAACACGTCCGCCACGAGGCCCACGCCCACCCTGCGCGCGAGCTGCTCGCCGTCACCGGCGACGATGCCCGCCGACTCCTGCCCGCGGTGCTGCAAGGCGTAGAGCGCGAGGTAGGTCAGGCGGCTGGCCTCGGGATCGCCGTACAGCCCGACGACGCCGCAGCGATCGCGGAAGGCGTCTCCGTCCTCGTCGTCGAGGATGGTGAGGCGGCGGCCGCGGTCAGGGCGCATATCGGGCTCCGCTCGTCCCCTGGACGACGCTCGGGAGGGTCTCGTGGAGAGAGGCCGAGAGCTCGGCCAAGGCCACGTCACACACCGTACGGTCCTCGTGGCGGATGGCAAACGACTCGCCCCCAGGGCGCCGCTGGACGAGGCCCACCGAGGTCATCTCGACGTCCTCCGGCAGGATCTCGCGCAGGCTGGCGACGTCGCCGGCGGGCAGCGCCACGAGCACGCCGGGCTGGTCCTCGCCAAACAGCGCCGCGTGCAGATCTCCCTCGACGAAGAGCTGGGCAGAGACGCCGCCCGCGAGGCACATGCGCAGGGCCGCGAACGCGAGGCCGCCGCCGACGACGGGGAGCGCGGCGCGAGGCAGCCCCGCCCGACGAGCGCGCACGAGGCCCTCGATGATCTGCTTCACGAGCGGCAGCTCCCAGGGGGGCGTGGCCGCGAGGTGCTCCGGCGCCAGCACGCGCTCGACGAGAGAGCCCGCCGTGGTGGTGGACAGGCCGCCGATGACGACGAGCGCGTCACCCTCTCGGGCCTCCAGGGTCGCGTACGCGCCCCGCTGCTCGAAGAGCCCGACGACGCCGATGGTGGGGGTCGGGTGGATGGAGCGTCCGTCCGTCTCGTTGTAGAGGCTGACGTTGCCCGACACGATGGGCACCGAGAGCTCGCGGCAGGCTTCGCCGAGGCCGTCGATGCCGGCGACGATCTGCCCCATGACGTCGGGCTTTTGCGGGTTGCCGTAGTTCAGGCAGTCGGTGGCGCCGACGGGCAGCGCGCCGGTGGCGGCGACGCGCAGGCAGCCCTCCGCGACGGCTCGACGAGCGCCCTCGCGCGGATCGGCCGCGCAGCGCCAAGCGTCACACACCATGGCGAGCGCGATGGACTTGTCCGCGTCCACGAGATCGACGACGGCGGCGGCGGCCCGCTGACCGTCCGCGAGCGTGCCGGCGAGGACCTCGCGGTCGTACTGCCGGTAGATCCAGTCGCGGCTCGCGAGCGATGGCGTCGTCGTGAGCGCGCGCAAGATGTCCGGCACCGGCCTCGAGGTGACGGCGGTGACGCCCTCCCTCGACGAGGGACGGGGGCTGACGGCGTGGAAGGGCCGCTCGTAGCGAGGGGCCTCGTCGGCGAGCTCGCGGGCCGGCAGCACGCCGACCTCCGCGCCGCCGAAGCGCAGCCGCACCATGCCGTCGTCGGTGACGACGCCCACCGGCACACAGTCGAGGTCCCAGCGCGCGTAGATACGCGCCAGCTCCTGCTCCCGGCCCTGCTTGGCGACCAGCAGCATGCGCTCCTGGCTCTCCGAGAGCAGCAGCTCGTAGG
>CAYLZW010000086.1:0-20068 GCA_964388085.1 uncultured Myxococcales bacterium | reverse complement strand
GTCGCGGATGTGCTCCTGGATGTTCTTCGTCTGGATCATGATCTCGCACGCCATCTGCCGGCCGCGTCCGTCGGCGCGCAGGAGCAGGCGCTGGCTGATCGTGGCGCGCAGGTTGTCCGCGAGGCGAAGGCGCACGTTGCCCTGCTCGGCGGCGGGGAAGGCCGACACGAGGCGTGACACCGTCGTCACCGCGTCGATGGTGTGCACGGTGGCGAACACGAGGTGACCGGTCTCGGCCGCCTTGAGCGCGATGTCGATGGTCTCGATGTCGCGCATCTCGCCGACGAGGATGACGTCCGGGTCTTGCCGCAGCGCGGCGCGCAGGGCGACGGTGAAGTCGGTGGTGTCGATGCCGATCTCGCGCTGCGAGATGGAGCACTGCACGTTCGGGTGCAGGTACTCGATGGGGTCCTCGATGGTGACGATGTGCTTACGCGCGTTTCGGTTGATGTGATCGATCATGGCCGCCAGCGACGACGTCTTGCCGGACCCTGTAGCGCCGGTGACGAGGACCAGGCCGCGATCGAGCATGGCGATGTGCTTGACCACGGGCGGCAGCCCGAGCCCGTCGAGCTGCGGCACCTCCTGCGGGATGATGCGCAGCACGATCGCGAGCGAGCCGCGCTGGCGGTACAGGTTCACGCGAAAGCGCGCGACGCCGGGCACGCCGTAGGAGCCGTCCCACTCGCGCACGCTGTCGAGCCGCTGCTTGGTGTCGGCGTCGTTCACCAGGCACTCCGCGATCTCGCGCGTGTGCTTTGGCGAGAGCTTCTCGTACTTGAGCGCGTGCAGGACGCCGTTGACGCGATAGATGGGCGCGTCCCCCGGCCGGAAGTGGATGTCCGAGGCGCCGTTTTGCACGCCGACGGTGAGCAACTGGTTGAGGGTGTTCGCGTCCATGCGGCGCTCCTTCTTCGAGGCGCGGGGGCCGACGCTCGAGGCGGGGACGGGAGGTAGCAGACCTTACAGGATCGCGGGAAGGGCGCCCGCTCGTGGGCGCCGCCAGACGCGGTTCTCAGTGTCAATCAATTCCGACGACACCGCGCGTCAGCTGTCAGGTGAAGTCAGGGTTCCGGGGTTGTCGATCGGGTGTTGGTGCTGTGTTCTCCGTCGTCTTCGGAGATCAGATGCCCTTCGTTTCCAGGCGCCTCCCGCGAGGCCTGCTGCTCCTGACCACGCTGACCCTGTGGGTGAGCGCCTGTGCGCCGTCCTCCGACACGACCCCCGTCGTGCGCCAGGTGGCCACCCGACCCGCCGCGCTCGACGCGCGCTGCACGGTGAACCTGCAGGGCAGCGGAGAGCTCGACATCGAGGACGACTACCTGCCGCACGTCGTCGCCTGCGAGAACGGCGCGGCCGACTTCGAGGCCTTGCGCGCGCAAGCGGTCGCGGCCCGCAGCTACCTCTATTACAAGCTCGACGTCGGAGGGACGCTCACCGACGGTCAGGGCGATCAGGTCTACACCTGCAACAACGCGCCGACGCAGGAGCACTACGACGCGGTGGCGACGACGGCGGGCGAGATCCTGCGCTACCGGGACACGACCATCGCGGCCTTCTACGTGGCCGGCGCGGTGCCCTCGACGGACGACTGCGTGCCGCTGGCGGGCGACAACGACTACTCGAGCACCGAGCACTTCGTCACCTACAACCAGGGCGCCGCGGGCGCCGGCCTCGAGCAGACCAGCCTCGGCTGGGTGAACGCCGGCAACTACGCGAACCGCGGCTGCCATTCGCAGAACGGCGCGAGCTGCCTGTCGGAGCACGGCTGGCCCTACGAGGACATCCTGCGCTTCTATTACGGCATGGACATCGAGCACGAGGCCACCGAGGGCGACTGCGTGGTGCCCACCGGCTTGCCGCACGGCTGCGGCCTCGTCGTCTCGGGGGCGGAGACGGTCTATGACGACAGCGGCGCGTGCTTCTTGCGCGGCTGTGCGTCGGGGCCTGCCTGGGGCGAGCGCGCCGAGGGCGTCAGCGGCGGCTCGCTCGTGACCGGCGGCTTCGTCAGCGACGAACGCGACTGCTTCGGCCGCTGGCAGCTCTCCTTCGCCGAGGCCGGCGACTACGTCGTCGACGTGCACATCCCGGACGTGGGCGCGCGCGTCAGCGAAGCGCGCTACGGCGTGCGGCATGGAGGGCAGCACACGGACGTCACCGTGGCGCAGTCCGCCGTGAACGGCTGGGTCTCGCTCGGCACGTACGCCTTCGCCGCCGGCAGCTTCCAGTACGTGGAGCTCGGCGACGACGCACCCGAGGCCGGCACGGTCGCGGACGGGCCCTACGTGGTGTTCGACGCCGTTCGCGTGCGACCCGCGGGCACCGATCCGGTGGCGGACGCGGGTGTGCCGAGCGCCGACGCGGGCGGTGAGGCCCCCGCCGAAGACGCCGGCAGCGACGTCGACCCGGCGGATGCAGGCGCGGGCGAAGGGGACGACGACGCGGGCGAGCCGGGCGGGGTCTCCGACGACGGAGGGCCGCGGTTCGCGGACCTGCCGCCGAGCGTCGTCGCTCAGTGCGCTTGTGTCGCGGCCGCCGGTGGGCCGCTCGCGAGCGGTCCGTTCGGCTTGCTCGGGCTGCTCGCCGGCGCGGCGCTCGTCGTCAGACGCCGTCCCAGTCGAGGCCGGTGACGAAGAACACGACGGAGGCGACGGCGGCGAGCGCGGCGGTCGCATAGAGGCTGTCGGCGACGATGGCCTTGGTCATCGCCGCGTTCGCGAGCTCTCGGCGAGAGCCGTCCGTGAGCGTCGTGCTGTTCCGCGCGGCGACGTCGGTGCTCGCCCAGTAGCCCGTGAGCGCGCCGCCGGTGGCGAGCAGCACGCCCGCGCCGAGCGACGTGTAGGCGAGGCCGTTCGTGTACCAGGGGGGGCCGTCGCTCCAGGCGCCCTTCGCGGACGCCTTCGGCAACGGTGCCGCGGGGACGGGCTCGGGCTCCTCGTCGCCCTGCGGCGGCACGTACTTGGTGCCGCCCGGCAGGACCTCGTTCAGAAACCCGCTCGTCACGTCGGCCCAGGGATCCTGCTTATGGTAGGTCGGCCGCGCGCGCAGGGTGCGCACCACGCGGCCGGCCTTGATGTCGTAGACGCTGAGCGACAGCACGCGGTGCTCGCCGTCGCGCCCGAGCTGCCCCGTGATGACGTAGGGCACGTTCATCTGCGCGCCGATCTGCGCGGCCTCGGAGAGGTGCTTCTTGGCGTCGCTGAGCCGCGCCTTGGCGTCCGGGCGCGGATCGCGCGGGCCCATGACGTCACCGCGGCGCTTCAGCAGCGCGGAGGTGAGGTCGTCCTCGAACGCGCGCGCGTCGACGGCGCTGCCGCTCGGCGCGAGTGAGAACGCGAGCACGGCGACACGAACCCCGGCGGGCGCGGGAGCGATCACCGCGGCGCTCGTCCCGCCACCGCCTCCCGCTCGCGGCTTGCCGGACGCTTCGCTGCCCTTCGTGGCCGGTAGCGTCTTGCACTTCTCGTCGAGGTGGTCCGTGTTCACGCGTCCGAGCACGCCACCGACGACGACGCGCGAGCGCTGCTTGCCCCGCTCGAGCACCGAGAGCGTGGCGCCCTTCTTCACCTTGAACACCTTCTGCTTCTTGCGCCCGCTCCGCTCGGTGGCCATCTTGATGGCGTCCTGCAACACGCAGCGCTCGACGGCGGCGGCGCACACGGCCTCGAGCGCGCTCGTCGGCGCCAGCGCCTCGACCTCGCCGCTCATCAAGCGGCTGAACTGCAGGCCGGGCTCGGTGATGGTGATGGGCGTCCCCGCGGACAGCTCGGTCTCGACGCTGCCTTGCACCGAGTTGCGCAGCTTGACGACGAGCGGGCCGGACAGCCGACACTCCTGCCCGGCGTCGAGCTCCGCGTGCAGCGGGGACGACGACAGCAGGCACGCCAGCAGCGAGAGCCCGACGAGGGACGAGGGCAGGGCACGTGGGCTCATCGCTGATGCTCTCCGAAGGCGAAGTAGAGGACGTCCACGTCGCCGGGGCCGGCGCTGCTGCCGGTGAGGTCGCTGGCCTCGAGCCAGATGACGTGCGCGTTGCCGACCGCGTCGATGGCCACGCGCGGCCGCCGGCTCTCGCCCGTCGAGCTGACGTCCTGGTGCCGATCCGAGACCGAGACCACGGGCTGGAACGCGCCCGGGTGCGCGCGCAGGAACACGTCGCTGTCGCTGCCGCTGCCGCCGATGTCGCCGGTGTCGACGAACGTGACGACGAGCTCGCCGCTCTCGGATACCGCGAGGTCGAGCTCGCTGGCCGCGGCGGCGCCGGGGACGGTTGAGGCGTCGCGCACCACGCTCATGCTGTCGTCGTCGAGCCGGCGCACCGCCGCTTTGTCGACGCCGGCGCCGAGCGTCGCGATGGCGCCGTCTTCGATCCAGCCGATCCAGACCTCGTGCGCGGCGCTCCCGGGGACGGCCGCCACGCGAGGCGCGCGGGAGCTGCCGTCGCTGAGCTCGCCGCCCGCGCCCGACACCAGCGTGGTCACGGGGGCGAGGCCGCTCGCCGCCGTCCAGGAGCGATGCAGCACGTCGAGGTCATCGGCGCTGCCGTCCACGCTGCCGGCGTCCTGCCACACCACGTGCAGCGTGTCGTCGTCGCTGAAGGCCAGCGCCGGGAGCGCGGGCGCGACGCTCGTGCCGTCTCCGTCGGCCGCCACCGTGAGCGCGGCGCCAAAGGCGTCCCCGTCGTGGATGACGAGCTCGATCGCGAAGGTCGTCGTCGTCAGCGCGCGCCGCCAGGCCACGGCGAGCAGGCCGCTCGGGCTCACGGCGAGCTCGACGTCGTCACACGCGCCGGTCGCCTGCAGCACCTCGGGCACCGACAGCGCGCCGCCGTCCACGCTGCGATAGACGACGCCGGGCGATCCCGGGCTCGCGCTGCCGAGGGTACCGTCGGCGAGCCAGACCACGTGCGCCACGCCAGCCGCGTCCACGACGACGCGCGGGGCCTTCGAGGCGCCATAGTCGGCGCCGCTCAGCAGCTCGGGCGCGAGGCCGCTGAAGCTGACGCCGTCCTCGAGCAGCAGATAGACATCGCCGCCGTGCGCGCTCGGGTGGTGGAAGGCGACGTAGAGCTCGCGCGCGGGCCCGACGGCGAGATCGAGGTCCTCGCGCGCTTCGGCGAAGGCCGCGTCCGCTCCCGCCGCGAGCGGCTCGCGCACGAGCATGAGCTCACGAGCAGGGAGCAGCGTGACGTTGCCGGCGGCGTCGAGCGCGCGCACGTGCAGCGCGACGAGGCTGCCGTCGTCCTCGGCGGGGAGCGCCAAGGTGCTGACCAGCGCGCTGAAGCCGCCGCTGCCCGTGGTCGCCGCCTGCCAGGAGCCCGTCGTCGCGCACTCGTCACCGAGGCAGACCTCGACGCCGGCGACCGCGAAGTCGTCGCTGACGCTGCCCATGACGTCGAAGAGCGCGCCCACCACCTCGCCCTCGGCGGGCTGATCGACGCTGACGACGGGGCCAAGCTGATCGAGCGTGACGGTGCCGCCCGCCGCCGGCCCGAGGCGGCCGAAGGCGTCGCGGGTGCGCCACGAGAGCGCGTTGGCGCCGGGTGCGAGCGTGAGCTCATCGTGAAAGCTCGTGCCCTCGTCGAGGACGGCCACGGGCGAGCCGTCCTCGCGAACGACGCCCGTGCCGGCGGGCTTGCTGCCGTCGACGCTGAAGGCGGCATCGTTGACATAGGCGGGCAACGTCACCACGACGGGTTCGGGGCCGTCGGGCAGATACTCGACCAGCACGCTGAGCGCGCGCTTCACCGTGCCGACGCGCGCCTCGACGACGAGCGTGTTGCTGCCGGCCGTGAGCGTGAGCGGGTGCGACCACGTCGTGCTCCCGTCCGCGCTCGCCACCATCTCGCCGCCGATGTGCAGCGACGCGTTGCCGGCCTTCGCGCCGCTGAGCGTGAGCGCCGCCGACGCGACGCGCGCGGGCAGCGGGTCGACCGAGAGGTAGATGCCGTTCGGATCCCGGTACACCACCGGCGCCGGAGCGGCCGCCGGCGACTCGTTGCCGGCCGCGTCGCGCGCTCGCACGTCGAGCGTGTTGAGCCCGAGCGCGAGCGGCACCGTCGTCGAGAACGCGCTCGCGCTGCCGAGCGGCACGCGCACGACGCCGTTCACCACGACGGCGGTGTCGGGCTCCCGCGTGCCGCTCAGGAGCACCTCGGCGCCCGTAATGAGGTCGTCGGCGAGCGGCTCGAGCACGGGAGGCGAGGGCGGGCTGGTGTCGCTGTGGACCAAGAGGATCTCGGAGTGCTCGGCGCCCTCCGGGTGGAACCCGCGCACGGTGATCTGGTTGTCGCCGGCCGCCAGCGGCACGTCGAGCGTCCAGCGGCCGCCGAGTGCGTCGCGCGGCAGGCGGAGGACGCCGTCCACCTCGACGTCGACGCCCGGCGCACGCTCGCCGGCCAGCGTCAGCACCTCGCTCGACACGAGCGCCGGCGGCGGCTCGATCGTGAAGGAGAAGGTCGTGCGCGTCAGCGTCAGCTCGGCCGGCGCCGACTCGTTGCCGAGCCCGTCGACGGCGGTGACGCGCACGGCGTTGTCCCCGGGCGAGAGCGGCAGCTCGATCTCGAACGCGCCGCCCGGGCCTCGCTCCGCGAGCGCGCCGTTCACGAGGATGTCCGCGCCCTCCTCCCCCTCGCCGGTCAGCGTCCAGGTCTCGTGCAGCGTGGCGTAGTCGGGCACGTCGACGTCGGGTGTCGTCGGCGCGTCGAGGTCCAGCACCGCCGACGCCGCCACCGTGTGCGAGCGCTGGCCGAGCGCGTCCACGGCGAGGATGCGGTAGCTGTTGAGCCCGGCCAAGAGCGCGACCTCCACCTGCCACTGCGTCGACTCGTCGAGCGGCAGCGCGAGCAGGCCGTTGATCTCGATGCCGGTCGAGGCCGGCTTCGTGCCGCGCAGCACCTGAATGCGCGCCGTCGTCGGGGACTCCAAGGCGAGCACCGTCGGCGCGTCGGGCAGCGGCGCCTCCTCCGTGGGCGCACAGGCAGCGCAGAGCGACGCCGCGAGCAGCTCGAGCGAGAGGGCCAGCGCGCACGCACGAAGCTTGGTTCCCCTGAGCGCCCGCATCACGGCACCTCCGTGCAGCTCGCGTCCACACAGCTCTCGTCGACGTCACAGGCGGCGTCCGACAGGCACACGTCCGTGCACAGCAGCGCCGTCGTGGCCGCGCAGATGCCTTGCGGCACACAGAGCCACTCGCCGCTGCACGTCGTGGGATGACAGCAGAGGCCGCTCCCGCAGCTCCCCGGCGTGCAGGGCTCGGTGCAGCGCTTGGGCGCGACGCCGTCGTGCGAGGCGCAGCGGCCGGAGGCGCAGGTGTCGTCATCGAAGCAGAGCGCGCCGTCGGGCGCCGCGCCGCACAGCGAGGCCGGCGCGCAGAAGGCGCCGTCGTCGTCCTGCGAGCCGACGCAGCAGCCATCGCCGCACTGTCCGCTGCCGTCACAGCGCGCGCTGCAGAGGGGGCCGGCGCCGAGGTCGACGCAGGCGCCCGTCGTGGTCGGATCACAGTCGCTGCTGCCGTTCGGGCACGCGTCCCCGAGCTGTCCGCTGCCGCACAGCGCCTCCGGTAAGCAGTAGCTGCCGCTCCAGCCGGGCAGGGCGCCGCAGCACGCGCACCCCTCCGGCCCGCCGCCGTCCGCGCCGCCGTCGACGGGCGAGCCATCGGCGGCACAAGAGCGCACACACAGCCCCTGCACGCTCTCGCTCGTGGCATCGGCGAACGGGGGCGGCGCGCACTGCTCGCCGGCGGGGCAGGAGGCGGCCGAGAGATCGCAGGCGGCGAAGCTCGGGGGCGCGACCACGTCACCGCCGTCCGTGCGCCCGCCGTCGACGTCGCTGTCCGCCGCGTCGCCGCTCCCGGCGTCGAGGTCGCCGGCGTCGTCGCTGCCGCCGTCGCTCGGCGCGAGGGGTTGCCCCGCGCCGAAGGTCCCGGCGCCCGACACCAGCGCGCTCGCGTGCGTGGCGTCGTCCGGGCTCACGGCGGGCAAGGGCGTGAAGGCGCCGTCTCCCGAGCGCTGGTACACGAGGCAGCCCCCGCCGGCACAGACGTCGTCGTCGATCGGGATCTCGAGCGTGGCGCTCGGCGAGAACACGCCGTCGGTGACGATGGCGTAAAAGCGGGCGGCCTCGACGAAGCCGGCCGCCACCAGCGACGAGCTCGCGCGCACGAGCCGCACCTCGGTCGCGGCCGCGAGCGCGTTGGCGGGCACGATGAGACGCACGTCGTCAGGGCCCTCCACGACGCCACCGGCGGGACCTATCCGATCGTGACCCGGCAGCGGCGGCGGGCCGGCGTCGACGGGGGCGGCGGCGCACTGCCCGTCGACGCAGGACTGGCCCGCGAAGCAGTCGCCCACCTCGCCGCAGGGCGCGCCCGCGCTGGCGAGGTCGTCGTGGACGAGCCACGTGCAAGCGGGGAGAAACGAAAGGAAGGTCGCGGCGCCGGCGAGCAGCGCTCCGCGAACGAGGCGGGTAGCGGGAGGCGACAACATCGAGGCGACGATAGCGAAAGCGAGCCGGCGAGCGGCGGACGGGCAACTTGTGTGTCGCTCGAGCACGCAGCTTGACACCGTCCCGCCCCACGGCGAGCCTTCCGCGCCACGAGCCGCATCATGTCCATCGCCATCGACCTCGAGACCCTGCGCTCCCAATCGCGCCTGTTTTCGCTCCTGAATGAAGCGGGGCAGCAGCGGCTGCTCGAGGGCGCGGAGGAGATGAGGCTCGAGAGCGGCCACGTGCTCATGCGCGAGGGCGATGGCGGCGACGACTTCTTCGTCATCCTCGACGGCACCGTGCGCGTGAGCATCGACGACATGGGAGCCCAGAAGGAGGTCGCCAAGCTCGCGCGCGGGGCCTTCGTCGGGGAGATGGCCGCCATCATGGGCGAGTCGCGCAACGCCACGGTGATGTGCGACGGCGCGGTCAGCGTGCTCCGCTTCGAGGCCGAGCGCGTGAACGAGGTGCTGAAGGCCTACCCGCGCGTGCGCGAGGCCCTCGTCAAGCTCGCGCTCAAGCGCTCCGAGGACAACCTGCAGCGCATGCTCGACATGAGCGAGCCCGAGGGCAAGCCCGTCGACGACGAGAGCTAGCCCTCATGGCGGGCTCGCTCCTTCGCACCATCTTCGCCACCACGCGCACGCTGCGCACGGTCGTCAAGGACGCCGGCCGCGCGCGCGAGATCGCCGCCATCCTCGCGAAGTATGGCTTCACGGCCCTCGCCGCGCGTGGCCGTCTGCTCGCCAGCACGCGGCGCCGCAAGGTGCTCACCGGCGAGGACGCGGTCTCGCCCACCGTCGACGTCGTCACCCGCGGCGTGCGCATGCTCGAGGAGCTCGGCCCTACGTTCGTGAAGTTCGGGCAGATCCTCTCCACCCGCCCGGACGTGGTGCCGCCCGCCATCGCCCTGCGCCTCCAGGCGCTGCAGGACAACGTCGCCGAGATCGACGTCGGCGCGGTGCGCGCGGTCATCCGCCACGAGCTCGGCAAAGACCCCGAGGAGCTGTTCCGTTCGTTCGATCCCGTGCCCATCGCGTCCGGCTCCATCGCGCAGGTGCACGGCGCCACGACCAAACAGGGGGAAGAGGTCGTCATCAAGGTGCAGCGGCCGAACATCCGCCCCGTCATCGAGGCGGACCTCTCGCTGCTGCGCTTCTTCTCGCAGCGCGTGCTCGACATCTTCCCCGAGGCCGAGCTCTTCGACCTCGCCGGCATGGTCTCCGAGTTCGAGAAGAGCCTGTTGCGCGAGCTCGACTTCCGCATCGAGCAGCAGTCGCTGGTGCGCTTCGCCGAGAACTTCAGCGCCAAGGCCGATCGCGTGCACATCCCGCGCGTGTTCAAGGAGCTGTCGTCGAGCGCCGTGCTCACCATGGAGCGCGTGCGCGGCGCCAAGCTCACGGATCTGCCGGCCGGCACGGACCACCAGAAGGTGGCGCACCTCTACCTCGACGCCGCCTACCAGATGCTGTTCCAGGACGGCTTCTTCCACGGCGACCTCCACCCCGGGAACGTGTTCCTCGAGGACGACGGCCGGCTCGGCATCATCGACTTCGGCATGGTCGGGCGCCTGTCGCGCTCGCTGCGCGAGAAGGTGGTCGACATCATCTTCTCGGTGCTGCGCGAGGACCTCGAGAGCGTCGCGCGCATCTGGTACGGCCTCGGCACCCCGCTCGGCCGCGTCGACTTCCCGCGCTTCGAGGCCGACGTGGTGGACAGCCTCGAGCGCTACGCCGTCGGCCGCCCCATGGAGGAGGTCGACATCGGCGCCTTCCTGCGCGGCCTCGCGAACGTCGCCCTTCGTCACCGCATTCGATTGCCCAGCGACTTCACCATGATGTTCAAGGCCATGGTGACCACCGAGGGCCTCGCCAAGCAGGTCGCGCGCGGCATCAACCCGGTCGAGGCCGCGCGCCCCTATATCGAGTCGCTCATCAAGGAGCGCTACAGCGTCGACCGCGTGAAGCGCATGTTCACCGTCGAGCTCATCCACCTCTCGGACCTCGCGCGCGAGCTGCCGGGACGAATCGATCGCGTGCTGCACCAGGTCGAGGCCGGCGACGTCAAGGTGCGCCTCGAGCTCGACGATCTGCAATTGCTCTCGACCCGGCTCGTGCGGGCATTCAACCGCACGAGCACGGCCGTCGTCGTCGCGGCGGCCTCGCTCACCGGCGCCTTGACGCTCGATCACGGCAAGGCGCTGATGCTCGGCTTGCCGCTGATTCCGCTCGTCAGCTTCACGCTCGCCATTGGCGGAGTGCTGTGGCTCGCCGTGGGCGTCCTGAAGGGGAGGTGATGTCGTGACCGCGCTCGGCCTGCGCTCGTCGACCTTGAGCGAGCTCCCTCACGTCTCGCACGGCTTCTTCGGCCGCGTGGGCGGCACCTCTCCCTCGCCCTGGCGCGGGCTCAACACCAGCTTCTCGGTGGGTGACGCGCCCGCGCGCGTCGAGGAGAACCTCGCGCGCGTACGCTTTCAGATCGGCGTCGGCCGCCGCGCCCTCTTCGCCGCCAAACAGGTACACGGCGCCCGCGTGCTCGAGGTGAAGGCCGGCGACGACCCAGACCGGATCGCCGAGGAGGAGGCAGACGCGCTCATCACCGGCGCTCCCGAGCTCGCCGTCGGCGTCCGTACGGCCGACTGCGCGCCCGTCCTGCTCGCGAGCGAAGACGGCCAGTGGGTGGCCGCGGTGCACGCCGGCTGGCGCGGCGCCGTGGGCGGCGTCCTCGAGGCCACGGTCGCCGCGCTCGCGGAGCGGGGGGCTCCCGCGCGCTCCCTGGTGGCCGCCATTGGACCCTGCATCGGCCCGGACGCCTTCGAGGTCGGCCCCGAGGTGGTCGAGCAGGCCGCCGGCGCCGTCGACGTCACCGGCCTCAGCCGCCCCGGTGAAGGGGACCGATTGCACCTCGACCTGAGCGGCTTCGTCGCCCGCGTCCTCGAGCGAGCGGGGGTCGCTCGCATCGAGGAGGTCCGCGCCTGCACGGCGAGCGACCTCGAGCGCTGGTTCTCGCACCGCGCGGAGAGCGGACGCACCGGCCGCCAGATGTCCGCTATCGCACGCACCGAGCCTCCGCTGCTGTCTGCGTCGGCTTTCGCGTAGGATGGCCTCGCGCGATGACCGCGCAAGAGCTGCGACGACGCCAGCGGGCGCACGCAGGAGGCGGGTCCGAATGGCTTACGCCCGATCGCACGGCCAGACCGACGTCGGCAGGGTGCGAGAACACAACGAGGACGCCTTCCTCGCCGACGACGAGCTCGGCCTGTACGTCGTCGCCGACGGCATGGGCGGACACGCGGCGGGTGAGGTGGCCAGCGCCGAGGCGCTCGACCAGATCCACGGCATGGTGAAGACGCGCTACGACGCCGTCCGCCATTATCTGCACGCCCCGAACCCCGAGAGCGCCTCCGCCGTCTCGCGCATGCTCGAGTCCGCGGTCCAGGCAGCGACGTACATGGTGTTCGGCCTCGCCGAGCAGGATCCGGAGCGCAAAGGGATGGGCACCACCATCTCGACCCTGCTCGTCGCCGGCCGGCACGCCTTCGTCGCCCAGGTCGGCGACTCGCGCGTCTATCACGGCCGCGGCAAGGAGGTCGTGCAGCTCACCGAGGACCACACTCTCGTGAACCTGCAGGTGAAGATGGGGTTGCTCACTCCCGAGCAGGCGAAGACCGCGCGGCACGGGAATGTGATCACCCGCGCCGTGGGGATTCACGATTATGTCGAGGTCGACACCGTCGACGTCGATGTGTACGCGATGGATCGCTTTCTGCTGTGTTCCGACGGGTTGACTGGGTACATGGAGGACACGGCGGAGGTCGCGCAGTTCCTGTTCATGCCGAGGCTCGAGGACGGGGCGTCTGGGTTCATCGACACCGCCAACGCCCGCGGCGGCAAAGACAATATTTCGGTGATTCTGATTGAGGCCTACGGCACCAGCTGAGTGGCCGTGGCCGTGGCCGTGGCCGTGGCCGTTTTGCGTGGCCGTAGCCGGGGTTCGTCAGGGTCGGGGTCAGGGTCGGCGACTCGGCCGTTGCCGTTGCCGTGCGGCGCTCCCGTTGCCGTCGCCGTAATCGTGCCCCGCCGCCGTGGCCGTAATCGTGAACCGTGACCGCCATCGATCCAGTGAGCGCCGGGGCCGGCAATCGGGCGGGTTCTGTCCCTGACCCTGGCCCTGATCCTGGCCCTGATCTGACTCCGACCCTTCGCGAGCCAAACATGACTTGCAGGTTATATAACAGGCATGTTAAACACAGATCATGCAGCCCGAGGCCTCCCTGAACGCGACCCTGGCCGCCCTCGTGGATCCGACGAGGCGCGCCATCCTCGCGCGCCTGGCGGAGGGCGAGGCCACGGTCTCCGACCTCGCCGCGCCGTTCCCGATCTCGCAGCCCGCCGTCTCGCGTCACATCAAGGTGCTCGTGGACGCGGGGTTGGTGGTCCAGCGCGTGCAGGGCACGAAGCGCCCGTGCCGCCTGGCGCCTGACCGGCTCTCCGAGATCGACGACTACCTCGAGATGCTCAGAACCGCGCTGGAGCGAAACTACCAGCGACTCGATCGCGTGTTGGCGCGACAAAAAGAACGGAAGGACAAACGAAGATGAGCAGGATGAGCCTGGTGACCGAGGGAGAGACCAGCGTGATCGTGACGAGGCGATTCGACGCGCCGCCGGACGCGGTGTATCGCGCGCACACCGAGCCCGACATCATCCGCGAATGGATGCTCGGACCCGACGGCTGGACGATGGCGGCCTGTATCTTCGAGGCGGCCGCCGGCGGAAAGATTCGCTTCGAGTGGACCGACGGCAAGGGCGGCGACTTCTATTTGACGGGCGAGGTCGTCGAGCTGGAGGCCCCGCACCGCATCGTTCACGTCGAGCGGATGCACATGCCCGATCCCACGCCGGACAACCACGTCGTGACGAGCTTCGCGGCGGACGGCAGCGGCACGCTCATGACGATGCGCATGACGCTGCCCGACGAGGAGACTCGCAAGGCGATGCTCTCGACCGGGATGGAGCATGGTATGGAGGCGTCGTACGCGCGCCTGGATCGCGTCGCGGCCGGCCAGAAGTAGAATCGGAGCGCAGCCATGGCGGACAACGACATCGAGGAGGTCGACCTGCTGGTCGTTGGCGGCGGCAAGGCGGGGAAGTCCCTGGCGATGGATCGCGCCAAGGCCGGCTGGCGGGTGCTCATGGTGGAACGCGACAAGATCGGCGGCACCTGCATCAACGTGGCGTGCATTCCGACGAAGGCGCTGGTCGGCTCGGCGCGCGCGTTGCTGACCGCAAAGCGAGCCGCCGAGATGGGCGTCGAGCTCTCCGGGGAGCCGGCCGTGTCGCTGGAGCTCTTGCGGCGTCACAAGGAGGGTGTCGTCGACGGCATGGTGGCGGCCCACGAGAAGATGTTCGCGGCCTCGGGTATGGACTTCGTCCTGGGTTCAGCGAGGTTCATTAGCGAGCGCACGATTGAGATCGCCGTGCGGGATGGGAGCCGCCGGCGCGTGCGAGGACGCGACGTCGTGATCAACACAGGTACCGTGCCGAGCGTGCCGAAGTTGCCCGGCCTCGCCGAGGCGGAGGCGTGGACGTCGGAGACCATTCTGCGTCTCGAGCGCGTTCCCGAGACGCTCCTCGTCGTGGGCGGCGGCTACATCGGCTGTGAGTTTGCGTCGATGTTCGCCATCTTCGGCACCCGCGTGACGATTCTACACGCGGGTGACCAATTGCTGCCGCGCGAGGATCCCGACATTGGCGCTGCCGTGGCGGAGATCTTCGCGAACCAGGGCGTCGAGGTCTGCCTCGGAGCACGCGCCGCGAGCGTGCGCCGCGCCCCTGGGCACGGCGACGTCACGGTCACCCTCGAGGACGGCGAGCAGCACAGCGCACAAGAGCTGCTGGTGGCCACCGGGCGATCGCCGGTCACCGCGGAGCTCGGCCTCGATGACGCGGGGGTGAAGCTCACGGAGCGCGGCTTCGTCGACGTGGATGATCATTTGCGCACGAGCGGCGCGCACACCTGGGCGGCGGGCGACGTCGCCGGCAGCCCGCAGTTCACCCACGCGTCCTGGCACGACTTCCGCGTCCTGCGCACGAACCTGACGGGAGGAGACGCCGCCACCGAGGGGCGGCTCGTGCCCTACACCGTGTTCATCACGCCCGAGCTGGCTCGCGTCGGAATGAGCGAGCGCGAGGCGCGCGCCGCGGGCCGTCCTGTGAAGGTGGCGAAGCTGCCGCTCGCCGCGATCCCGCGCGCGAAGACCCTGCACGAGACCGCTGGCATGTGGAAGGCCGTGGTCGACGCGGACACCGACAAGATCATCGGCGCCGCGCTGTTGGGACACGGCGCCGGCGAAGTCATCTCGGCGCTCCAGATGGCGATGCTCGGCGGCCTCCGCTACCAGGACGTGCGCGACGCCGTCATTACCCACCCGACGATGGCCGAAGGCCTGAACCTGCTCTTCGACACCCTCGGCAGCGCTCCCTGACGAGCCCCCGGCGCCCTTTCCACGCCGCGCCCGAGCCGTGTCTAATCCTCACCATGCGCTCCAGCGTCCTCCTCCTCGTCGTCCTCCTGAGCGCCTGCTTCCCCGTCCAGGATCCGGGGGACGGGCCCATCGTCGCCGGCGAGCGCACATGGACCTACATTCCCTTCCCCGGGTCCCGCTGCGCCAACGGCACCTCCACCGGAATGGGCGTGAACCTCGCGCCGGACAGCGACGAGCTCGTCATCTACCTGCAGGGCGGCGGAGCGTGCGCGAGCGGAGAAGACTGCTTCGGCAGCGCGCCCACCGCCGCCAACATCGCGAGCGGCTACGGCGCCGAGCAATTCCAAGGCGAAGGCAACCTGAGCGGCATTGTCTTCCTTGACCGACTCGCCCTCGACAATCCGTTCCGCGACGCGAGCTTCGCCTTCGTGCCCTATTGCACCGGAGACCTGCACGCTGGCGACGCGAGCGCGGACTACGACGTGAACGGCGCCTCCCATCGGGCGGAGCACCGCGGCAGGCACAATATGGAGCTGTTCCTGGAGCGCCTGGTCGCCACCTTTCCCGACGTGGAGCGCGTAGTGCTCGCCGGCGCTAGCGCGGGTGGGTTCGGCGCGCTGTTCAACGCCGCCCTCGTGCGCGACCGCTTCACGGGCGTCCGTGTCGACGTCCTCTCGGACTCCGGGCCGCCGGTCGAGGTGCCGGAGGAGATGACGAGCGAATGGAAGGCGCGCTGGGGCTTCGAGGCGCCGCGTGACCTTCTGGAGGAGCTGTCCGCCGCCGATCCGTCCGCGCGCATCGGGCTCCTGGGCTCGATGGAGGACGCCGTGCTCTCGCTCTACGCGGACGTGTCCGGCGCGGAGTGGCGCGCGTTGATGTCGGACCTGCGGCCCCGTGTGCAGGCGCTGCCGAACGTGGAGGCGTTCGTCGTCGAGGGGGCGGGGCACGTCGTGATCGCGAACCGGCTGTCCTCGTCGGACGGCGTCGGGCTGGCGGACTGGCTCCTTGCGTTTGCTCGCGACGGCGAGGGTTGGCGATCGGCTTGGCCCTGAGAGAACCGCCCGGAGCCTCCGATGGACCCGCCGCGTTCTACGCCGACCCGAGCACCGCAGGCTTCACAGGCACCTTCCAGGTGTGCCAGGAACGTTTCTCGGGGAGGCAAAGCGCCGAAGAGGCAGCAGCGCGCCCGAGGCTGCCGCACCTTCGGCGAGCCCTGACCCAGCCCCAGCCCCAGCCCCTGCAAGGCGGCGGCTTCGGCGACGCGCGCCCGTCTTCTGCACGTGCGCGTTTGTTCAAGACGCTTCCCCCTCGGTGTGCGCATGGTCCCGCCCATGGAAAACACCACCTACACCGGCGGCTGCCATTGTGGCGCCGTTCGCTTCGAAGTCAGCATGCCGCGCCCCGAGACGCTGTATGCATGCAATTGTTCCCTGTGCGGCCGAATGGGCTGGCTGCTTGCCTTCGTCCCGGGCAGCGACTTCAAGCTGCTCTCGGGAGAGGACGCGCTGCGCGACTACCAGTTCGCCAAAAGGCACATTCATCATTTGTTCTGCGGTGAATGTGGGGTGCGCTCCTTCGGTCACGGCCGCAACAAGACGGACGACGGCGAGACCTACAGCGTGAACGTGCGCTGCCTCGACGACAACGACAGCCTGCTCGAGCTGCCCGTGCACCAGTTCGACGGCCGAAGCTTCTAGCGTCCGCTCGCCGCCTTTGCAGCGCCCGCGTTCTGCCGGGCGTAGGCCGCCGGCGTCTGCCCGACGACGGAGCGGAAGGCGCGGGTGAAATGGGCCTGGTCCGCGTAGCCGAGCCGTAGGGCCAGCTCCGCGGCCGGCTCGCCCTGCACGAGCGCGTCGGCCGCCTCGTGCAGGCGGTAGCGCTCGATGACCCACTTCGGGCGCACGCCCACATAGCGACGGAAGAGCTGCTGCAGCGAGCGCGGCGCGAGGCCGGCCCGCTCCGCGAGCTCGTCGACGCGCAGGAGGGTCGGCTCGCTCGCGATGAGATCGACGAGGGCGGCCATCTCGAGGGCGCGCTCGTCGAGCCGCGGCGCGAGCCCCTCGAGCACCTCTTGGAGCGCGGCCGCCATATCGGCCGGGCGCCTCATCACGGACCCGTCGCCCAGCACCGCGCGCTCGACGCCGCGTGGGTCCAGCTCGGGGAAGACCTCGTCGAGCGGCAGGCGGCGGTCGGTGAAGCGAGACACGTCCCCGCCGACCCAGGGATGGAAGCAGCCGGGGCGGAGCTTGGCCGCGAGCACACGGCCTTGCCCCCGCAACGCCGCCGTGAAGCGCCCCGTCGCCACGCCGACCAGCTCTGAGGCGCCGGCCTCGACGACGAAGTGGACGGCTGGGTGCGGCAGCGTCGTCTGCTCGAACGGAGGCTCGCCGCGGAGGTCCCAGCTCACGGTCCAGTAGTGCTCGATGTAGCGCGCGAGCGCACCGGTGGCGTGAAAGCGCTCGAGCGCAAACTTCCCCGCGCGCGCCCGGGGGTGCAGCACGCCTCGCTCGGGGCCACTCTTTGGGATCATCTTGGTCGCTGCCGTCACGCCGGGCAGCGTAGCGTCGGCGGAGCGCCCGTGTGGGGCCGCGAGGAGCTCAGGGTCGGGTCGGGGGCGGGTCGGGGTCGGCGGCGGAACAGATCCGGGGCGCGAGTTGTCCTCTCTCGCATGCGTGCCCTGCAGCGTCTCGCCGCGTCCGCTATCGCCCGCCGCACTTTCGTTGCGCTGAACGTCATCGGGGCGCTGCTCATCGCCCGGGCGAGCCTGCCCTACTTCGACGACGAGGACCTACACCCCTTCGTGTTTGAGAAGCTGCCGCTGCCGTACGAGGACGTCTGGCTCTTCGCCCTGAAGGCGCATCTCGCCGCCGCGGCCATTGGCTTCCCCGCCTGCCTCCTGCTCCTGTCGCGCACCGTCCTCCAGCGCGCACCGCGACTGCATCGCGCTCTCGGCCGCATCACCGGCGCGGTGCTGCTGTTTGCGCTCGTCCCGTCGGGTGCCTGGCTCGCCCTGTTCGCGAAGGGCGGGGCCTGGGGGACGGCGGGCTTTCTGCTTTCGGGCGCGATTATCGCCGTCGCCATGACGCGCGCGATCACCGCGGCGCGCGCGCGCGATTTCGTCAGCCACCGTCGCGCCATCTGCCACGTCGTCGCGCAGATGAGCGTCGCCGTGACCTCGCGCGCGATGCTGGTCGGCTTCGACTCGGCCGGAATGGATCCGGAGCTCGCCTATCTCGTCGCGCTGTGGCTGCCGGTGGTCGGCAGCGCGGCGCTCGCGGAGACCCTCGCCGCTCGCCCCCGGCGAACGACCCAAGGATGGACCTATGCGACTGATCCCGTGTCTCGCGTCCTGCGCGATCCTGCTCTCGAGCCTGGCCGCACAGGCGACGCAGCCCTCGGATGAGGCGACGCTGGCGATCAAGGCCGCCGTCGAGAAGAAGCTGCTCCTCCCCATGAAGGAGCGCGACGCGAAGCGCAGCCAATTCTCGCGCCGCGCCCCGATACCGGCGCAGCAACGCGTCCGCGTGCTCGAGGCCGCGGCGGTGAAGGACGCCACCGGCAAGAGCTTCCGCACCTTCGCCGTCGACTCTCGTTGGGCGTTCGCGGAAGAAGGCGAGGGGTGGATGGAGAACAGCATCGTCGGCTGCCTCTACCCCGACACGGGCGCCATGTTCGTGAAGGTCGGCGACGACTACCGCCCCGCCAAGCTGCTCCTCGGCAAGAAGAGCAAGAAGGCCCCCGCCACCGTCTGCCGGCCCGCCGCCGCGAACGATGCAACGCTGGCAGCCGCTCAATACGGAAACCCAAGCACCAAATAAGGCTGGTCAACCCCGCCCGGCATCAACCCGCGCGCATACCCCGCCCGCACGAGATAGCTCCCATAATACCCGAGCAACACCGTCAGCCGCAGCTCGGCCCCAATCGAAGCCCGCAGATGGGAGGCGTCCGGGACGCCGTCAAATGCGTCGCCCAGATCGCCGAAGAACGCCCCGTGCAAGCGGCCGACCCAGAGCGGCAGGCTCTCGACGCCCCGCTCGATCTCCCACAGGGGAAAGCGATACTCGAGCGACCCGAGCACGTAGCCGTCCCCGACGTCGCTGTTGAAGCCATAGCCGCGCAGCTGCCCGCCGCCCCAGCGGACGCCGTCAATCACATCGCGCACGATGTCCCGCTCGGGGAACCCGCCCACCCGAAAGCTCGCCCGCCGATCGCGATCGCCGAACGCGACCCCGCCCTCGACGTAGGCCGCGAGCGCATGCCGCGGCAGTGACGGCACCGCGTGGAACGCCTGGAGCCCGGTCGTGAATTCATAGAGGTCGAGAGCCGAGAGCGTGTATTGGTTGCTGATGCGCGTGCGCGCATACACCTCGAAGCCCCGCTCGGCGGACACCGAGTCTCGATAGCGTTCGTCGTCGGAGTAGCTCCAGCCGAGGGAGAGCCAGCCCAGGTCTGATGAAGCCGGAAAGGAAGGCACCCCCTCGTCCGGCGGCCCGGCGACCTCGTTCTCGACGAGGAACCACTCCCGCGAATAGCCGACGGAGAACGAATGGCTCCGCAGCCAGCGTCGAATGGGGAGGGACGCCGACGCGCCGAGCCGAAAGACCTGCGCGACCTGCTCCTCCGGCTCGCCAAAGACATCCCGGCGGCCGGCCGAAGAGAACGATGTCCGCTGCTCCGCCGCCAATGTGACCGGAACAAACAGGTCCCGAAAGGTCACGCTGCTGCCAAAGCGAGGCCGCTGCGTCCCAAAGCCATAGCTCGCCTGCAGCGACCACCGGTACTGCTCGACGACGTCGCTCCCCTCGATGACAAACCCGAGCGCGGGAGCCCCCGTGGCGTCATCCGCGAGCGTCGGCAACCAATTATGCGGCCGCAGCGTCGGCAACGGATCATAAGGCACCGACCGGTAGGGCACGAACCCCGTCCCAGCCCCAGCCCCAGCCCCTGACCCTGACCCTGACCCTGACCCTGACCCTGACCCCGACCCCGACCCTGACCCTGACCCTGACCCTGACCCTGACCCTGACCCTGACCCAGACCCTGACCCAGACCCTGACCCCGACCCTGATCCCGACGCCGCCTTCGGTCACGGTCAC
>CAYLZW010000085.1:0-20155 GCA_964388085.1 uncultured Myxococcales bacterium | reverse complement strand
CGCTTCGCCTCGGCGCTGACCGGCCGCAAGGTGTTCGACCTCCTCGACGTGGCCCAGGGCGTCGCGCGCGAGTGTTTCCTGCGCGTGCCCACGAGCCGCGTGAACCGGCTCATCGAGGACGCCGTGAAGGCGCACGCGCCGCCCGTGAACAAGGGCCGGCGCGTGAAGCTCTACTTCGGCGCCCAGGTCGCCGTCGGGCCGCCGACCTTCGTCATCGCGACGAACGATCCCGCCGGCGTGCACTTCTCCTATCGGCGCTACCTGCAAAACCGCCTCCGCGAGGTGTTCGGCTTCAGCGGCTCCCCGCTGCGCGTCATCTTCCGCCAGCGAGGGGACGAGGCGGGGAAGGCCAAGAACATCGAGGCGCGCAAGCGAGCGGTCGCCCTTCGCGGCAAGAAGGGGCCGAAGAAGCAGCGGCAGAAGAAGGTCGGCATCGAGAAGAAGACGACCGCCAAGAAGAAGACCGCCAAGAAGAAGACCGCGAAGAAGAAGGTCGCGGCGAAGAAGCAGACGGCGAAGAAGAAGGTCGCGGCGAAGAAGCGCCGGTGACGCGGGCTCGCGCTGCCCCGCGAAACCACCGCACGCGTACGGGCAGCGCGCCACCACCACCCTTTGCGCTACAAACGCAGGGGTGCGCCCGAAGCTTCACGAGCGGTTCAGAGCCAGGATCGCGGCCTTCGCCAAGGCCCGCCTCGACGCCGTGCGCCGTCACCGCGCGCTGGGGGAGATCTACGAGCTGCTCGAGGGCGTGCTGGCCGACTTCGTCGTCGGGCACGGGCTCATGTACGCGGCGGCGGTCGCGTTCTACGGCATCCTCTCGCTCATCCCCCTCATCGTGCTGTTCGCGTCAGCGGCCGGCTATGTGCTGCACGGCATCGGCGGCGACAGCCCGGAGGAGATGGCGCGCCTGCTGCACGACGTCATGGCGCAGCTGCGTCGGGGGATCCCGTATCTCGGCGATGGCTTCGAGGAGGACCTCCGGCGCATCATCGACAACCGCGGCGGCCTCGGCGTGTTCAGCCTCACGGCGCTGCTGTTCACCGCGAGCCAGGTGTTCCGCGCGCTCGAGTACTCGTTCGCGCACGTCTTCGCCGGCGTCGAGCCGGACGCGCGCCGCCCAGGTGTGTCGCGCAGCGCGCTCGGGGCGCCCCGCAACGTGGTGCTCTCGAAGCTCTTCTTCGGCGGCTTCGTGGCGGCCGTGGTCGTCGCCTTCCTGGCGATGCGCTTCGTGGTGTCTCTGCTGCGCACCGTCGTCGAGCGTCTTCCCCCTGCCATGGCGGAGCTCTTGCGCGGGCCGCTCCAGCCGGGCTCCTGGGGCGCCGGTCTCGTGGAGGCGGTCGTCATCGTGGGCGGCTTCGCGCTCATGGTGAAGGCCTTCACGCGGCAGACGGTGCAGCTGCGCTTCGCGCTCGTCGGCGGCGGCGCCTTCTATTCGCTCTGGCAGCTCGCGCGCCTGGCCTACGAGATCTACCTCGATCGCTTCACCGACCTCGGCGCGCTCTACGGCAGCTTCGCCACGCTGATGATCGTCGTGCTGTGGATCTTCTACTCGTCGACGATCCTGCTGCTGTGCGGGCACCTGGTGAAGACCGTGCAGCGCCGGGTGCTGCACGGACCGAAGTACCCAAAGGGGCCGCGCGCGTAGGCGCCGCTCCGTCCGCGATCGCACGGCCTGCGTTGAGCGTCCTCGTCGCGGACGACGGCGCGAGCGCCGCTGGCGTGCCCTCTGCATCACGCCCTCCGAACCTACGGAGGAGTCATGCAGAGGCAACGCATCGTGCTCGTGACAGCGGCCATCGCGTGTGCGCCGCTCGGCTGCCAGACCGTGTCGGACGTGTTCAACGAGCCGCCCGCCGACCCCCAGCGCGCCGAGAGGGACGAGCGCGTCGACAGCGATGACGACGACGACGATACGCGCACGCGGGACGCGGGCTCGCGTGCAGCCCGCGAGCGAGCGAAGCGCGACGTCCGGGAGGGGCGGCGCGAGTCCCGGGAGCGGCAGGCTCGACGACAGGCGCGGGAAGACGCGCGCGCCGAGCAGAGAGGCGAGCGGCAGAGAGGCGAGCGGGGCGATCGCCGCCTCGATCGATCGCGGGTCCGCGCGCGCGACTATATCGCCGCCAGCTCGTGCCCGGCGCGGGTCGAGGGCACGCGCGTGAGCATGGTCGACGTCGTCGATGGCATCGCGCTCGAGTTCACCGCCGCCAGCGAAGAGGACGCGCGCGCGGTGCAGGAGCGCGCGCGACGGCTCATGAACACGCAGCGCGAGGTCGCCTCCGCGCGGGACGTCGACGATCCCGAGCTCGAGGCGCTCCCGCCCGCGCGCGTCGACTACGACATCCAGGACGAAGGCGCGCGCATCGAGTTCAAGGTCGACAGCGAGGCCGACCTGCGCGAGCTGCGCACCCAGCTCCGGCGGCGCGTGGACATCCTGAAGGAAGAGGGCGAGTGCCCGCGTGACTTCATGACCATGTTGCCGGTCGCCTCCGGTCGGGCTGGCTGACGTCAGCCCGCGCTGGTGTCTTCCTCGCCGCGCAGCGCGCGCAAGATCGCGAGCGCGCGCTCCGCGTCGGGTAGACCGTGCAGGGCGTCCCACTCGTAGACGGTCTGTCCGTCGCTGGCCCGCTCGCGTACGCGCTCTCGCAGCACGAGCGTGGCGGAGGCTCCTCGTCGTCGGGCGAGGGCGGCATCGGTGCACTCCGCGTGCGAGAAGGAGCGCACGCGCGCTGCCTTGCCGGCCCCGCGCGGGAGCAGCACCGAGAGCACGCGTCGATCGGTGATGACGATGTGCGTGCGCCGCATGCTCGAGTACGAGAGCAGCGGCCATACCAGCAGCATCAGCGAGAATACGACGAAGAACAGCGCCAGGCCGAGGGACGCGAGGCCGCCCACGCTGACGCCCCCGACGAGCCGTGCGGCGACGTCGACGAGGGCGGCCACGCTGGCGCCGGTGAAGACGACGCCCCCCGCCATGATGAGCCACACCCCCCGGCCGTTCGCGTGCCGGATGGGCTGTGCGTGCCAGTGGGTCACCTCGCCGCGCGCGAGGACGCTGGCCACGGCGGGAGGCAAGTCGACGACGGGAAGAACGGCCACGGGGAGCTCAATAGAGCGCGGCCGACAGCTTCTTGCGCATCTCGCGGCCGCGCTCGGCGTCGTCGACGAGGGGCAGGAGCGCCAGGATGAGCTTGTGCGCCGCGTCCCGGTGCGTCTTCCTGTGCGTGGTCAGTACGTGCAGGAGGCGATCGAACGCATCCTGCATGCGGCCCGCGAGGACCTCGTAGGCGGCGAGCCCGAGGGCGGCGTCCGGATCGTCCTTCTTCTCGACGCGCTGGCGCAGCGTGGGCTCGTCGTCCGCGTGGTCGACCGCGCGCACGAAGGACGCCCGCGCGCGCATGGCCTGGATCGCGCTCGCGAGCGAAGGATCGCCCTCCGCCTTCGCGAGGAACTGCTCGGCCTCGTCGAAGGCGCGACGGGAGACGGCCGCCTGCGCGCGGACCACCCAGGCGACGTTCAGCTTGGCATCGATGTCGAGCGCCGCGCGGGCCTTCTGGTCGGCGTCCTCGAGCTTGCCGCGCTCCGCGAGCTCGAGGGCCTCGCGCAAGAGCTCGTCCTCGGGCCCCTTCTTGAGCCCCTTCAGGAACTCGCGCACCTGCGTGCGGGGCAGCGCGCCGGTGAACTCGTCGACGATCTTGCCGTCCACGAAGGCCTTCACGGCCGGGATGCCGCGGATGCCCATCTGCTGCGAGAGGGCGGGGGCCTCGTCGGTGTTCACCTTGACGAGCAAGAACGCGCCCTCGGCCGACTTCGCCTCCTGCTCGAGGACGGGGCCGAGCGTTCGGCAGGGGCCGCACCAGGGGGCCCAGAAGTCCACGACCACAGGCCGCCGCTTCGACTCCTCGAGCACCTTGATCTGAAAGTCGGCCTCGCTCGCGTCGATGCAATGTTTCTCGGGTGCGTCCATGTGGTGCCCTCCAGGCTCGCGGGCTATAGGCGAGCGACCAACTCAAGAGAGCTATAGGCACGCGGACGCTCGTCGTCACCCGCCGAGAGGCAGCATGAGCACCTACACGTTCGAAGGCCTGGCGCGGATGCGCCCGGCGCAGCTCACCGAGATCATCCGCGGCGCCAACGCCCCCGACCTCGACGGCCTCGTCGGCTGGGAATTCCGCGGCTGGAACGTGGTGGCGCCCATCGGCGAGCCGGTCGTCGCGCTCCTCGGCATCCGTCGCTTCGCCAAGGGCTTTTACCAGCGCAAGGACGACAAGAAGCCGTCCGAGGGCGGGCAGCTGCTCGGCTACAACGTCGACATCCAGCGCGGCGGCCTCGAGGACGAGTGGGTGGGCAAGCCGTCCGCCGAGGCGCCGCGGCGCCGCGCGTTCTACACGGGCCACGCCCCCGGCGAAGGGGCGCGGCTCATCCCCGGCTACGAGCACACGCTGTTCCTCGACTACACCGCGCGCAACGACGTCAACGGCGTGTTCGACGGCGGCGGCCTGTTCGGCGACGGCGGCCTCCGGGACTTCGTCGTGCAGCCCGATCCCGAGAACCCGGATCTGCTCATCGGCAAGGCCTTCTACCGCCTGCCTCCGCTCACCGTCGACGGCGGCGTGTTCATCGCGCAGCGCTGGCGGCGGTTCGACTTCGAGGAGCCATCGTGAGGAGCGCTGTGAGGAGCGCCGCGAGGAGCGCGGTGGCGGGCGATGGTACGGTGTCGGGCATGCCGCGCGTCTCCCTCTACCCCGTCCTCCTCCTCGCGCTCCTCGGCGCCCTCGGCTGCGCCACCACCAAGGCCGGCGGCGCCTCGCCGGACGCGTCGCACGAGCGCCCGCTGCCGAAAGAGCGCGATCCGGCCAGCGTCAGCGTCGAGCCGCTGCAGTTCAACGACCCCGACGGCTTCGCCTTCGTGGACGGCCGTAGCGGCGAGTCGCTCTCCTGGGACGAGGTGAAGGCGCGCGTCCTCGCGGCGGAGTTCGTCGTCGCCGGCGAGCAGCACGATCAGCTCTCGCACCACCGCCTGCAGGCCCGCCTGCTCGAGGGGCTCGCCGCGAGCGGTGACTCCCTGGCCGTCGGGCTCGAGATGGTGCCCTGGCACCTGCAGGCGCCGCTCGATCGCTTCTCGCGCGGCGAGCTCGACGTGCCCGGCCTCTTCGTGGCGCTCGACTGGGAGCGCACCTGGGGGCACAACGCCGATCTCTATCGCGACATCTTCGTCGCTGGGCAGGAGCACCGCTCGCGCTTCGTGGCGCTCAACACCCCACGCGATCTGGCGCGGGCCGTCGCGAAGAAGGGCCTCGACGGGCTCGACGCCGAGGAGAGGTCGCTGCTGCCCGACATGGACCTCGGCGACGAGGAGCACCGCGCGGAGCTCGAGGCCGTCTTCCGCCACCACCACCCGCCGACGGGCTCGGGGGCGGGCTTCGAGAACTTCTACGCGGTGCAGGTCTTGTGGGACGAGTCCATGGCGCAGCGCTCGGTCGAGGCCCGCGAGGACGGCGCCGAGCGCGTCCTCGTGCTCGCCGGCGTCGGTCACGTCGCCGGGTACCACGGCATCCCCCAGCGCATCCTGCGCCGGCTGCCGAAGGCGTCCCTCATCACGGTCGTCCCCATCGAGGTCGAGGAGGGCGGCGACGCACAGGACGCCGCCCGCCACGCGGTCGCAGGCGGCGTCGGCGACATCCTCGCGGTGAAAAAGCCCCGCGAGGTTTTGCGTCTCTGAGCGCTTCCCAAAGAATTGCGTTCTGGACTCGGCACCGTCGCTGCAAGGCGCAGGTGTCGTCGACGAACCAGGCTCGCGTCGTGTGAGGATCGGGCGAGGGGAGGCTCTCATGCGTGTGCACGTCGTGTGGTTTGCCGTGTTTGCGCTCTCTGCGCTCGCGGCAGCGTCGTGCGCGCGCATGGCCCCGGCTCGGGCGGACAGGCCGCCGCTCGAGCTGCTGACGACGAGCGAGCAGCGCCCGGTCATCCTCCTGCATGGCTTCTCGGGCTTCGCGGACTTCGGCCCCGGAGGGCAGTACTTCGCCGGCGTGAAGGCGCACTACGAGGCGCAGGGCGTGCCGGTGTTCGTGCCGGCGCTGCCGCCGTACGCGCACAGCGAGGAGCGAGCCGTGTACGTCGCCAGAGCGATCGACGACGCCCTGCGCGAGTCAGGCGCCGACAAGGTCCACCTCATCGCGCACTCGCAGGGCGGCATCGACGCGCGCTACGCCATCAGCGAGCACGGGCTTGGCTACGCCGACAAGGTCGCGAGCCTGACCACCATCAGCACGCCGCACCGCGGTACGCCGCTCGCCGACCTCTTCGCTCACCTGCCGCGCTTCGCCCTCGACGTCGTGTTCGTCCCCATGGCCCTCGTCATGGGCGCGCCGGCCGGCAAAGACCTCGGTGGCATCGACGTGCACGAGTCGCTCCGCTCCATGTCGACGTCGTACATGGCGCGCTTCAACGAGGAGCACCCCGATCCCGCCGGCGTCCCGCTGTTCAGCGTGGCCACGCTCTCGGGCGATCGCGACGCCGCGCTCTGTCACCGAGGGGAGTGGGACGTCGATGGTTGGGACGCGCCGTCGATCTATCTGGCGCCCACGTGGGTGCTGCTCAGCGAAGATCCGGATCCCGCCCGCCGCGAGCCGAACGACGGCGTGGTGCCGGTGGCGAGCGCCATGCGCGGCCGCTTCCTCGGCTGCGTGGCGGCCGATCACCTCGAGGTGGTGGGCTTCAACATCGAGGTCGAGAACGCCGTCAGCCGGCCCTTCGATCGCTTCGCCTTCTTCGACCGGCTCTTAGGCGTCCTGCAGGAGGTCGACGCCGGCGTCGTCGACCGCTCGCAGAGTCAGGTCCAAGCCGACGCGAGCCTGGTCGAGATGAGGCGCGAGAGCCCGTAGATGCTCTCCTGCGGGTTCACGCCCAGCGAGGTCGGGAACACCGAGCCGTCGACGACGTGCAGGTTGTTGACGTGATGATGGCGCAGATCCTCCGAGCGCACGACGCCACGGCGGGGATCGTCGCTCATGCCGGCGCCGCCCATCTGGTGCGCGCTCGAGAGCGGCGTCACCACCGGCGAGAAGTCGAGCTCGTCGAGGAGCGCGAGGTCCTTCTCGCTGCGCATCACGGCCGGCCGCTCGTGGATGGTCATCACCTTGTTCGCGCCGGAAGCGAGCTGAACGCGCGCCAAGACCTTCTGCGCCTCCCGCAGCGCGGCGTACGTCCTCGGCTGCGCGGTGTAGTCGAGCAGCGGGCCGCCGGAGGGGCGCAGCACCGTGCGGCCACCCTCCACGTCGTCGTGAAAGCCGTCGATGGCGATGGCGAGGTGTCCGCCGATGTGCGGCAGGCGCTCGATGTGCCGGCGGTGCGAGATGCCGAAGCCGGGCACGAAGAGGGCGCCGAGCGATGGGTGAATGGGCGCCGCCTCGAGGAAGAAGCCGACCTCGTCACCGCGGCGCGCGAAGTGATGGCTCGAGACCGACTGCGGCGCGCCGTAGAAGCCGCGGATGGGCTCGTCGTAGTCCGCGAGGCTGACGACGACGGGGTGGAGGAAGGTGCGCAGGCCGACGCGCTCGTGCGGGTCCGGCAGCCCCGAGCGCAGCAGCAGCGCGGGCGTGTTGATGGCGCCGCCGCTGACGAGGAAGCGCTTGGCGCGCACCCGCAGCGACGGGCCCATGGGCCTTGTGCCGAGCGCGTCGAGCAGCGTGCCCTCGGCGGCGACCACCTCGCCGCCCTCGCTGACGAGGCGGTCCACCCGACAGCGGCTGACGAGGGTGGCGCCCTTGTTCATGGCGTCGGGCAGGTACGTCACCAGCATGGACTGCTTGGCGTTGATGGGGCAGCCGAAGCCGCAGTAGCCGGTGTGCGCGCAGCCGCGCACGTTGCGCTTGAGCAGCGACGCCTCGAAGCCGAGCGCCGTGAGGCCGTCCCAGAGCTTGCGGTTGTTCTGGTTGATGGCGTCGAAGGGGATCTCCGCGACGCCGAGCCGCTCCTCGACGACGTCCCAGTGCGGGCCGAGGTCCGCGTAGGCGAAGCCCGACACGTCATGCTTCTGCCGCCAATGGTCGACCACGTGCTCGGGCGTGCGGAAGCAGGTGGTCCAATTGACGACGCTGCCGCCGCCCACGGCGCGCCCCTGGAACACGGCGACCGAGAGGTCCTTCGTCGTGCGCCCCGCGCCCTCCTGGTAGAGCTGCACGTAGCAGTCCTCTTCGCGCATGCGGAAGCGCTCGGCCGTGAAGTAGCCGCCCTCCTCGAGGATGACGACCTTGAGGCCCGCGCCCTGCAGCGTGTCGGCGGCGACGCTCCCGCCGGGCCCGGAGCCGATGATGCAGACGTCGGCCGTGAGCTCCGTGTCGCTTGTCAGCGTCTGTCCCTCGATGACGCCGGCGGCCGGCTCCTGAGCGCTCATGGCAGGGTCTCCTCGGGCGGCGCGGGCGCGGCGGGCGGCGACGGGACGAAGGGCGACGAGAGCGGCTGGTCGGCGACGATGGGCGCCGGCGCCGGCTTCTCGAAGGGCGGGCCGGGATAGCCGATGGAGCGAGCGTTCTCGAGCGACGCGTAGTGGGCCCCGAGGCAGAGCCGCTTGAGCGCCGTGAAGGCGCCGCGCAGCAGCGTGAGGCGAGAGGTCTGCCACGACGCCAGCGCACGGTCTTGCTGCTCGGGATCGAGCTCGGTGAACAAGCGCGGCGACGCGCGCGTGACGAGGCCGAACAGGCCGTTCTCGAGCAGGGCGAGCACGCGGTTGATGTCGCCGCGGGCCTCGGGTGACTGGAACGCGAGCGCGAGGTCGACGGCCTGGGCGACGGCGACCGGATCTTTCTCGGGCGCGGACACCATGCGGGCGGCGACGGCGACGAGCACGGGGAACACCTTCGGATCGAGCGCGAGCAGCTCGCCCTTCGGCAGCACGGCGCTCGACGTCGAGCGCAGCGCCAGCGTGCCTCCGCCCACGACGAGCAGCGCGCCGCCGAGGAGGCCTCGCTTCAGGAACCGGCGACGATCCACGCGTTTCTCCTCGAGAGCGGGCTCAAAAGAAGCTGATGCGCCGCGCCTCCGCGTGGCCCTTGCCCGCGAAGCGTAGCAGCTCGAGGCGCAGCAGCCCCGCGGCCAGGCCGCGTCGCATGCGCTCGCTGCTCTCGGGATAGAGCGTGGCGACATCGCCCATGGTCTTGGTGCCGTCCATGGCGACGACGAGGTGCGCCTCGGCGGGCGAGAGCGTGAGCTGCTCGAGGCCGTAGGGCGCGTCAGGGTTCGGGCCGAAGCGAGCGTCGTCGGGGGCCGCCTCCCGCAGCGCCTCGAGGGGCTCGGTCAGGAGCACGCCGCGCAGGATGGCGTCGGCGACGCTCATGACGACGCGGCGCGGCTCGCGCTTGCCGTGCCCTTGCAGCGTCACCTTGTAGACCCCCTCGCGCCAGGTGAACGCGCCGAGCACGATGCGCCGGGTCTGCTCGCCGAGCAGGCGCTGCAGCGAGGTCTCGTCGAGGAGCTTGCTGGCGAGCGCGAGCTTGCGGAAGCGGTTGTCATTGTCGACGACACCGTCGTCGTGCGCGCGGCGCAGCGCCGCCACCCGCTCGGCCCACAGCGGGCCGTGCCGCTCGAGCAGCTGCGCGAGGCGCTCGCTCGAGACGTTCGTCTGCGCGCCGACGATGACGCCGCGCACGAGGAGGATCACGCGCTGCGCGGGCGCGCGGCTGAGCCACACCTCACCGGTGGTCTGCGACTGGTGGAAGGCGTCGAGCAGGTCGCCGAGCACGCGCGGCGTCAGGCGGCCCTGGCGCTCGGCCAGCGGCTGGATCCCCGCCGGCTCGTCGTCGGGCAATCCCTCCGTTGGCTGCAGCTCGCGCGCCTTCTTGAGCAGCTCCGCGAGCTGCAGCGTGCCGGTCTTCGCGCGCTCGTGCTCGATCTCCGAGATGGGGACCGCGACCCCCTCGCGCTGGCCGGTGGTCTCTGCCGTGAGGTGCGCGTCGAGGTCGGGCACGGGGCTCGCCGCGGCGGCCTCGGCGGGCGCGGGCGGCTCCGCGACGGGCGGCTCGGGCGCCTCTTCGTAGCCGAACTCGTGGCCGGGCGCGCTCGCGTCCCCGAGGTGACGGATGTCGACGTCGACGACCAGCTCGTCGTCGTCCTCGTCGGCGTAGCCGCCGCCGTCCTCGACCTCCTCTTCGAGCAGCAGCGGCTCGTCGTCGGCGTGCGGGGAGACGATGACGAACTCACCGCTCGTGTCGGGCGGGTCCATGCCGTGGCCGAGGAGCTCGGCCACCCGCTCGATGAGCGTGCGCGATCGGAACGGCCGCGAGAACGACGCGTCCACCGCGGCGAGGCGCTCGCTCAGCTCCTCGCGCTTGTCACCGTTCAGGTGGTGGTGCGCGTAGGTGATGATGATCTTGGCCCCGAGCTCGTCACGCAGCAGCTCGGCGACGTCGAGGCCGTCCGCGTCGTGCAGGTCGTGCTCGATGACGACGGCGCCGGGACGCTCGCGCAGCGCGAGCTCGAGGGCCTGCTCCCCGCTCTTGGCGCAGGCGGCCGTGAGCCCATACTGCGAGAACAGGGTGGCGAGCAGCTCACCGAGCTCCCCTGGGTCCACCACGAGGACGTCTGACGACATCCCACGCGCATATCACCTGGGGAGGGCGTCCGTCAGCCTCGGCGCCGCCCGGAGCGTTCGACTCGGTGGGCGCGCTTGCTGGCCGGGTGGGCCACGGCTAACTTCGAAGGGTGAGGCGGAGCCTTCGAACCTGGTCGCAGTCCCTCGCTGCTTGCCCTGCGCGCGTCGTCGGCAGACCCCTCCTCGCGCTGAATGACATCCGCGGGGATCTCGACGCGCTCGAGGCCGTGCTCGACGAGGTCGGTGAGCTCGACCTGTGCGGCATCGTGGCCGCGGGCGATCACTGCCTCGGCGGCGCCCATCCCTTCGAGACCTGGCAGCGCTTGAACGCGCTCGGCGCGACCCTCGTGCGGGGGGCGACGGACCTGGCGCTCGGGGCGCTCACGCTCGACGGCGTCACCCTACGCGACCCGGAGCAGGAGGCCCGCCTCGAGGACTTCCTGCGCACGCGCGAGGCGCTCGGTGACATCGTCTGCCGCCGCCTGGCCGAGCTGCCGAGCACCGCCGTCGTGTCCCTCGACGATCGCTCCGGCGTGATGGTGCTGCACGGCAGCCCGCGCGACGAGCAGCGCGCGCTCGATGGCAGCGCCGAGGACGATGACCTCGACGAGGCGACCTCGTGCGTGGCGGAGGACGTGCTCGTGGTCGGCCGCGGACACGAGGGCTTCGTGCGCCGGCTGCCGCGCCTGCTCGTCGTCGGCGCCGGCTCGGTCTCGCGCAACGCCGCCGCGGGGCCGGACGGCCAGCGCACGGCCCACGCGGTCTTGCTGGCGGGTTTTCAGGACGGCGTCGTGCGGGCGTTCCCGCGTGACATCGCCGTCCGCGATCGCGGAGAGCGGGACGGCACCCGCCTGCGTCGAAGCGCGAGCTGATGGGCACGCCCACCCGAAGGAGCGCGCTCAGCGACGATGAGCGGGTGGAGCAGGCCGAGAGCTTGTGCGGGCGGCGCTTTCAGGATCGATCGCTCGTGCTACTGGCGCTGACGCACCGGAGCTACGCGCACGAACAGCAGCGCCGCTCGGGTGGCGATCGCGGCGAAACGCACAACGAGCGCCTCGAGTTCCTCGGCGACGCCGTGCTGTCGGTGGTGTCGGCGGAGGCGCTGCTCGCGAGCAGCCCGTCCGCCGATGAGGGCGAGCTCAGCCGGCGGCGCGCGGCCTTCGTGTCCGAGCCGGCCCTCGCGCTGGCAGCGTCGGAGAACGGGCTCGGCCCGCTGCTGCGGCTCGGGCGAGGGCAGGCGCGCGAAGGGGGCGGCGCGCTGCCGTCGCTGCTCGCGGACGCCGTCGAGGCGCTGATCGGCGCGGCCTACTTAGACGGTGGGCTCGACGCCGCGCGCCTCGTGGTGTCGAGGCTGCTCGGTCCCCCTCCCGAGCACGACCCCGACGTCAGCGCGGACCCGAAGACGCAACTGCAGGAGCTCCTGCAGGCGCGCCACGGGCGCGTGCCGCTGTATCGCATCTCGCGCAGCGGTGGCCCCGACCACGCCCCGCGCTTTCTGGCCGAGGTGCTCTTCGACGACCAGCGGCTTGGGGCCGGAGAGGGCGCGAACAAGAAGGAAGCGACGCGCGCTGCGGCCAAGGACGCGCTGTCGACCGCGAGCCGCCCAGCGGTCGTCAAGGAGCGCTGAGGTGGAGCCCGCTCCCCGCGCCGGCGCGCACAACGAGCTCGGCCGCTGGCTCCTCGACGAGGCGCGGGCGGTCGGCTTCGATGACGCCGGGCTCGTCAGGGCCGATCGCTGCACGCCTCGAGCGGACGAGCTGCGCCGTGCCGCCGACGCCGGACACCTGCGCGCGCTGCCGTGGCTCGCGGACAGCGTCGACGATCGCGCGCAGCTAAGGCGGCGCTACCCTTACGCGCGCTCCATGCTGGTGGTCGTGCAGAACTACTTCAGCGGGCATCATGACGAGCACCTGAGCACGCGCGAGCTCGATGGCGCCGCCAAGGTCTCTCGCTATGCCTGGGGCGGCGACTACCACAACAGCATGCGCAAGCGGCTCCGCAAGCTGCGCGGGCGGCTGCTGGCGCGGGCGGGCGAGGGCGCGCAGGCAGCCGTGTTCAACGACCTCGACCCCGTCCTCGAGCGCGCCTGGGCGGAGGCCGCCGGGCTCGGCTTCATCGGCAAGAGCAACCTCTTCATCCACCGGCGCTTCGGCACCTGGACCTTCCTCGGCGGGCTGGTCACCGACGTCGAGCTCGAGCAGGTCCCCGATCCGCTGCCGCCCCATCACCTGTGCGGCACCTGCACCCGCTGCCTCGACGCGTGTCCGACCGGAGCGCTGGTGCAGCCGGGTGTCCTCGACGTCGCGCGCTGCTTGACCACCTGGAACATCGAGCGCCCGCATGACGACGCCGGCGCCTTCCTCGACGACGCAACCCTCGTCGATGGCTCCGGTTGGGCAGCCGGCTGCGACCTCTGCCAGGAGGTCTGCCCGTGGAACCGCTTCGAGCAGCGAACCGACGACCCGCGCTATCAGCCTCGGGAAGGCCACGTGGCGCTCCGCCCGGAGAGCGTTCCGGCGGACCTGCAGGGCACTCCGCTGGCACGTCCGGGACGCGAAGGCATCGAGCGATCGACTCGACGAGCGGTGCGGACCGTCGACGACGGCGACTGAAGACGATCCGTGGTTCCGCTTCAAGACCCCTGAGGGCCAAACAGCGATCCGCGGGCGACGAGGGGGGCGAGGCCGTCCGCTAGCGTGGTGCCGACCTGGCGCGCGCGCGCGACCATGCCGTCGTCGAGCTCGCCGCGATCGCGGTCGACGTAGAGCAGCGCGGCGCAGTCGTCCCCGACGAGGATGGGCACGACGAGGAACGTCTCGGGCGCGGGGGCCTTCAGGAAGCGGAACAGCATGCGCTCCACCGTCGTCGGGCGGCGAGCGGTGCCGGCGGCGACCATGCGCCAGTCGCGCGCGCGCTGAAAGGCGCTGTCGGCCGTGAGCGGGAGCAGCACGCCGCGGATGTCGTCGGTGCTGAGCGCCTCCGCGCGACCGTCCCAGCCGACCGCCACGTCGGCGCGGACGAGGAACAACAGCGCGTGACGAAACGGAGGCACGAGCAGCGGGAGCACCTGCGGCGGCAGCGAGTCTCGTCCCACCAGCGCCTGCTCGGGATCGTGCGCGGCGTCCTGCTCGTCCGGCAGCGAGATGGCCGGGCTCGTCGACGGACCGCCCGAGAAGCCCGCCTCGGCGGCGGCGGCGATGCCGGACAGCAGCGGGGAGTCCTCCGTGTCGGGGACGCGCATCTTCCCACGCGCGGGTCTCGTCTCGCTGGAGCGGACCTTCACGGCCGGCAGGCGCACGCCGGCGGGCGGCGGCAGCACGTCGTCGTCCTCGTCCGGCACGGGCTCGCCGCTGCCGGAGCGATCGAGCGCCGGCGCGAAGCGCACCTTCAGATCGGGCTCGGCGTGAACGAGCGGCAGCCCGTAGGCCTCGTGCAGCGCGCGAAAGAGCACGCTCGCGCGCACCGCCTGGGGCTCGACCGAGAGGCTCGTGAAAAACGCCATCTCCTCGAGCGCGCTCGTGTCGGACGGATCGAGCATGCCGACGACCACACGTCCGCGCGCGACCTGCAGCGGAACGGCCCGGCAGCGCGCCGCGAGCTCTCGCGTGAGCGCGCCGAGGGCCGCCGGCGACGGGGGGGCGCCTTCGATGAGCGCCGTGCCGTCGCGCGCGCCCTGCTGTTCGAGGAGGGTGAGCAGCGCCCGATCGTTCAAGAGGCCGACGCGCCAGACGCGCTCGACGAGGCCGGCCTCTTCGAGCTCGGGCCACGCTTGCAGGTCCGCCAGCCCCTGCTCGTCGAGGACGCGGTCTTCCAGCAGGCGAGCGCTCAACCAGTGTGACACCGCCGGTGGTCATACCTTCCCCGGCTGCGGGGAGACAGCGAAGACGACACCGCCTGACAGCCTCCCGTCGGACCGCTACGGTGCCGCAGCACCGACCTCGAGGGTCGGAGGTGCGCCGGTAGACACAGATGCAACAGGCCTCCCTTGACCCAGACGTCGCCGCGCGCGCGCGCGCGTTCACGGTGCCCCGCGCGGGTGAGCGGGCGCGCGTCCTCGTGGCGCTGTCGGGCGGCGTGGACTCGGCCGTCGCGGCGTGGCTCCTGAAAGAGGCGGGCCACGACGTCACGGGCGTGAGCCTCCGCCTGGCGCCCGACGACGGCCCGCGCGCGCGCCAGGGTCGCTGCTGCTCCGTCGACGACATGACCGACGCGCGGCAGCTCTGCGACGCGCTCGGCATCCCGTTCTACGCCATCGACGCCCGCGATCGCTTTCGCGAGGCGGTGCTCGAGCCCTTCGTGCGGGGGTACCGAGCCGGCGTCACGCCGATCCCCTGCCTCGCCTGCAACCACGAGGTGAAGCTCGGCGATCTGCTGCGCACCGCCACCTCGCTCGGCGCGCAGCTCGCCACGGGGCACTACGCGCGCGCGGCTCGCCACGACGGGCACCCCACCATCGCGCGCCCGAAGGACGCCGCCCGCGATCAGACGTACTACCTCTACGGCACGCCGGCCGACGCCATGCCGCGACTGCTCCTGCCGCTCGGTGACCTCGACAAGCCGCTCGTGCGCGCGCTCGCGCAGCGCGCCGGCATCCCGATCTACGACAAGCCCGACAGCCAGGAGATCTGCTTCGTGCCCGACGGCGACCACGCCCGCGTCGTCGAGCGCGAGGCGGGCCCGCTCGAGGGGGGCGACGTCGTGCACGCGGACGGACGCGTGCTCGGCCGGCACGCCGGCGTACACCGCTACACCGTCGGGCAGCGTCGAGGGCTGCACGTGGGCGGTCACGGCGAGCGCCTCTTCGTGCTCGACGTCGACGGCGCCGAGCGCAGAGTGGTCGTCGGGCCGCGCGAGCTGCTCGGCGCGCGCCGCGTGCTGCTCGAGCGCGTCAACGCCGCCGTGCCGCTGTCGTCGTGGCCCGAGCGCGTGCTCGCGCAGGTGCGCGCTCGTCATCGCGCGCAGCCCGCGAGCTGGCGTGTCAGCGACGAGGGCGATCTCGAGATCCAGTTCGAGGACGACGTCAGCGCCGTGGCCCTCGGACAGGCCGGCGTCGTGTACGCGGGCGACGTGCTGCTCGGCGGCGGCCTCATCTCCGCTCGCCTCGACGGCGCCTATCCGCGCCGCGCCTCCCTGCGCGTGCTTTTGTGAGCCCACACCATGGAGCACGCGACCGTCCGCCTCGCGGACCACCTGAACGATAGCGGCGCGGTGGCGAGCGGCGTCTGGCGCGCCATCTGGCGCTTGTCCTGGCCGTCGATCGTCGCTGCCTGGCTGAAGGCGAGCTTCATGCTGGCGGACACGTTCTGCGCCGGCCTCCTCTCGACGTCCGCGCTGGCGGGGCTGTCCGCGGCCGTGTTCTTCGTGTGGATGTTCCACTCCCTCTCGCTGACGAACTCTCTCGGCGCCCTCAGCCTCATCGCGCAAGCGAAGGGCGCCTACGACGAGGAGAAGGCGCGGGCGGTGTTCAAGAGGGCGCTCGTGCTCGGCCCCTCGCTCGGCGTGGCGGCGTCGCTGCTCATGACGCTCGTCGGGCCGCCGGTGCTCGCGTGGATGGGGCTCGAGGCGGACGTCCTCGCGCTGGCCAACGAGTATCTGGTCGCCATCGCGGTGGCCGGCCCCGGGCTCTGGTTCTTCGACACCATCGAGCAGGCGTTTCGCGGCAGCGGCGACGCGCGCACGCCGCTGTTGGTGACGGCGCTGTTCGCCGTCGTGAACGTTGTGTTGAACCCCGCGCTGGCGTTCGGCTGGGGGCCGCTGCCGGCGCTCGGTCTCGTCGGCATCGCGGCCGCCTCCGGCGTCGCGTGGTTCGGCGCCGGCTTCGTGCTGCTCGCCATCGCGCGCCAGCGAGGGATGCTCCGCCCGTCGACGGCGGCGCCGCCGAGCGCGTGGAGCGTGTGGCGCATCGGCCTGCCGACGGCGGCGGTGGGGATCTGCTTCGATCTCGTCTGGGTGTCGCTGGCGCCGCTCATCGCCGCGAGCGGGACGGCCGCCATGGCCGCGGTCGGTATCGGGCACCGCCTCGAGAGCGTCTCCTACCAGACCTGCAACGGCATCAGCATGGCCTGCGCCTCGCTCGTCGGGCAGGCCTGGGGCATGGGCCGCCCGGACCTCGCGCGCAGCGTCGCTTTCCGCTCCGGGCTGCTCGGGCTCGTGCTCGCCTCGTCGTGGATCGGCCTCGTCCTGCTGGCCGCGCCCACGCTCGTGCCCTGGTTCAACGACGATCCCGAGGTGCTGGCGTACGCGCTCGACTACGTATCGCTGGCGGCGGCGCCGTCGGTGCTGCAGGGCGTCGAGCTCATCTTCGTGGGCGCCTTCTCGGGCACCGGTCGCACGACGCTGCCGAGCTTGCTCATGCTCGTCACCTACGCCTCCCGCATCCCCATCGCGGCGAAGCTCGCGCCGCGCTTCGGCGCCACCGGCGTGTTCGGGGCCATCGGCGTGACGGCCGCGATCTCGGGCGCGCTCGTCGCGCTCGCCTTCGCGCTGTTCGGTGCCCGTCGTCGTCCGGCGCCGGACGCGCTAAGGGAGGACGCGTGACCGATCTCTCGAGCGCCGAGTCCCTGTCCGCCGCCGGCTTCGCCACGAGCCCGGCGTCGCAGCAGCGCTTCCTCGAGGACGTCGCCGCCGGCCTCTGCGCCCGCATGGAGCTGCCCACGAGCCGCGCCCTCGCGTTCGTCGCCGGCGGCGCGCTCAGCCTGGCCGGCGCCCTCATGCTGCTCTTGCGAGGCGACATGACCGGGCTGTGGGCCGCGGGAGGAGCGGCGGCGCTACATGCCGTGCTCGCCGGTCTGTCGGCGAGAAGCACGAAGCAGCTCGCGTCTCCGTCCGGGCCGCCGCACCCTTCGGCTTGCTTTCGCGACCAAGACGGCACCCTGCGCCTGCGCCTCGCGGCGGGCGAGCGCGTGCTGCACGAGGCGGACGCGGATGGACGCGTGCGCACGCGAGCGCGCCTGTTCGGCAGCCTCGCGCAGGTGTCCTGGGGCATCGTGCTCGGCGGCGTCCCCATCGCGTTGGCGGCCGGCGGCGCGCTGTCGAAGCCCGCGCTGCTGCTCGTCGCCGCGGGTACGTTCCTCGGCACCTATCTGTTCGGTCGCGGTGTGCTGAGCGCCATCGGCACCCGGCCCATCGAGCGCGTCGCGCTGACGAACCAGAGGGTCGCCGTGCTGGCCGCGCCCGGCGCCGCGCACAGCGTGCCGCTCGAGAGCCTGCGCTTTCGTCCGATCGTCGTCGGGCGAGGGCAGGGGCGGGCCACGATCGCGCTGGCCTCCCGCACCTTGCCCGCCACCCACCCGCTGCCGTTCCCGGGGCTCTACGGCCTGCACGACGTCGACGAAGCGAGCGCGCGCGCGTGGGCCGGCGACGCCATGGACGCGCGCCGGGCGCTGCTCGAGAGCAAGCGGTGATCACGGCGGCCGCGCTCGTCGTCGTGACGTGCGCGCTCGCGGCGAGCGGCAGCGAGGCTCCGCCGTCCTCGCCGCCGGCACAGGCAGGCGCGGCGCAGACCGTGGCACCCGAGCTGCGCGGCCTCAGCGTGCTCGAGCTGGAAGATCTCCGTCGTGCGCTGCTCGCGCGTCAGGGCCGGCCCCTCGACGACGCCGCGCGGGCGCAGCTCGAGCAGCTCGACAAAGCGCTCGTACGCGCTCGCCGGCTCGAGCCCATCCGGCGCTGGCGCCCGGGCAAGCGGCTGCCCTACGAGGCGGTCAAGCGCCTCGAGCTCGAGGAGCTGCTGGCGCTCTACGTCCGGGCGTCGCTGGAGCTCGAGCTCGACGGCTTCGACGCGCGCTCGTGCGAGCGCGTGCAAGCGCTCGCGGACCTGCCGAGGCTGTGTGACGCTTGGCGCGTGCAGCGAGCGAAGCCGCGGCTCTCTCGACGAGACGCGGCCACCGTCGAGAAGATCGAGCGGGCGCTCGCGAGCGCCGTCGTCGTGTCGCGCTGCGGTGGCGGCGTCGCCGCCGGGGTAGAGCTCGCGCGCATCCGCCAAGGGCGGCACCCGCGCGCGGGCGATCTCGTCGAGAGCGCGCTGAGCCCTTCGCCGCCGAGCCCTTCGCCGCCGAGCCCTTCGCCGCCGAGCCCTTCGTCGCCGAGCCCTTCGTCGCCGAGCCCTTCGCCGCTCAGCCCTTCGTCGCCATGGCCGCGATGTACTCGCGGTTGAGCTCCGCGATCACGCGCACGGAGATCTCCTTCGGGCAGGCAGCCTCACACTCGTAGTGGTTGGTGCAGTTGCCGAAGCCCTCTTTGTCCATCTGCGTGATCATGTTGAGCGCGCGCTGGCGTCGCTCGACCTTGCCCTGCGGAAGGTGCGCGAGGTGCGAGACCTTGGCGCCGACGAACAGCATGGCGCTGGCGTTCGGGCAGGCGGCGACACAGGCGCCACAGCCGATGCAGGCGGCGGCGTCGAAGGCCGTGTCGGCGTCGTGCTTGGGCACCGGCACCGTGTGAGCGTCCGGCGCGGCGCCGGTGTTCACGGACACGTAGCCGCCGGCGGCGATGATGCGATCGAGCGCGCCGCGGTCGACGACCAGGTCACGGATGACGGGGAACGCCTGCGCGCGCCAGGGCTCGACGACGACGGTGTCCCCGTCCCGGAAGTGGCGCATGTGCAGCTGGCACGTCGTCGTGCCGTAGTCGGGCCCGTGCGGGCGGCCGTTGATGTAGAGCGAGCACATGCCGCAGATGCCCTCGCGGCAGTCGTGATCGAACGCGATAGGCTCTTCGCCACGCTCGACCAGCTGCTCGTTTACGACGTCGAGCATCTCCAAGAAGGACATATCCGGGCTGATGTCCTTCGCGGCGTAGCTCTTCATCGCGCCGGGCGTGTTCTTGTTCTTCTGGCGCCAGACCTGGAGGGTCAGGTTCATCGTCTTGCCGCTAGAGCCGGCCATGGCATCCATCCTCGCGCCGTCACGACGCTGCGCTTCTCAGTCCGCGGTTCTTCTTCCAGCCAACACACTCTCTACTTGTAGCTGCGCTGCGTCAGCTTCACGTGCTCGAACTCGAGCGGCTCCTTACCCATGGTGGGCGCCTTGCCTTCGCCCTCGAAGAACCACGCGGAGACGTGCGAGTACTTGGCGTCGTCGCGCAGGGCCTCGCCGTCCTCCGTCTGGCTCTCTTCGCGGAAGTGACCGCCGCACGACTCACGCCGCTCGAGCGCGTCCGTGCACATCAGCTCCCCGAACTCGAGGAAGTCGGCCACGCGGCCGGCCTTCTCGACGGAGATGTTGTACTCCGCGTTGTCACCGAGCACGGCCACGTTCTCCCAGAACTCCGCGCGCACCTCGGGGATCTTCTTGAGCGCCTGCTGCAGGCCCTCCTCGGTGCGGGACATGCCGCAGTACTCCCACAGCGTCTTGCCGAGCTCTTTGTGGAACGAGTCCACGCTGCGCTTGCCCTTGACGCTCAGCAGCTTGTTGACGCGGCCCTTGGTGCTGTCGAGGGCCTCTCGGAAGGCGTCGCCCTTGTCGTCGACGCTGCCCGGCTTCTCGCGCGCGAGGTAGTTGCCGATGGTGTAGGGCACCACGAAGTAGCCGTCGGCCAGGCCCTGCATGAGCGCGCTCGCGCCGAGGCGGTTGG
>CAYLZW010000084.1:0-20344 GCA_964388085.1 uncultured Myxococcales bacterium | reverse complement strand
AGAGGTTGGGCCCCTCGCCCACGCCGAGAGAGGAGGTGATCCAGTGTCTGGTAGTAACCCTACGGCTTGTGAGGTGGCGGCGTCCTGACGCCGACCCCAGGCACGGTCACAAGGCTCTGTCTCTCCCTGCTTCTTCGTGAAGCGGAGCTGAGCTGAGAGTGGCCCTGGGTGGAACACTGGCGGTCTCGGACACGCCTTTGCTGCCACCGACCCCCCGGAAGCGCGAGTTAGCCGCTCGCCCCAGCACTGCCTGGGTCCGCTTCCGGGGGGCTCTTTTTGTCCGCTGCCGCTGGCCGCGCGCTGCGGCAACGGCAACGGCAACGGCAACGGCTGTTCGTCGTGCATGACGTTGTCAGAACGTCGCCGTGCCGCGACGCGTCCGCACCTGATCCACCAAGCGACCAATGAACATCCTGAGCGCCGGGTCAGGCTCCTGCCGTCGATTCCGCTCGAGCGCCGACAGCATGCGCTCCTGCGCGTGACGCTCGAGCAGCGAGCGCGCGCGCACGCCGGACGGCCCTGACGACGAGCGCGTCACGTCGAGCAAGAACTCGCAGGCCTCGTCGGTGCCGATGGCGGCGATGCTGCGCAGGCACGCCTCCTTGATCGCCGGGGAATCGTGCCCATTGTAAATGCGCACGAGGCTGTCGAGCGCCTGCGGGAAGGTCATCCGGCGCAGCGCCGTGATGCCGGCCTCGAGCACGCGCGCCTCGCCCTCCGAGATGGCGCGGTCGATGAGCGCGAACACCTCCTTCTGCTTCAGGGCAGCGGCGCGCTCGACGATGACCGCGCGCGTGGCCTCGTCGCTCACCTCGTAGAGGGCCTGCAGCGGACGAACGGCGGCGGGGTGCCCGAGATCGCCGAGGCTCTCGATGATGTGCGGCGGCACGTGCTCGGGATCGCCGCCCTGCGCGATGTGGTCGTCGTAGGCGAGCGCGATGAGCAGCGCTTTGCGTCGCTGCACCTCCCAGACGTTCTTGTGATCGCCGACCAGGCGGCCGATGGCGTCGGGGATGTCGCTGCCGCTCTCGGCCTCCAGCAGATCGCGGATCCAGATCTCGGGCATGCGCACGCGGCGCCGGAAATATTCAGGGAACGCCGGCGGGGCTTCGTGCGGTCCGTTGCTGGCGGCCTCCTCGTTGATGTCCTCGGCCAGCGACGTGTAGCGCTCCTTCTTGCTGTCGCTGACCGGCAGCTCCGCGAGGCGCTGGTAGCCCTCGGCGACGCGTCGATCGTCCCGGATGCGGTTGAAGCAGCTCACGGCCGCGAGCAGCGCGTTCTCGGCGAGCTCGGTGGGCGCGCCCGTCTGCAGCGCGGCGTCGGCCACGCGCACCCAGGCGCCGCCCGCTTCGCTCAAGAAATAGTCACCGTAGATGAACCCGACGCGGCGGGCGTATTCACCCGCCTCGCGATAGAGGTCGGCGACGGAGTGGAGCTCGCCGAGCTCGTCGGAGCAGGCGATGAAATCGTAATAGTACTGCATCGTGAAGAAGCGGTCGGACTTCGCCTTCAAGATGCGAATGCAATTGAGATAGCCCTCGGCGAGGTTCTCGTAGGAGCCCTCGGCCTTGCCGATCTGAATGAGGCAGAGGTAGCAGCGGAACGCGCCCTCGCGATCGCCGGTCTGCTCGCGCAGGTCGGCCTCTTGCTCGAGCAGGCGCGTGGCGAGCGCGAGCAGGGAGGTGCCTTTGTCGCGCTGGCCGAGCTTGGTGGCGATGCGCCCGGCGTTCAGGGCCGCGAGCCCGCTCAGGTAGCGCGCCGCCATGGCCTCGTGCGAGCGCGCGAGCTGCTCGTAGAGGCCGAGCGCCTCGGCGTGGTCGTCGTTCTCTTCCGAGGAGCGCGCGGCGTGCGCGTACAGCCCCGCCTCCCGGTAACGCTGGCTCGCCTCGGCGAGGCGGCGCCCGAAGCGCAGCACGCGGCCCTCGTCGCGCGGCGTGCCCGACTCCGCGTAGCGCTCGAGCGCGGGGTTGATGTTCAGCAGATACTCGTGGATGCGCGCGGCGCTGAGGCCGCGCCCGAGCCGTACATAGATGGCGGCGAGCTCGCGCGCCCAGTCGCTGTAGTCCGCTTCGTCGACGTGGGTCTGGGTGAGGAGCTCACGCCACGCCAGCGCCGCCTCGGCGGTGCGGCCGAGCCCGCGCGCGCGATGCACGCTCTCCGCGATGTAGCTCAAGCGCTCCTCCTCACACGCACCCCTGCCCGTGTCCCCGGCACATTCGCGTAGCGCTTGCGCGCGCGGCAAGGAGCACACGCCACACAGCAACAAGCGCAGCGGCGCAGCGCCATCGTCGTAGCCGACGCGCCGCTGGCCAGGTAACCTTGCCGAGCCCCTTCGCTCCCGGCTCCGCGCCGGTGTCTCTCTACCCCCGCGCCTTGGGCTTGTCAGGCAGGGTCTCCGCATGCAGCGCAATGAGCTTCGCCGTCCGTCCTTCGTCACCCTCGTCCGGGTCGGGCTCCTGCTCGCCATCCCGGCCGTCCCCGGCTGCTTGTGCGTCGGTGACGAGCGCTTCTTCTTCCAGCCCGACGCAGGGCTCCCCGACGCCGGCCCCGAGGAGCCGCCGCCCCCCGTGTTCCCGCTGAAGGCCGGCGACGAGCTCGTCTTCCCCGGCATCGGTGGCCGCGCCGAGGGCTGCGGCGGCGCCGAGGGGAGCTGCGATCGGGCCGTGCGCGCGACCTACGTCGTGAAGCAGGTCAGCCTCGACAAGGCGTCGAACACCTGGACGGTGAACGCGGACTACACCTACGAGAGCACGGCCAGCGCCGTCGACGCCGCCGCCATCGGGCAGCTCTTCTTCAGCGGCGTGGCGCCCTTCGCCGACATCGACGCGGGCGGCGCCGAGAGCGGCAACGCGGACTTCCGCACCCGCGACGCGCCCACCGACGCCGTGACGCCGAACGGCTTCCCGTTCTTCCACTTCGAGCAGGAGTACGCGAACCGCGACGACAGCGCCTACCGCCAGGCGTCGGATGACTTCATGGAGCGCATCCTCGAGCTCGACCCCGAGGCCAACATCGAGAACCAGGCCGCCGAGGGCAAGATCGAGGCGTATTTCAAGGACGAGCTCGGCGTGAACGCCATGCTGCACAAGATCCGCGTCGACTATCACCCGTTCGGCTTCATGTGCGACTGGCAGGAGCGCTTCACGACGTGGCAGGACACCTTCCAGCGCACGGACAACGACTTCACCGGCACGCAGACGCCGCTCGCCACGATCTTCGCGCCGCCCGTGGAGCTCTTGCGCGGCGACGTGCGCTACCGCTGCTCCTGCAGCACCCGCCAGTGCGTGAAGCGGGACGACTCGTCCCTCTGCCTCGATCCGAGCGATCCGGACGCCGATCCGTTGCCCTGCGAGTGCCTCGGCTCGAACCCCGACCCGGCCACCTGCGGCTGAGCACCGGCGCGCGCAGCGCGGCAGGCACCGGCACTCGGCTGATCTGCGTGAGGTCGGCCCTTCCCGTCGTGCACGGCGGACGCTAGGCCTCTCTGGCGTCCCCGCGCGCTCGACGAACACACGAGCCCAAAGAGCGGACGCAAGGAGCGCTTCATGGCCGAGACCGGCAGGGACAACGAGAGCCTCATCGAGCGCGGCACGCGCGCCTTCGTCGGCAACTACCGCCCGCTCCCCATCGTCGTCACGGGCGGTGAGGGCGCGCGGCTCGTCGACGTGGAGGGCAACAAGTACATCGATCTCGTCTCGGGCATCGCCGTCAGCTCGCTCGGCTACGGCCACCCCCGCTTGACCGCCGCCGTGCAGGAGCAGGCCGGTAAGCTCTTGCACGCGTCCAACATCTTCTGGAACGAGCCCGCCATCCGGGCCGCCGAGAAGCTCGTCGAGCACTCCTTCGGCGACAAGGTCTTCTTCTGCAACTCGGGCGCCGAGGCGAACGAGATGATGCTGAAGCTCTCGCGCAAGGTCTTTCACGACCGCGGAGAGGGGCGCTTCGAATTCATCGCCATGGAGAAGAGCTTCCACGGCCGCACCATGGCGACAGTGACCGTCACGGGGCAGGAGAAGTACCGCGTCGGCTTCGAGCCGCTCTTGCCCGGCGTGCGTCACGTCGCCTTCGGTGACCTGAACGCGCTCGAGGCCTCCATCACCGAGCGCACGGCCGCCGTGTTGGTCGAGCCCATCCAGGGTGAAGGCGGTATCCGCACACCTCCGCCGGGCTACCTGAAGGGCGTTCGGGAGCTCTGCAGCAAGCACGGCTGCCTGATGCTGCTCGACGAGGTGCAGTCGGGCGTCGGCCGCACCGGCAAGCTGTGGGCCTACGAGCACGAGGGCTTCGAGCCCGACATGATGAGCGTCGCCAAGGGCATCGCCGGCGGCCTGCCGCTCGGCGGTGTCATCGCGCGCGCGGACATCGCCGAGCACCTCACCTACGGCAGCCACGGCTCCACCTTCGGCGGTAACCCGGTCGCCTGCGCGGCGGCGGGCGCCGTCCTCGACGAGGTCACGCAGCCCGAGTTCCTCGCGCGCGTCACGAAGCTCGGCGAGCACCTGCTCTCGCGCCTGCAAGCGATGGCCAAGACGCACAAGCGCATCGTCGTCGACGCGCGCGGCCGCGGGCTCTGGTGCGGGCTCGAGCTGAACGTGGACGCCACCAAGCTGCCGCGGCGCGCCCTCACGAAGGGCCTCGTCACGAACATCATCGGCGGGCGCGTCGTGCGCGTGGCGCCGCCGCTGGTCATCGACGAGCAGACGCTCGACGACGGCCTCGACATCCTCGACGAGCTGCTGCGCGAGCTGTGAGCTGGTGACGAAAGCGCCGCCCCCGCCGCCGCTCGCGGACAGCGCCGAGGACGCTGTCCGTCGAGCGTTGGGCGCGCTGCTGGTGGACAACGACGTGGCGGCGGCGCACGCGCTCGAGCGCGGGCCGCTCGACGTGACCCGACGGGGGCGGCGAGAGCGCCTCGGCGTGGCGCTGCCGGACGAGGTGTTCACGGCGCTGCGCGCGCTCGGCGCCGGGCAGCGTGCGCTCGAGCTGCACGTCGACGGACACCGCGTGCGTGCGCTGCCGACGGCGGGCGACAAGGTGCTGCTCTATCTCGAGAAGCGACCGACGCTCGACGCGCGGCTGAGCGCGCTCGTGGAGGAGGGCGTGGTGCCGCCCGACGCCGCCGTGGCCGTGCTGGCGACGGCGCGCGCAGGGCACGGCCTCGTCGTCGTGGGCTCCGCGGGCGTGGGCGCGCGGAGGCTCGCGTGCGCGGTGGCGCGGGAGGTGGCGGAGAGCGCGCCGGTGTTCTCGCTGGACGACGGGCTCGCGGCCGACTGGCTGCTGCCCGCGCCGATCTCGTCCGAGGACGCGAACGAGGACGTCCGCGCGCGGGCGCGTCGCTGCGTGGCGGCCGGCGCGGAGGTGCTGTTCAGCCTCGGGCTCTCGCTCGAGGACGCTCGCGCGCTCGCGGGCGCGGAGCTGGCGGTGTCGGTCATCGCCGTCGTCGCGGCGCCGAACGCTCCCGCCTATTACGCCGCGCTGAACCGCGGCCCCGAGGGGGGAGCGCTGAACCCGGACGCGCTCGCGACCCAGCTCTGCGTCGTCGGGCGCGCGCCTTTTGGTCGGCCGGTCCTCGTCGAGCAGCACGCGCCCGAGAGCGCGGCGCCGTTGGCCGCCGCGCCGGTCGTCGAGGAGGGCTTCGGAGCACGTCCCGGGCGGGTGGTCGAGGCGAGTGAGATCGTCCCCGTGACGATGCCGGCGCCGTCCGCGCCCTCTCCGCCGCGGGGGATCGCGACGCCGATTGCAGACGGCGACCTGCCGCCGTTGCCGCCGCTTGGAGCGCCGCCTCCCGCGGCGTGGGCCTCGTCGTCGCTCGACGACGATCCAGGATGGGAGCTGGGCGAAGCGAGAGGCGCCGCGGCGAGCGCGTTCGCCGGGGTGATGGCGGAGGTGAAGACTCGGCCGAGCTTTACGCCGCGTCCTCCGCCGGTGCATCCGCAGACTCGAGCGCTGCGGGGCGATCCTTTTGGCGGGCTGACGCTCGAGCCTCCCATCGCTGAGAGCTACGGCCACGACGACGGCGACGGCGACGGCGACGGCGATGGTGGGTCGGGGCCGAAGGTTGCTAAGCCCGAGGACGAGGACGAACGATGACGAGCGTCACCGCGGTCAAGGAGCTGCCGCCGCCGGCGCGGGGCAAAGATCCGCTCATCTCGCTGCGCGGGGTGAGCAAGGCGTTCGGGAAGCAGGTCATCTACGACGACCTCTGCCTCGACGTGACGCGCGGAGAGACGCTGGCCGTCATCGGCCCGTCGGGCTGCGGCAAGAGCGTGATGCTGAAGATGATCATCGGCCTCCTGCGGCAGGACGAGGGTGAGATCTGGTTCGACGGCGAGAACGTGGCCGAGCTGCACGGCGACACCGAGTTCCTTCCGGTGCGCCGCCGTGTGGCGATGGTGTTTCAGGGGGCCGCGCTGTTCGACTCCATGAACGTCTACGACAACATCGCCTACCCGCTGCGCGAGCAGTTCGACCTCGCCGAGGAAGAGATCGCGCAGCGCGTCGCCGAGAAGCTCGGCTGGGTCGGCCTGCCCGGCATCGAGCAGAAGAAGCCGAGCGAGCTGTCGGGCGGAATGAAGAAGCGCGTCGGGCTCGCGCGTGCCATCGCGACCGATCCCGAGGTCATCCTCTATGACGAGCCCACCACGGGCCTCGATCCGGTCAACACCAAGCGCATCGGTGACCTCATCCTCTCGCTGCGCGACCGGCTGAACTGCACGAGCCTCGTCGTCACGCACGACATGACCACGGTGTTCCAGGTCGCCGATCGGGTGGCCTTCGTGTACGACCACGGCATCGGCGCCGTGGGCGAGCCCGAGGCGCTGAGGCGAGGCCCGGACGCCATCGTCCGGGGCTTCATGGAGGGCGATCCGGAGCCGTTCGAGGACTGAGCCCGGCCATCGCGGGTGGCTGCGCTCCTGTGTGCCGGAAACATTGCTAGGGTGGGCCACGGCTCCTGCCGAGGGGCCGCGCAGGGAGAGCATGAGCACCGATCGAGAGCGCGCCACGGACATCAAGGTGGGGATCTTCGTGACCCTGGGGCTCGTGCTCCTCGTCGCGAGCATCTTCCTGATCGGGCAGGAGCGGCGGCTCTTCGAGGAGCCGGCGTACCTGAAGGCGCTGTTTCCGAACGTCTCGGGCCTGAAGGCGGGCGCGCCCGTGCGCCTCGCCGGCTATGAGATCGGCATCGTCAGCGAGATCCAGCTCCCCGAGCCGGACCCCGCGGCCGAGCAGAGCCTCGTGCCCGTGACGCCGGCGCACGAGCTGCCGGCGGGTGACACAGACCTCGAGATGCAGGGCGACGGCACGCTGCCGGTCGCCATGAACGTCTCGGTGAGCGCGTTCGATCCGAGGAGCCAGCTCAGCTTCACGCTGCGCGTGCACGGCGAGGACGCCTACGGCAACGACGGGCTCGTCGAGGACCTGCGCGTGCGCGTCGGCCAGTTTCGCGCCACGGTGACCGGCCGCGCGATGTTCAAGAAGGTGACGAAGCTGCAGGTGCGCGACCTGACGAACAACTCCGAGGGCACGAGCCTGCAGGTGGGCGTCGGCCGCCTGAAGAAGGTCGTCGTCGTCATGCGCATCCCGAAGGATATGCTGAAGCGCATCCGCCTCGACTCCGAGGCCAGCGTCGACAGCATGGGCCTGCTCGGCGACAAGACGGTGGACCTCAGCATCGGCTCGCAGGATCAGCCGGCGCACAAGGACGGCGACTTCATCAAGAGCGCCATCACCGTCGACCTCAACGTCGCCCTCGCCGACGCGCAGCGCATCCTCGACAACGTGGTCGCCTCCACCGACGAGCTGCGCCGGGTGATGTCGAGCTTCACGGCCGCGGGCGGCGAAGAGGCGCTCGCCGCCGCCGTGCGCTCGGTGCAGGCGATCGCCGAGGAGATCCAGACCGGCGAAGGGCTCCTGCACCAGCTCGTCTTCGATCAGAAGGGCGGGCAGCAGTACAACGACATCGTCGGCAGCCTCGCGTCCTCGGCGAAGAAGGTCGACAGCGGTCTCGGCCAGGTCGACAAGATCATCGCCGAGGTGCGGGGCGGCGACGGCCTCGTGCACGAGCTCATCTACGGCAAGGAGGGTGAGAAGACCGTGCGTCAGGCGCGCGAGGCGCTCGCCCAGGCGACGCAGCTGCTCGAGGACGTGCGCACCAAGGAGGGCGTGGTGCACAACCTCATCTACGACGAGGACGACGGCGAGTTCATCACGAACCTGAACGAGGCCAGCGCCGACGTGAAGACCGCCGTCAAGGACGTGCAGCTGCTCATCGCCGACGTGAAGGCCGGCAAGGGCACCATCGGCGGCCTGCTCGTCGATCCGACCGTGTACGAGGACCTCAAGATCCTGCTCGGCAACGTACGCCGGAACGACGCCGTGAAGGCGCTGGTGCGCGCCGCCATCGCGAGCGAGGACAAGAAGGCCGCCGCGCCCGTCGTTGACAAACAGTGACGCGAGACCGTTCCGCGCACACGCCGCTCACGCCCAAAGGCGAGCCAGGCTCGCTGGCCCGGGCCACGCCCCCGTCGGAGAAGCGCCCGCACGCGGGCCTACGCTCGGTCGCCGCGGGCATGCGCGTGCGGCTGCGCATCTACGCGCGACGAGCGGCCGAAGAGCGACGCAAGGGCGCCACCCGCGTCATCGGCCTGGCCGCGCTCGGGCTCGGCGTCGGCGTCGTCGTCTACTTCGTGACCGCCACCGGCGGCTTCTGGCTGAGGCGCCAGGACGCGCTCGACCTCGTCTCCCCTGCCCTCAGCGTGCTCTACCTCGGCGTGTTCGGCGCGCTGGTGCTCTCGTCGCTCGGGCACGCGGCGAACGCGTTCTTCACGTCGCAGGATCTGTGGTTCTGGAACGCGAGCGCCACGCCGCCCTGGGCCCGCTTCACAGACCGCGTGGCCGAGACCGCCTTCGCCGCGGTGCCCGCCACCCTCGCCCTCGGCGTCGTCGCGCTCACCGGCTTCTTGCGCGGCACCGATCAGCCGCTGGTGCTGGCGCGCGGGCTGTTCGTCCTCGTCGTCATCGCCTCGCTGCCGGTGGCCATCGGCGCCCTGCTCGCGCACGTGGGAGGCGCGCTCTTGCCCGCCGGCCGCCTGCGTCGCCTCATGCTGCTCGTCGTCGGCGTCGTCAGCGCCGTGGCGCTCGGCGTGTTGCGCTCCGCCCGCGTCGAGCAGGTGATGACCGAGGAGGGCGCCGCCCGCTTGCTCGAGGAGCAGAAGAACCTCGTCAGCGTCGGTCCCGACTGGCTCCCCTCGAGCTTCGGCGCGCGCTTCGCCGCCGAGGGGGACCTGCCCTCGCTGTGGCTGCTGCTGGCCTGCGCCTTGGCGCTCTACCTCGTCGCCTACCTCTCGCACCGCCTCTTGTACCTGCGCGCCAGAGACCTCGCCGACGACGAGTCCCCGACCGGGCTCCGGCGCGGCTCGCTGCCGGAGTCGGCGCTGCGCCTCGTCACCAGGGCGGCTCCCGCGCACATCCGCCCTCTGCTCGAGAAGGATCTGCTCGCGTTCCTGCGCGATCCCTCGCAGTGGAGCCAACTGGTGCTGCTGCTCGGCATCGCCGTCATCTACCTCATCAACGCGCAGGCGCTCGTGCTCGGCTTCGAGCCCTTCCCCATGGCCAAGGACGTGTTCATCGGCGGCATGCACGTCGGCCTCGTCACGTTCATCTCGGCGGGGCTCGCGGCGCGCTTCGCCTTCCCGCAGATGGGCCTCGAGGGACCGGCGGTGTGGATCGTCGAGGGCTCCCCGCTGCCGCCCGAGGACGTCGTGTACGCGAAGTTCCTCGCGACGCTCCCCGTGGTGTCGTTCTTCCCGACGCTGGTCGCGCTCGCGGGCGGCTATGTCATCGAGCTGCCGACCTTGCTGTGGCTCACGACGACGCTGACCGTCGCCGTCATGAGCGTGGCCATGGCCGCCTGGGGCACCGGCCGCGGCAGCGTCTCGCCCGTGTTCGACGCCGTCAGCGTCTCCGAGCTCGCCATGGGGCCGGGCGCGCTCGCGACCATGGGCCTCGCCGTCGTCATGTGCGGGCTCGCGGCGATGCTGGCCATGATGGGCGGGGGTGTGCTGCGCTTCGCGGGGCCCGTCGTCGGCCCGCTCGGCGCGTGCCTGTGCGCGCTCGTCCCCTGCCTCGTCGCCGGTTACGCCGGCAGGCGCGCGCTCGCTCGTGGCGCCGAAGCGTTCTCTCGACGACGGGAGGACGGCACCGCCGGCACCGGCGCCTTTCCGCCCGCACGGAAGGCCGCGTGAGATCTCCGCCCGAGGACCTCGTCGCACGCCTGCACGAGGCCCTCGGAGACGACAACGCACGTCTCGTGCGGCAGCACCTCGAGCAGCGGCCGGCGCCCTGCTTTCGGCTGAATCGGCTGAAGATTGCCGACAATGACATGGGTGAATCGCTCGCCGAGCTGCGAGCCGACGGCGTCACGCCAGAGCCGCTCGCGAACGCCGCCGGCCTCTATGTCACGCCGAGGGAGCAGCGAGAGGCGCTGACCCATAGCCACGTCGTCAATGACGGCCGCGTGCTGGTGATGAATCCCGCGAGCGTGCTGCCGGTGCTGGCGCTCGACCCGCAGCCACACGAGAGCGTGCTCGATCTCTGCGCCGCGCCGGGCGGTAAGACGCTGTTGGTCGCCGAGCGAATGCAGCTCGAGGGTGAGCTCTCGGCCGTGGAGAAGATCAAGCCGCGCTTCTTCAAGCTGAAGGGGAACCTCGAGCGCGCCGGCGCCGGACGCTTCGTGCGCACCTTCCTGATGGACGGCTCGCTGGTGGCCAAAAAGGTCCCCGGCCGCTTCGACCGCGTGCTGCTGGACGCGCCTTGCTCGTCGGAGGCGCGCATCTGCCTCGAGGATGCGGAGACGTTCGCGCGCTGGAGCGAGCGGAAGGTGAGGGAGATGGCGCGCAAGCAGCGGCGCCTGCTGCTGGCCGCGGTGAAGGCGCTGAAGCCTGGCGGTGAGCTGGTGTATTCGACGTGCAGTTACAGCCCGGACGAGAACGAGGCGGTGCTGCAGTATGCGCTCGAGAGATGTGCCGGTGAGCTGAGCGTCGAAGAGCTCGAGCTGCCCTTCGGGACGACGCTGCCGGGGCTCTCCGAGTGGCGGGGGAAGGCGTTTGCGGACGAGGTGACGCGCGCGCGGCGCGTGTTGCCCGATGGCGTGCTGCACGGGTTCTTCGTTGCGCGGTTACGGCGGAATGCCCCGTAACCCGACGTGGCCGTGGCCGTAGGGCGTGTCCGCCGTCGTCGCCGGAATCGTGCTCCGTGACCGTCGCCGTAATCGGGATACACCCCTTCGTTGCGCGGTTTTACGACGACACATTAGCTGAGCTCTGCTCAGAACAGCTTCCGCTTGAACGCCGCGAAGCCGCTCTTGCGCCCCTTCCCCACGGCCTCCGCCTTCTTGGCGTCGAATTCTCCGGTCCCGGTCAAGAGCTCCGAGATGTCCATGTCGCCCACCGAGCGCTTTCCCTCGGCGGCAGCGAGCACCTTCGCCAGGTTGTGCTTGAAGTTCGCGTTGTCCGGCTCGAGCTCCACGGCCGCGAACAGCGCGCTCATGGCGCCGGTGAAGTCCTTCAGCCTCGTCGCCAAAACGACCCCGAGGCGATTGTGCAGCGCGCCTTCGTCGGGGTTCTTCCCGATCGCCTCCCGCAAGAGCGAGACGGCCTTTCGAAACTCGCCCTTCGCCTCGGCTTGCTCCGCCTCCTTGAACAGACGCACGTCGTCCGGCAGCTTCTCGAGGTCGGCCAACGACGTCGGCGCAGCTCCCTGACCGGTGGACGTCGACGACGCCGTCACCACGCGGTCCCAATTGGCGAGCAGGTCCTTGTAGGTCTCCTCCCGCGGATCGAGCGTGGAGGCCAGCTTGGCGTACATTCGCGCCCGCGCGAGCCGGCCGTTCTGGATGTCCTTCATGGCGAGGTCATAGACGCCCCTCGCCTTGGCGCGATCGACGGCGGAGACGGGCGGGCCTCTCGGCGCGGGCGCCCGCGGCTTCGGCCGCTCTTGCGCGATCCCGCCGGCAGAGACGGCCGTGGGCGGCGGCTCCGCCTCGCCTCGCAACGAGGGGGTCTGCACGGTCGCGGGCTCATCGAGGGAGAGCCCGGGCTCCGAGGGAGGCGCGCTCGGCATCGGCGGGATGGCGCCGTCGTCGTGCGCTTCACGGGAAGGCGGCAATTCGCCGCGCTCGGCCAGGAGCGCCGCGGGGAGCTTGGCCTCGAGCTCGGTCTCGTCGGCGTCCTCGTAGTCCTGCGCGCGCAAGCCGACGAGGCCCTTCTCGTGCAGCATGCAGACGGCGATGCGCAGGTCCTCGATGCCGAGGCCGCTCTCGTCCTGCGCCTGTTGGACCGTTCGCTGGCCGTCGAAGAACGAGAGCACGTGCTCCTCGAAGGGCGTGAGCGGCGGGGCCGGCGCGTCCGTGCGGCCGACGATGGCGTCGGGCGCGGTGAGCTGCGCGGTGCTGGCGTCGACGTAGACGGGCGCACGTCGCAGCGCGCGCGTCTCGGCGCCGGTGGCAGCGTCGAGGTAGCTGCCGGTCTCTTCGCTGAACACCTCGGCGTAATCGTTGGTGACGTCACCGAGGATGAGCGCGTCGCCGCCGAACGCAGGAGAGCGCTCATCCGGCGGACGATCATCGGTGATGTCGTCGCCGAGGAAGGACGTATCGAGAATGTAGTCACAGCCGGCGCAGATGACGGCGTCTGGCTCGAGCTCCCGGCTGCAATTCGGACACTGCATCCGCCCCCCGTTCGTCGAGGGCCGATGCTCCCGAAACCCGCCGCCGGAAGCAACCCATCCGGGTGACGTTCAGCCTTTGACGAGCTTCAGGCCCGGGCCGCCGTCGTCGTCGGGATCGTCGTCATCCGGCCCACTCCCATCGCGGCTGTCGTCGCTCGGCCCCGAGCCGTTGTCGCCGGGCCCGAACCCCGCTTCCTTCAGGGACGCGGTCGGCGCGTCGTCGTCGCCCGGCTCTTGCGTCTCCCGCTGGGCTTCGAGCTGGTCCTCGATGTGCCGGAGCATGTCCTCGAGCTCCTCCGGCACCGACGCCGGGAACAGGAAGACCTCGTCGGTGACGTGGCTGCGCAGCATGAACACCGCGCTCCACGGGATGTCGCAGAAGAAGGGCTCCCCGCGGAAGCTCAACGAGGCGCGGACGCCACGCTCGTCGTAGGCGAAGTCGCCCGTGTAGAAGCGATGCGAGAAGTTGAGCCCGAGCTGCACATCGCCTTGGTGATGCGGCGGCACGCTCACACCAGGCCGGCGCGAGTCGAGCGTGACGAGCACCATGCCCTCGTCGATGAGCCGCTCGAACGCCTGCAGCTTCTGCGCGGCCCAGGGATCCTCGGGCTCTCTGCGCTGCTCTCGCTCTTCGCGGGCCTTCTTGAAGTCGAGGCGAACGACCTTCCCGCCCTCGTCGTCGTCGTCGCTTGGTTCGCTCATCGCTCGCTCCCACGGTGACTCCTCCCTCTAGCACGAGCGCCCCCCAGGTGGCCTCCCCGCATGCTCCTCCCGGGTGCTTTCGGAGCCGCGCTCAAGCCTGCCGGGTGTCCCATGCCGTTCGTCGCAGGAAGGAGTCGAGCCGGGCGCGGTACTCGGGGTCGAGCAGCTCCGCCCGCACGCCAAAGTCGTGCTCATAATGGGACACACCGTTCGCGCGCACCGTGAAGGTCAGCGCCAGCATGCTCGCGGGCACGACGCAGGTGAGCAGCAGCGCCTCGCCCATATGCACGGGCGCGTCGAGGATGAAGAAGCCCGCCCGGCCGAGCATCAGCCCCTGCAGTTGGCGGCGGAGATCCTGGAGCGAGGCGAACACGCTCGTCACCGGCTTGCGCTGCCCGCGAAAGCGCCGGGAGGAGAGATCGACGACGCGACCGTTGATGACGTCGCGCAAGAGAGCGACCGCGGGGCAGCGCTCGTCGGTGAGGCGGGCGACGATGCCGGGCGAGAGGCTCTTGTGCGCGTCCCGCCGCACGCGCCGGCCGGAGATGAAGATGGGGATCTCGACCGGGTCCATGACCTCGGCGATCTTGACGACGGCGACGGCGGACTGGCCGAGCTGCACGGGCGCGCGCGTCTTCAGGAAGGCGCCGCGGGGGCTCTCGAGGTCGTGCAGGAACTGCCGGCAGTCCTTGACTCGAACAAAGATCCGCGGGTGCTCCGTGTGGCTCGTCTGCATGACCTGCTCCTCGCTCGCGCGGGTGCGCGACGTTCCGCTCGCGGCTCGCGGAGACCGTGAGGTGCCGGGGGCTGTCCAAGCGTCGTGCCGCGAGACGAATGGCCAGCGCATGCGGCCGGCGCGCGCGTCGGACCGACGCCGCCGGTGCGTCGTGTCACAGACCGCTCGGGCGGCGAGCGAAAGCGCTCTGGTCCGCTCTGCGCCTAGGGCCGCTGCTGTACGTCCGGGTGCGCGGGCGCGGCCAGCAAGCCGAGCGCCATCAACTTCTGCACGCACGCGTCCCACGCGCGCGGGTCGGTGACATCGTCGGGACGCGGCAAGGAGCGCTCCTCGGGGCGAGCCCACTCGAGCACGCGCGCGAGCAATGGCGTCAACGGCCCGAAGAGCAGGCGCCCGCGCGCCACCGCATAGAGCCGAGGCCCCTCCGGCGTGTGGTCGACGAGCAGATAGCCGCCCTGCGCCGTGCGCCGCACCTCGGGCGGCACGCGGAAGCTCGGCCTCGGCTGCACCGCCAGCGCGCGAAAGAGCGCCTGTAAGAATTCCCCTCGGCGGACCTTCGGCGCACCGACCTCCTCCTCGTCGAGGAAGCGATAGAACGCCTCCTCGATACAGAGGCCGGGCTCGCCCGCGACGCTCAGCTCGCGATAGGCCGCATAATGACGGGACGCGACAAAGCGCGGCAGCAAGGACTCGCGCACATTGATGTCACCCAGGGTAGCGGCGTAGCTCTCGAGCAGCCCCGGGCTCCCGCGGTGCTTGCGCGCGAGCAGGTCCGAGCTGATCTTGCGCGCGCTGCTCTCGAGCTGAAGCGGGTCGACGGCGCCGAACGCCTCGGCGGTCTGCTCGTCGACGCCGAGCGCGGACGGTCCTTCCGCCAGGAAGCGGCGCCGGGTGTCTTCGTCATGCAGCAGGCGATCGAGCGCTTCGCGCGCGGCCCGAATGCGAGGGTCGCTCATGCCGAGGCCCCCGCGATCTGGCGAAGCTGCTCGAAGGGCGCTCTGGCCTTCGGGCGTAGCGTCCCGTCCAGGCCGGGCTTCGGATCCTCATACGTCACCGCCCGCGCGTTCGGACACAGCGGCAACAGGCGCCGCAGGAGCTCGAGCTGCTCCGCGCGCACGACGCCGTGGTGCACGTCGACGAAGCGCCCGTCGATGATCTGACAGCCGGAGAGGTGGATCTCGAAACAATGGCGCAGCGGCAGCCGCTCGAGCTCGCCGTACATCCCCTCCCCGCGTTGGCCGCGCAGCCATTGGTAGCCGAGCAGGTGGCCGGTATCGAGCGTAATGGCGACGCCCGTCTCTTCGGCGAGCACTCGGAAATAGTCATAGGCGTTAAGGTCGCCGACGACGAAATTGGTCCCCTCCGAGAAGCCGGGGAATTCGACGAGGAGCGGGCGGGCGAGCCGCGCGTTGACGTCGCGCACCTCGTGGATGGCCTTCTCGAGCCCCGCCTCCGTGAGCAGCGGCGGCAGCGGGTAGGGCATGAGCTTGCCGCCGAGCGCCCAGATGCCGAGGTCCTCGTTCACCCAGGCGAGGTCGTAGCGCTCGCACAGCGCGTTGGTGAAGTCGATCAGCGGCCCGCGCTCTTCGTCGTCGAGCGAGCCGAGGTTCAAGAGCGTGTGGTGCAGCGCCTTGTGCCGGAGGGTGCGCGGCAGGTGCTCGAAGAGGTGGTCCCAGGCGGGGACGTAATCGTCGAGCGAGAGCCGCGCGCGATCCTTCGGCTGGAACGAGAAGAACGCGTGCTGGAGGTCGCCCGCGTAACGCTCGAGGAAGCGCAGCACCCGCGGCGAGATGCGGTCGCCGCTCCCGGCGCGTTCCCCGAGGGGCCGGTGCTCGAAGCCGTACGGATCGCCGTAGCGCAGATCCAGCCCGACGCCGAACGACCGCCCCGCGGGGAGCGCCGGGAAGCGGACGCCGCCCACGACGTCAGCCCTCTTCGGGCGGGTTGCGATCCGCGAAGTCGGCCGTCGCCTCGACGACGGCGCGCACGTGCAGGGCGCGCGTACAGTCATCGGCCGTCACCGTGTCCCACGAGGTGTAACACTGCCCGCTCATCTCCCCGTCGTCGCGCACCATGCCGTCGATGTGCACGATCTCGAGCGCGTCGAGCGCCGCGAGGTCGTCTGCGTGCATCGACCTCGTCAGGCAGTAGGCGTCCGCCGTGATCGGATAGCAGAGCGCGTCCACGTCGTTTGCGCCGTTCGGCGCCGGGGCGTCCGGCGCGTTCGCGACCGCGGCCTCCGCGACCTCGACGAAGCGCGCCAGTCGGTCGGCGGTCTCGGCCTCCGTCAGCTCGACCTCCGACTCGCTCCAGTAGCCCCCGTAGGGGATCCATTGGTGCTGCGTGCGCGTCTCGTAGAGCCCGCTGACCTCGAGCAGCTCGAGCGCTTCGAGCCGCGCCAGGCTCTCCTCGAGCGAGCCCGACGCCAAGGGGACACCGCTGCTCTCGTCGAGCGACGCCGGCGCCGTGCTCGACGGCTCCGTCGCGTCAGCGTCTCCCGGCAGCGGGATGCCGTAAGATCCCCCGCACGCCGCCGTGAACAGGAACATCCCGGACGTCGCCGCGGCGTACACCGTCGGGCGGAACGGGAAGCGTAACCCTCTGCGCGTCGCCGCCAGACGACCGAAACCGAGCCCCCTTCTGGGCGTCATTGAGCACCTCCTTGGTGGTGATGCTCGTAGCCTAAGGGGCGACAACTGGTCCGTCGCGTCGGATTATCAGAAGTAGTCTATTCGTTATTACGGAACAGTCTTGCGGCGTCGTGCGCGCATGACGAGGAACAAGAGCGCGAGACACGGGAATGGGCCCATGTCACCGCGCAGGTTGCTGCAGCCGTAGCTCACCGACGCGGGTAGCTCCTCATCGCCATCGTCGTCGTCGAGGACACCAGCGTCATCCTGCCCCTCACCCTCACCACCCTCACCCTCACCCTCGCCTTCACCTTCACCCTCGCCTTCACCCTCGCCTTCACCTTCACCTTCACCTTCACCTTCACCTTCACCTTCACCCTCACCCTCACCCTCGCCTTCGCCTGGATCCTCGGGCGCAGGGTGCACGATGACGCGCACGGTGAGCAGGTTGTCGGCCGGGCCGCCGTCGTCGGCGAACCAGATGACGCCCTCTTCGACGAGGCCGAAGGTCTGCGTGTATTCGCCGACCGCCGCGGCGTAGAGCGGCACCGAGAAGCGGCCGACCTGGCCGGGCGCGACGCCGTCCGCGGGAGAGGACACGCGATGCGGTGCCAGCCACGCGGGCGCCGCCAGCGGCGACGCGACGTCACGTGGAGTCGGCGCGAGCTTGGTGGCGCTACCCCAGGTCGCGCCGCCGGTGTTCCGCAGGTCGAACCAGCCCTCGACGAGCTCTCCCTCGACGAGCTCGAGCGCGGCGACGTGCGCCAGCGGATAGGACTGCGCGACGAACTCTGCGCGATAATCCGGCGGCAGCGGGCAATGGGGCGCGTCTCCGCTGCCGCTGGCGACGATGGCGAGGTGATTGGCGACGGTCCGCTGTGCGCCGTCGGAGGGTTGGTTCTGCACGCCGCCGTTCGAGAGCCAGAGCGCCGACGAGCCGCCGCCGTCGAGGTTGACGGCGTCGAAGGCGCCGAAGAAGCGCAGGGTGTTCGCCGCCTCTTCGCAGGTCATACCCGCCGCGCCCGTACGGCGGCCGTCCACGACGAGGACGTGCAGGGTCGTATGATCCTCGGAGATGCCGACGGCCGTGCGCGGGTGACGATTGCTGCAGAGCGGATCGCCGGGGTTGCCGACATTGACGCCGTCGTCGACGAGCGTCGGGTGTCCGGAGACCACCTGCTGCATCCAGCTCTCGAGGCCTCCGGTGTTGTTGTGGTGCGAGATCTCGACGCGTCCCTCCCCGAAGGCGACGGGAGCGACGTAGGCGTGGTCGGCGCCGCCCCAGGAGGAGTCCGTGCTGCGCGCCGGCCCGTCGGTGCCGTAGCCGCCGCCGAAGAAGTCGCCGTTCACCGCCAGCGCCGCGCCGACCAGGGAGCCGAAGCTCGAGGGCGTGCGGCCCTTCTCCGTGGAGCGCGTGGTCCGGACGCGCACGCCAGGCTGGCAGAGGTCGACGCTGACGAGGTGCCAGTCCTGGCCGTCGCCGGAGTGGTGCAGGTGGCTGCCGCCGGGGAACGGCGTCGTCAGCACGTCCGCCGCCTGCGCCGCTCCCGACAACGCGAGCGCGCAGGCGAACAAGAGCGACGGCGCGGAGAGAAGCGAAAAGCGTGACTGCATGGTCGCAGCATGACGCGGCGGCCGCGCGCTCCCATCGGTCACGCGGCGGATGAAGCCGGCCCTGTCAGGACACTTTCAGAACTTGTGAGATGTTGTGGGATGGTGACCTCCACCTCCCGTCCGATGCTGCGCGAATCCCACTGTGGTTCTGTGCGCTCGGATGTGCCGGATGCTCTGGAGGTGTCGAATGCGTTGGTCCCTGCCCCGCTCGCTCACGCTGCTGATGGGCTTCGCGCTCGTCGGTTGTACGGCCGAGGTCATCGACGCGTCCGCTGACGAGGCCCTGCTCGCGGTCGAGCACAGCGCCCCGCGCGCCGAGACCGACGAGGTGCCCACGGCCACCGTAGCGCTCGAGCGCCGGGACGGCCGCGTGCAGGAGCTGGGCGATGCACGCGCGGCGCGGCTGCACCCGCGAGGGGGCGCGCTCGTCGTCGATGCCAACGCGGCGCTCAGCCTGGTGCAGGGCGACGGGAAGCGCGCGCTGCTCGACTCCGTCGTCGGGCGTCCGGCGCTGCTCCCCGACGGCCGCGTGGTCGCCTCGCGCAGCACCGACATCGGCGAGAGCGACCTCTGGATCGTGACGCTCGACGGCGCTCCTCCCCGTGCGCTCACCTCGACAGCGGGCGCCGACGGTCAGCCCTTCGTGCTCGACGACGGGCGTGTGCTCTTCGTGTCCGACCGCACCGGCGTCGTGGGGCTCTATGTCGTCGACCCGGCGACGCGCGAGGTGACGCCTCTGACGAACCAGGGCGAGCGGCCGGGGCGCTTGAGCGACCGCTTCGTGCCGACGCCCGCCATCGGTGAGCCGCGGCAAGAAGGCACCCGCGTCATCTATGACGCCGGCGACGGGATCTGGGCCGTCGACATTCACACCGGCAAGGCAGAGGAGGTGCGGCGATGAGAGCCCTGTCGTCCCTGTCGCTCTCGGCCACGCTCTTCGTCTCGCTGCTCGCCACGGGAGCGGCGGCGCAGGACTATCGCTTCCCCATCAACCCGGCGTCGGGCTGGACGCCGTATATTACGGCACATTTGGACAACGCCGGCGGCGGCGGCCTGCAGGATTACAACTGCGGCACCAAGACCTACAACGGCCACGGCGGGACCGACATCGGCGTCGGCAGCTTCCCGGGCATGGACGCGGGCCAGAACGTCGTCGCGGCCGCGAACGGCACCGTCGCCTTCGTGCGCGACGGCTGCTTCGACCGCTGCACCGCCGGGCAGAACCCCTGCGCCTGCGCGGATGGCTTCGGCAACGTCGTCCGCATCGATCACCCGAACGGCCGCCGCACCTATTATGGCCACCTCAAGAAGAACTCGATCACCGTCTCGGTCGGACAACAGATTAGCTGCGGCCAGAAGCTCGGGCAGGTGGGATCGTCGGGCAACTCCACGGGGCCACACCTACATTTCGAGGTCCGCTACTCGAACAACACCAATGATGATCCGTACAGCGGCAGCTGCGGAGGGCCCGTCAGCTACTGGGTGAACCAAGGCGCCTACAACGGCCTGCCCGGCAGCACCTGCGAGGGAGGCAACCCCCCGCCGCCGCCGCCTTCGACGGGGACCATGAACGGCGTCGTGTTCGAGGACACCGGCGCCGGCACCGACGACATGACCACCCGCCTGTCGGGCGCGGAGGTGCGGGTCGTCGGCGAGAACATGAGCGACATCGCCGAGGGAGACAGCGCGAGCTGGACGTTCACCATCGCGCCCGGCACCTACACCCTACGCGCCTCCGCGCCCGGCTATGACAACGCCGAGCGCAGTTGCACGGTGACGTCCGGCGCCACGTCGTGGTGCAGCATCGGGCTGACGCTTACGCCTCCGCCTCCTCCGCCCCCCGGCGAAGGTGAAGGTGAAGGTGAGGGTGAAGGCGAAGGCGAAGGTGAAGGCGAAGGCGAAGGCGAAGGCGAAGGCGAAGGTGAAGGTGAAGGTG
>CAYLZW010000083.1:4675-20369 GCA_964388085.1 uncultured Myxococcales bacterium | reverse complement strand
CGACCTTGTTGAGCTTGACGATGGGCGTCCAGCCGACCGCGTCGATGATGCTGGCTTTCGCGCCCTTCATGAGGCTCATGTCTCTCTCCGTGCTCGAGGCCGCGCCTCGGTGTTTTCCAGTGGCTCGTGCCTTCTCGGCACGGAATGCGTCCCGTTAGCGCGCGCGTGGCGAGAACGAAACGGCGACACGCGCAACAAACGCGAGATCCGTTCGGACTGAGGGTATGCACGTCCCTCCTCCGGCGCCGGTCTCCGATGCCCCGGCCCCCCTGGATCCGCCTCGCGAGCGGGTGCGCGCCTGGCTCGTCCTGGCGGCGCTCGGCCTGCGGCTCCGGCACGCGCCCGTCGTCGAGCGCCTCGGCGGCCCCATAGAGGCGCTCGCGCTCCCGGCGCAGGAGCTGGCGAGCGCCGTCGATTTGCGCGGCTTTCAAAAGCGGCCGCCCGACGAGCAGGCGCGGGCGCACGCCGACGCCCACGCGGGGGAGGCGCTGCGTTGGCTCGACGAGCGCGGGGGGCAGGTTCTGCTGCCGCGTGAGCTCGCGTGCCTCGAGGGGATGGCCTCGTCGCCGCTGGTGCTCTTTACCCAGGGGGACCCGACGCTGCTCTCGCGGCGGCCCTCGCTCGCCGTCGTCGGTTCGCGCGCGGCCACCGATCGAGGGCTCGAGCGGGCGCGCGCTCTCGCCGAGGCAGCCGCGCGCGCCGGCGTGATGGTGGTCTCGGGCGGCGCGCTCGGCGTCGATCTGGCCGCGCACCGGGGCGCGCTGAACGCAGGCGGCGCCACCGTCGTCGTGCTCGGGGACGCGCTAAGGGCAGGTCACGACGAGCGCCCGAGCCGCGTGCGCGCGCTGAGCGGTGACGGCGAGCGTCTGCTCACGTTGACGCCGCACGGGCCCTGGGCGCCCCGTGACAAGCGCCTGTGGGCCTCGCGCAACGCCGTCATCGCGACGTTGGCGGACGTCGTGGTCGTCATAGAAGGCCGCGCGCGCTCGGGGACGCTCTACACCGCGGAGGCCGCTCGAAAGCTCGGCCGCCCGATCCTGGCGGTCCCTGGGGATCCCGACGACGAGGTCGCCGCGGCGCCCAACCAACTGCTGCGCGAAGCCAGCGCTCGCCCGCTGCTGAGCATCGACGACGCGATCGCCGCCGTCCTCAGCGAGAGCGGCCGTTCAGCTCCGCGAGCAGGTGTACGCGCGCCGACGCAGCCGAGCCTGCCGCTACCGGTGGAGCCCGCGCTCCCCGACGACGAGCGGGCGCTGCTGCACGCGCTCGGCCCCCGCGGGAGCGCCGCCGACGTCGAGGAGGTCGCGGCGAAGCTCGGGCTCACGACGACCGCGCTGTTCGGCCCGCTGCTGCAGCTCGAGCTGCGCGGCCTCGTCCGCCGGCAGGGGGCGTCGCTGCTGCGGGTGGGGTAGGTGCCGAGGGAGGTGCCCGCCGTTTCCTCGAGCCCAAAGGCCAGGTAAGGGACCCGCATGGAAGGTCACGCCGAACAAGCCCACACCGTCGCCACCGCAGCGGAGCACGCGGGAGCCGAGGTCGTCGGCACCCTGATGTCGCTGCTGGTCGTCGCCATCTTGGTCGGCATCATCGCCAGCAAGCTGCGCGTCCCCTACACCGTCTCGCTGGTGGTGGTCGGCATCGCGCTGCACGCGGTCGGGGTCATCCCCGACATTCGCCTCACGCACGATCTCTTGATGAGCGCGCTCTTGCCGGCGCTGTTGTTCGAGGCGGCCATCCATGTCCCCGGCAACAAGCTGAAGAGCTACGCGCCCACGGTCGTCACCTTGGCGGTGCCCGGCGTGCTGCTGGCGGCGTTCGCGACCGCGTTTCTCCTCGAGGTGGAGATCACGACGTTCGGCCTCGACACCCAGATCCCCCTCATCGAGCTGCTCGTCTTTGGCGCCATCATCTCGGCCACCGATCCCATCTCGGTCATCGCGCTCTTCAAGCAGCTCGGCGTGCCGAAGCGGCTGGCCATCCTCATGGAGGGCGAGTCGCTGTTCAACGACGGCACCGCCATCGTGCTCTTCAGCATCTTCCTCGAGGTGCTGCGCAGCGGCACGTTCGCCGTGGCGGGAGCGTTCACGAGCTTCGCGGTGGTCGTCGCGGGCGGCATGCTCATCGGCGCCGCCATCGGCCTGCTCGCGAGCTGGGCCACGAGCCTGTTCGACGACCACCTGTTCGAGATCGCGCTCACGGTCGTGACCGCCTACGGCGCCTTCCTCATCGCCGAGCGAATTCAGGTCTCGGGCATCCTCGCCACCGTCGTCGCGGGGCTCCTGGTCGGCAACGTCGGCAAGGCGCGCAGCATGAGCCCCTTCACGCGCGTGTCCGTGCTGAGCTTCTGGGAATTCGCCGCCTTCTTCATCAACAGCCTGGTGTTCCTGCTGCTCGGCCTCGAGGTCGACTTCGGCATCATCGTCGATCGCGCCGACGTCATCGTGCTGGCCTTCCTGGCCGTGCTCGTGGCGCGCGCCATCACCGTCTTCTTGCCCATCCCGCTGCTGCGTCGCTTCCACCAGCCCGTGGACGTGCGCGTGGCGACGGTGCTGTGGTGGGGGGCGCTGCGGGGCAGCCTCTCCGTGGTGCTGGCGCTCGCGCTGCCGACGAACCTGCCGCACCGAGGCGACATCATCGCCATGACCTTCGGCGTCGTGACGCTGTCGGTGATCATCCAGGGCTCCACCATGGGCTGGGTGCTGAAGAAGCTCGGCTTTGTCGCGATAAAGACCGAGGCCATGCGCTTCCTCGGCACGAGCCTCGCTCGTTTGAGCGCGCTGCAGGCCCAAGGCGCCGCGCTCGACAGGCTGGCCGCCTCGGGCGCGCCGAACCTGCCGGGCATCAAGGGCATCAAGGATCGGCTGCTCCAGGAGCGTGACGGGGTGCAGCGCAGGCTCGAGGCGCGGCGCGACGATCCGGAATTTCTCGAGGCGGTCTCGGCGCACGCGGCCGTCCTCGACGAGCACCTCAGCATCGTCGGCGTCGACGCTTACCGCAAGGCGCTGGATGACGGCCTGATCGACGGTGACGACGCCGCCCAGCTCATCGCGGGGGAGGAGGACGACCTCGAGGCGGACGACCCGCAGGAGCACGCCGCGACTCCCCCGGACGGCCCCATCGCCACGCTTCCTTGACGCGCGGCCGCGCAATCCCAAGATGCCTCCATGTCCGATGCACGCTCTGCCCTGAACCCCTCGCGGGTCCGCATCATCGGCGGCGGGCTCGCCGGCTGTGAGGCCGCGTGGCAGCTCGCCCACGCGGGCTTCGTCGTCGAGCTCGTCGAGATGAAGCCCGAGAAGCGGACGCCGGCGCAGGTGTCCGACCGCCTGGCCGAGCTCGTGTGCTCGAACTCCTTCCGCTCGGCCTCGCTCGGCAACGCGGTCGGCGTCATCAAGGAGGAGATGCGCCGCGCGGGCGGCTTCCTGATGGCCTGCGCCGAGGTGGCCAAGGTGCCCGCGGGAGACGCCCTCGCCGTGGACCGCGACGTGTTCGCCGACTGTGTCGAGCGCGCGCTGCTCGCCTGTGTGAACGTCACTCGCAGAAATGAAGAAGTGACCGAGCTCCCCGACGACGACGTCGCCACGCTGGTCTGCACCGGGCCGCTCACGGCGGACGCGCTCGCCGGCGACATCGCGCGCGCCTGCGGCAAAGAGCGGCTGGCCTTCTACGACGCCATCGCTCCCATCGTGGAGGCCGACAGCGTCGACATGGAGCGCGCGTACTTCCTCTCGCGCTACGGCAAGGGGGAGGGCAGCGACTACCTCAACTGCCCGATGACGACGGAGGAGTTCGACGCCTTCTACGACGCCCTCTGCGCGGCCGACCAGGTGAGCGCCAAGGACTTCGAGGACCTGCACTACTTCGAGGGCTGCCTGCCGCTCGAGGTCATGGCCGAGCGCGGCCGCCAGACGCTGACCTTCGGCCCCCTGAAGCCGGTCGGCCTCGAGCACCCGACCACGGGCGAGCGCTACCGGGCGGTGCTGCAGCTCCGCAAAGAGGACGTGCACGGCACCGCCTACAACCTCGTCGGCTGTCAGACGCGCCTCAAGCAGCCGGCGCAGCGCGAGGTGTTCGGGCTCATCCCGGCGCTGCGGAACGCGAGCTTCCTGCGCTACGGCGCCATCCATCGGAACACGTACCTCGACGCGCCGACGCTGCTCGACGAGCGCAACCGGCTCCGCGCGCCCTCCCGGACGAACGACAACGTCTTCTTCGCCGGGCAGATCACCGGCGTCGAGGGTTACGTCGAGTCCACCGCGAGCGGGCTGTTGACGTCGTGGCTCGTCGCCGATCTGCTGCAGGGCCGCGATCTCGACGTGCCGCCCGAGACCACGATGATGGGGGGGCTGTACCTGCACGCGCGCGGCGCGCTGCGCGCCGACGCCACCGCCGCCTACAGCCCGTCGAACGTGAACTGGTCCATGGTCCCGCCGATCACGGGCCGCATGCCGAAGAAGGAGAAGCGCGACCACATGAGCGTGCGGGCGCTGCAGGACTTCGGCGGCTGGCTCGAGCGGAGGCGCGCGACCGGCGCGTTCACGGGCGTCGTCAGCGGGCTCCCTGCGTCGCGATCCACCACGTGATGCCGTTGCCGTCCTGCACGCCGCCGCGCTTGTCCTCGTCGCCCTTGCGCAGCGGCTCCTGCACCGAGGTCGCGCCGAAGGCGAGGGCGCGCCGATAGACGTCGTCGACGTCCGGCACATACACGTGCAGGTGGGGCATCTCCGTCGGCGCTCCCTGGAAGGCGCCGCTGAGCATGACGATGCTGTCGTCGACCCGCACCTCGGCGTGCATCAAGGTGCCGTCGTCATGCTCGTATCTGCGCAGCGGCTCACCGCCGAGGACCTCGACCAGGAAGTCGATCGTGCGCTGCGGCTGCGAGCACGCGAGGTAGGGGCTGACGGAGTTGTAGCGCGCGGGCTTCCACGTGTTCATGGGGACGGCGTCGCCTCTCGCCGCTCGTGGCGCAATACCGAAATCTGCGCGAGGTAGCGGCTCACGTTCGCGAGCGGCGTCAGCCTTCGCGTATGCTGTCCCTGGGGTGGACGACGTCACGCGGGGGCGAAGGGGTGCTCATGGCGCAAAAGCCGAACCTCGACGGCACCATGCCCGGCAGCTTCGCCGACTTCGCGCGCGAGGTCCGCGAGCTCGGCCGCGAGCGCTTCGTCAGCGACTACGGCGACGCGTTCCTGCTCTTGCACGCCGCCGACCTGCGCGGTCGCGTGCCGGGGGACACGAGCCTGCCGGCCTCGGGCGGCAACACGGCGGCGACGACGTTTCATGTCTTCACGCTGCGAAAGAGCGACCGCAACACGCGCGGGTATATTTCCATCGGCCGCGAGGACGACAATGACCTCGTCATCCATGACCGCACCATCTCGCGCTACCACGCCGCGATCTTCGCCGAGGGCGGGGGGGACTACACGGTCTCGGATCTCGGCTCGAGCAACGGGACGTATCTGCGGGATGACGCCGTCGTCGCCGAGGGCGAGGGCGCGCGGGTGACACTGGAGACCCGCGCGAGCTTGCGCTGTGGATCGGTGACGCTGAAGTTCCTGAAGGCCCCCGAGTTCCTGGACTTCGTGATGGCCTTCGTCGGTCCCCTGGACTGACGGGAACCGACGTGGCCGCCCCACGGCCACGGCAACGGCCTTGCCTACAGCTTTGCTCAGCGTGGCTGACAGTAAGTCACCTCCGCGAGCCCGACGAGCGGCACGTCATCAAACGCGATCCACTCGTCAGGAGGCTCCGCCCCATACACCGGCCACTCGCCCCAGGCCCTCCGCACGACCGTCATCGCGTCGCCGCCCTGCTCGCCGACGACGACAAAGCGAGAGCCGTCATCCGCCACCGGCCCTCCTCTCGTCGGTACGCCGTGCGACGGCACCTCATCCACCTCCACGATCTCCGCCTCGTCATCGACCGGCACGAGCACCGCGTGCTCGCAGTCGAGCACGAACACGCCCGAAGAGTCCTTCGCCCACAGAAACGGATGCTGGTGCCCATCCGGCGAGACCAACCAAGGGTTGATGATCGGCGACGGCCACGGCACCACCCGACTCGACAGGTGCTCCCCCGACGACACCGAGAAGAACGACAGCGCGATCTTGAACCCCTCGGGAGGCGTCCCGATGGAGTAGAGCGCCACCGTGCTGCCGTCGGGCGACGGGATGGGCTGCGTTCGCCCGATGGGGAAGCGCGCGTCTCGCAGCAACTCCTCCTCGAGCCAGTCGGGCAGGGCGAGCTCGCGGTGCTCTCCCGTGGCCGTGTCGACGCGCCACGCGATGGAGGGCTCGCCGGCGAAGAAATAGAAGAGCCGCTCCTCGTCCGGCCGCCAGAACATCGGCACGTACTCGAGCGCGCTCTCCCGCTGCTCGAGCCAGGACGCCCCCTCCTCGAGCTGCTCGACGCCGTCACCGAGCGCGCCCTCGAGGAGGACTGCTGTCCACTCCCGGCTGTTTCCGTCGGCGTAGTAGGGCGCGCTCCGGTCGGTGGTCCGGTAGCTCGAGCGCGCGATCAGCACGCGATCGCCCTCGGGCGCGAAGGTTCCGTTGACCTCCCGCACCACCTGCACGAGGTCGCTCGGCGGCGCGCACGAGGAGAGCCCGCCCGGCACGGACACACACAGCGCGAGCCCCGCCACGGCGGCCGCCACACGCTCTACGAACGAGACGAGACAAAACCGACCCATGACCGACCTCCCAAGGCGCTCTACGACACGGCCCGAGCAGCGCTAGCAAGGCGCGCACCCTCGGGCGCCACGGCAGAAAACTGACAGCGATCGAGCGGTGCGCCATCCTCAGCCGAGCAGAGGTCTGGCCGTGCAGGACGTCATCCCGAGGTTCCTCGAGCACCTGCAGCACGTAAGGCGCGCGAGCCCGCACACGCAGGCGGGCTACCGGCGCGACCTCGCGCAGCTCCACGCCTGGCTCGTCGACAACAAGCTGCCCGGCGCCAAGGACCTCGCGCGGCTCGACCTGTTCGCCCTGCGCGGCTTCCTCGCCTCCCGGTACAAGACGGACTCGACGACGACGGTGCTGCGCAAGCTGTCGGCCATCCGCACCTTCCTGCGCTGGTGCGTGAAGCAGAAGATCCTGAAGTCGTCGCCGGCGGACGCCCTCGATAGCCCCAAGCGGCCGAAGACGCTGCCGCGCACCGTCAGCGTCGACGAAGCGTTCGCGCTCTGTGACGCGCCCAAGGTCGAGGGCGCGGCCGGCCTGCGAGACCGCGCCGTCATCGAGCTGCTCTACGGCGCCGGGCTGCGCGTGTCGGAGCTGTGCGGCCTCGACGTCGCCGACGTCGATCTGAAGCGCCTCAGCGTGCGCGTGCTCGGCAAAGGCCGGAAGGAGCGCGTGGTGCCGTTTCACGAGGCCGCCCAGGACGCCATCCTGCGCTACCTGAAGGAGGCGCGGCCGGCCCTCGTGCGTGGCGGCGAGGAGCACGCCCTGTTCGTCGGCGAGCGGGGCGGGCGCCTGAACGATCGCGTGGTGCGCCGCTTCCTCTCGCGCTACGGCATCGAGGTGGGCGCGCGCGGGCGGGTGCATCCGCACAAGCTGCGGCACGCGTTCGCCACGCACCTGCTCGAGGGCGGCGCCGATCTGCGCGGCATCCAGGAGCTGCTCGGCCACGCCTCGCTCGGCACCACCCAGCGCTATACGCACGTGGACCTCGCGCGCCTGACGAAGGTGTACGACGCAGCGCATCCACGCGCGAAGGAGGGGCCCTGAGCTTCGGGCTCTGCTCCGTCCGCCCGCGTTGACACTGTTCCCGGCAAGCGCAATCCCAGGCCCCGACTTCGCGTAGCGTTTGCGCGAGCGAACGAACGCACAACGAATCATCAGGGCGGGACGATCCGTCCGTGTGGGGTCTCGCGATGCTGAAGTCCATGCCGCTCACTGGCGCCCTCGCCACGTCGTCACTCCTCGCCCTCGCGCTCGCTACCGGCTGCGCCACCACGCGGGAGGCCGCCTGGGACGAGCAGGAGCAGCCCGCCGCGAGCGCCGAGCCGGCCGCCGCCGATCGGGCCGCCGCCCTCATCGCCGAGGGAGACGCGCTGTGGCAGGAGCGCCTCGACAAGGCGAAGCTGCAGCAAGCCATCGCCAAGTGGGAAGAGGCCGCCGCCGCGGCGCCGAGCGTCGAGCTCGCGGTGAAGCTCTCCCGCGGCCACTATTTCCTCGCCGACGGGCACTTCGCGCTCGAGAACAACGTCGAGCAGCGCGACGCGCACTACACCACCGGCCTCGAGTGGGCGGAGAAGTCCATCAAGATGGCGGCGCCCGAGTTCGTCGCCGCCATGAAGGCGGGCGAGAAGCACCGCGACGCCATCAAGAAGGCGCCGAAGGAGGCCGTGCCCGGCATGTACTGGTACTCGACCAACATGGGGAAGTGGGCCGCCTCGAAGGGCTTCGCGACCGTGCTGCGCTACAAGGACGACATCAAGGCGACCATGGACCACGTCATGGCCCTCGACCCGAACTATTTCTACGCGGCTCCCTACCGCTACTTCGGCGCCTACGAGGCGCGCACCGCCGGCATCGCGGGCGGCTCGCTCGAGAAGAGCGAGGAGAACTTCAAGAGGTCCGTCGAGCTCTCGCCCGACTACCTGGCGACCAAGGTGCTGTGGGCCGAGTACCTCTGCCCGAAGCAGCAAGAGGGAGGCAAGGAGACGGCCAAGCGGCTCCTCGAGGAGGTCATCGCCGCCGACGCGAACGCCGTGCCCGAGATCGCCGCCGAGAACACCATCGAGCAGAAGAAGGCCAAGGCGCTGCTCGCGAAGCTCGACGAGCTGTTCTGAGCTCGAGCCTCTCGCGTCTTCCCTGTCACAACTCTCAACACGTAGAAGCGTAACCCGTAGGGGACCCTCATGCCGCGATCCATGAAGAACGCCATCCTCGCCGCCCTCGTCGGGCTGCTCTCGCTCCCCTCGCTGGCCGCGGTCGAGGTGAAGGCGGGCTCGGTCGCTCCCGAAGGCACGCCCTGGGACGAGTGGCTGAAGAACGTCGAGAAGCGCATGGAGACGGAGTCGAAGGGAGAGCTCAAGCTGAAGCTCTACCTCGGCGGCAAGCTCGGCGGTGAGAGCGAGATGGTCGAGGACACCAGGGTCGGCCGCCTGCAACTCTTCGGCGGCTCCGTCGGCGCGCTGGCGGGCAAGTATGTCCCCGAGCTCAACGTCTTCGAGCTGCCGTTCCTCTTCGAGAGCGACGCCGAGGTCGACTACGTGCTGAACGCGCTCCGCCCCGAGGTGCAGAAGCTCCTCTCGCAGCGCGGCTTCGTGTTCGGCATGTGGGCCGAGAACGGCTGGCACGGCTACGCGGTGAAGGGCAAGTGCATCCAGAAGCCCGAGGACATGGCCGGCCTCAAGATGCGCTCGCAGGAGAGCCGCATCCACCTCGAGACCTACAAGGCCTTCGGCGCCTCCCCCGTGGAGCTGCCGGTGCCCGAGGTGCTCTCGTCGCTGCAGACGGGCGTCGTCGATGGCTTCTCGAACACGCCGCTCTTCTCGTTCGCGACGAGCTGGTACCAGGGCGTCGACCACTTCACGTACACCAAGCACATCTACCAGCCGGGCATCATCGTCTACTCGAAGAAGTGGTTCGACGCGCAGCCGAAGACGCTGCAGGCGATCTTGCTGAAGTCCGACGAGGAGAAGGCCGGCATCGCGGGCGTGCGCAACATCACCGAGCCGCTGCTCGAGAACTTCACGCACGCGGGCGTCAAGCTCTGCCGCCTCGACGCCGCCCAGCGCGCCGCGTTCGTCGCCAAGGTCAAGCCGGTGTGGGATGACTTCGCCAAGCGCGGCAAGGGCAACAAGAAGATCCTCGACGCCGTGCTCAAGGCCAAGGCGGCCTACGCGAAGTCGAAGTAGCCGCCACATCTCTGTGAGCCTGATCGGCGGGCGCGACCGCCGCTCGAGGGACCTGCACCATGCACGCTCTCCGCCGTGGGCTGCAGAAGCTCGACGACGTCATCTATCAGGGCGAGCGCCTGCTCCTCCTGCTCTCGCTCACCATGATGACGCTGCTGATCTTCAGCGACGTCGTGCTGCGCAGCTTCACGCGCCCCGTGGGGAAGACCGCGCAGCTGATCTTGTTCTTCCTCGAGGGAGACGAGCCGCTCGCCGCGGCGACCCAGGCAGCCGTCGCCAACGTGTGGGGGCCGGCGCTGTTCGGCACGCTGATGCTGCTGATGTGCGTGTTCGGCATGCACGCGGGGCGGAGCGCGGGCGCGCAGCAGAAGAGCTCGCCGCCGCCGCCGTTCGCGAAGAGCGCGGCGCTCGGCATCGTGCTCTTCGTCGCGCTGTGGGCCGCCGTAAAGCTCCTCATCTGGACCTTCCCGACGGGCATCGCCGGGGCCCAGCGCTTCGCGCTCGGCTTCATGGTGTGGGCGGGCTTCGTCGGCTCCTCCATCGCCACGCGTAAGAAGCGCCACATCCTGCTCGACGCGGTGAAGAAGAAGCTCGACGCGCGCGTGTACCCGTGGTTCTCGGCGCTCGGCGGCCTCGTCACGGCGGCCTTCACCTTCACGTTCACCTACCTCGCGTACACCCAGCTGCGCGCCGAGTACGGCGTGTGGCGCGACATCCCGAACGCGGGCACCTTCGAGTCGCTGCCCGTGCCGGTGTGGCTCGTCACGCTCGCGCTACCGGCGACGTTCGGGCTCATCGGCCTGCGCTTCCTCGCGCATGGCCTCGGCGACCTCTTGTACGGTCCGTCGCTGGTCAGCGAGCCGGACGAGCTCGCGGCCGAGATCCTGAAGCTCGAGCGCGAGAACGCCGAGGCCGCTCCGCCACCCTTCGACAACGGCACGCGCTACGGCAGAGAGCACCCGACGAGCGGCCGCCCCGAGAAGCGCGAGGTGGCGTCATGATGGGCTGGCTGCTCTTCGCCGTCGTCGTCGCGCTCGCGGCCGTCGCCTACCGGAGGCGCAAGATCGGCCTCACGGTCTGGCTCGGGATCGCGACGCTGCTCTTCTTCACGACGGGGCAGACCGCCTGGATGGTGCTCGGCATCATCCTGGTCTCCCTGCTGCTCGGGCAGCCGCTCTTCGTCGTGCTGGGCGGCATCACGCTGTACTGCTTCTATTTCATCACCGGCTACACCGACGCGACGACGCTCAACGTCGTCGTCACCAAGATCCAGGAGCTGGCCTCGAAGGAGGTGCTGCTCGCGATCCCGTTCTTCGTCGTCGCCGGCGAGATCATGACGCAGGGCTCGCTCGCCCAGCGGCTCATCGAGGTGGCGCGCGCGGTGTTCGGCTTCGTGCCGGGCGGCCTCGCCGTCGCCGCCGTCGCCGGCTGCGTGTTCTTCGCCGCCATCTCGGGCAGCTCGCCGGTGACCGTCATCGCCATCGGCTCCATCATGGTGCCGGCCCTCGTGCGCGCGGGTTACCCCTCGTCGTTCGCCATCGGGCTGCTCGCCACCGCGGGCTCGCTCGGCATCCTCATCCCGCCCTCCATCCCCATGATCGTCTATTCGATCATGGTGGGCAGCACGACGGCGATGGATCCGAAGGATCTCTTCCTCGGTGGCCTGGTGCCGGGGCTGATGATCGGGCTCATGCTCGCCGTGTACTGCTCCTATATCGGCTACAAGCACCGCATCCCGCGCGAGCCCTGGAGCGTTCAGAGCGTCTTGCACCAGCTCGGCCGCGGCGTCTGGTCCTTGCTGCTGCCGGTGCTCATCCTGGGCGGCATCTACTCGGGCATCTTCACGACGACGGAGGCGGCGGCGGTCAGCGTCGTCTACGCGCTCGTCGTCGAGATGTTCATCCACCGCGATCTGAAGCCCAAGCAGCTCGCCAAGGTGGCCGAGACCTCCATGGTCACCATGGGTGCGCTGCTCGTCATCATCGGGATCGCCATCGGCCTGAACCACGTCCTCGTCGAGGAGCAGGTGCCGGACCGCATGGTGCACTGGATGCAGACGCTCGATCTCGGCGCCAGCGGCTTCCTCGTCATCGTGAACCTGTTCCTGCTCATGCTCGGCTGCTTCATGGACATCATGAGCGCCATCCTCATCGTGGCGCCCATGATCGCGCCGATGGCGGACGCCATGAGCATCGATCCCATCCACATGGGCATCGTGTTCATCGTGAACCTCGAGATCGGCTACCTGACGCCGCCCATCGGCTTGAACCTGTTCGTGGCCTCGACGCTGTTCCGGCGCAGCCTCGGCGAGGTCATCATGGCGGTGCTGCCGACGCTGGCGATCATGTTCGTCGGGCTGCTGCTGGTCACCTGGGTGCCGATCCTCTCCACCGGGCTCGTGCGCGTGGTCAACGGCGAGCCGCTCTTCGCCGAGCCCGCGCCGGCGCTCAACGCGCCGCCGCGGCAGCACGCACCTACGAGGGACAGCGCGCCCGCGGGCGACGGCCGCGTGAAGACGCTGCAGGAGATCATGCAGGAGCAGCGGCAAGGCGGCGCGGCGTCGGGCGACGGCGCCGGCGAGGTCGGCCGCGTGAAGACGCTGCAGGAGATCATGCAGGAGGCGAAGCAGCAGCGGGACGGCGCCGGCGCGAACGAGCCGAGCGAACCAGCGGAGAAGCCGCGCGTGAAGACGCTGCAGGAGATCATGCAGGAGGCGAAGCAGAAGGCTGCCGCTACCGCAGCGCCTGCCGGCGGCGTCGTCAGCGACGGAGGCGTGCCGTGAGCGCGGGCGTCTCCCCGCGACGGGCGTCGCTGCTCCTGTCGTTGTCCATCGTCGTCATCGCGGGCGCGGCGCAGGCCACCAGCTTCGCGACGACGCGCCTCGTGGAGCTGGCAGAGATGGCGGACGTCGTCGTGCGCGTGCGCGTCACCCGCGCCGAGCCGCGCTGGCTCGAGGAGCAGGGGCCGTCCCGCATCGTCACCTTCCACGAGGTCCGCCTGCTCGAGGTCGTGCGGGGACACGTCCGTGACGAGGAGGCGAGGGCAGGCGCGCTCATAGTCGGCGTGCCGGGCGGCGTGCTCGGTGACGTCGGACAGCGCGTGGCCGGAGCGCCTACGCTCGAGGTCGGCCACGACTATGTGCTGCTGCTCGGCCGCGCCGAGGGGCCGGGCGGCGCGCGCGGCATCGCGGGGTTGCGCTACGGCGTCATCGACGCCGGCCCTCGCCTCGGGCCGGTCGAGCGCGCGCGGCTCGACGACGCACTGCCGCTCCTGCGCGGGGCCGTCCGCCACGGCGGCACGCTGCCGTGAGGCGCGGCGACCTCCCTACAGAGACGCTCGCCGGCGTCGTCGGCGCGACGCTCGTCGCCGTGTCGCTGTGCGCCGCGCCGGCGTCCGCCTACCTCTGCACGCAGACAGACCAGGGAGCGTCGCTGTTCTGGCAGCAGCGCGACATCGTCATCCACGCCAGCGAGTTTCCGCCGGCGGAGGTCAGCCTCGAGGACGTCAGCGAGGCCGCCGCCTTCGGCTGCGCGCAGTGGAGCGACGTCGAGTGCTCGGACCTCACCCTCTCGGTGGGGAGCTCGACGTCGGATCGGCGCGTCGGCTTCGACTGGCGGGCGGGCAGCGACAGCCCCGAGAACGTGAACCTGCTGGTGTTCCGCCGCGGCGCCGACGGTGATCCGCAGGACGACTGGCTGCACGCGGGCAGCGCACTCGCGATCACCACCGTCACCTTCCTGCGCTCCACCGGCCGGATCGTCGACGCCGACATCGAGGTGAACGACGCCGGCTTCGACTTCACGGCCTGCGACCCGCCCGCGTGTACGCCGCAGCAGGACCTCCGCAACACGCTCACGCACGAGCTCGGCCACGTGCTGGGGCTCGATCATCCGCCGTCGTTCCAGCCGGGCGCCGAGAGCGCGACCATGTACGCCTCGGCCCCCTCGGGTGATCTGCAAAAGCGCGATCTGTCGGACGACGACGTCGACGGCCTGTGCACGCTCTATCCGAGCGACGGGCCGGTCGGCTTCTGCGGCACGGTCGAGGTCTCGCCGCCGCCGAGCATCCGCGTGCGGCAGGCGGGCTGCGCGCAGGCCCCGCCGGGCGCGCCGCTCGGCCTGGGGCTCGGGTTGTTGCTCCTGGCGCTCGTCCGCCGCCGCCACCAGGGGACGCTGCGTCAAGAAAGAGGCGGACCCCCACCCGTCCACGCTATCTGTAAGGGGAGATGTCGAGACTGACCATCTTCCGGGACGACGCGTTCCTGGAGGAGCACGTGCTGATGCGCGCCACCGTCGCGCTAGGCCGGCACCCCGAGAACGACATCGTGCTGGACGACAGGACGTTGTCGCGCTTTCACGCGCGCCTCGAGCGCCGTGGCGATCGCTATGTCGTCATCGACCTCGGCGCGCAAAACGGCATCTACCTGAACGGCAACAAGATCACGGGCGAGTGTGACCTCGTCCCGGGCGACCGGATCGGCCTCGGCCGCTACGTCGCCATCTTCGATCAGGACAACGCGAGCCCCTCGCGTCGCAGGGGCGAGCGGCGGGAGGCCGCGCCCGCGAGAGCGCTCCGGTCCGAGGACGCCGCCCCGACGATGCACGGCGAGCGCTACGGCGGCGAGGTGGAGCGCGCGGCGGGCGGCTTCGACCGCGCCTCGGGCAGGACGGCCCCGCACGACGACGACGACTCGTTCGAAGGGCCCACCACCGCCGTCGAGAAGCGCGCCCCGGTGCCGACGCTGGTGCTGCTCTACAACGGGCTCGAGGTCTCTCGGCACCTCGTCGGGGCGAGCAAGCCGCTCATCATCGGGCGCTCCAAGGGATCGGACGTCGTCATCAGCCTGCTCGGGCTGAGCCGCCGCCACTCGAAGGTCAGCGTCGAGGGCGGCGCCGTCATCGTGCGGGATCTCGGTAGCCAGAACGGCACCTGGGTGAACAACGCGCGCATCGAGGGCGCGCGCACGCTGCAGCACGGCGACCTGCTGAACTTCTACGAGTACGGCATCCTCTACCTCGACGATCCCGACGTCGAGCTCGGCGAGGGCACCGGCTTCCCGCAACACGCCGACGGAGACGACGTGCTCGCCGCGCGCGAGACCGGCCGCCAGGACCCGCCCTCCGTCCAGACCAAGCCGCTCATCTCCTCGAAGGCGAAGTCGAAGAAGCGCCCGCCCGAGCCGACCCGGCGCTCCCTGCGCTCACCGCTCAGCGACCTCGACGACGAGGGCGGCCAACCGAGTGATCTCGACGCGCTCGACCTCGGCGAGGGCAGCTACCTCGGCGAGGAGTTCGACGACCTGTCCGAGGACTTCGGGAGCTCGCTGGCGAACCAGCAGCCGCTCGACGACGGCACCGACGTCGTCAAGGCGTACCAGCCGGGCGTCGACGAGGACAGCGACGACGAGCCCGGCACCGAGACGAGCCGCACGCTGCCGCGCGAGGACGACTTCGCGTCCGCCAGCCAAACGAGCACCGTACGCGGCAAGCAAGGCGCCAAGCGGGAGCAGCGCACGGCGGACAATCGGCGCGCGCCCTGGCCGGGCGACGTCGAGCTCGAGGACGCGCTCTCCCAGCCCGGCGGCGACCGCCTCGCCAGCCTCGAGATCTACCTCGGGGAGCGCCTGTTCACGCAGGTGCCGCTCTCGAACCCCGTCACCCGCATCGGCGCCGATCCGCGCTGTGAGCTCGCGTTACCGCCGCGCGCGAAGCTGCGTCCCTGGCACGTCACGCTGGTGAACTTCAGCGGCGCCACGCTCTGCGTACGCGGCAGCAAGAAGGGCCGCGTGCGCATCGACGGCAGCGACATCGATCAGACGGTGCTGCGCGACGG
>CAYLZW010000083.1:0-4575 GCA_964388085.1 uncultured Myxococcales bacterium | reverse complement strand
CGGAGCCGGCGCACGCGCTCGAGGTACTCCTCCCGCGAGAAGATGCCGCGCTGCACGCAGGTGTCCACGAGCAGCCGCAACAGGTGCGTCGTGTCGTCGAGGCTCTCGCCGAGCCGCTCGATGGGATCGTCGGACGTCAGCACGGGATCACCGAGGTGGAGCGTCGGGTCGGGCGGGAGCGCGTCACCCTCCGTCGTCGCCGCCGCCGCGCGCATCACACCGCCGCCGACCTGCACGATCTCCATCTGCCCCGTGGCGACTCGCTGCGCGCGCGTCTTCGGCGGCGGACAGGGCCGGTGCTCGCCGTGGAAGTAGCGGCGGTGCGCCCACTCGATCTCGCGCGCGGGGGCGATGGCGGTCTTCACGCGCAGGCCGGTGCGGAAGCCGATCTCGTCGATGGCGGCCACGTTCGAAGGATCGACCATGGCGACGGTCAGCTCGCGATCCTCGAGCGCGATGCCGATGAGATCGTGCTTCTTGCAGAGCTCCACGGGGACGGCCGTCACCGCCGCGCGCGTGGGATCGAGCTGTACGATGGAGACGAGCGGCACGTGCATCTGCCGCGAGAGGCCGAGATAGAGCACGTTCTCGTCGAGGAAGCCCTTGTCGAGCAGCACGTCACCCAAGCGGCCCCCCCACTGCCGTTGATGCGCGAGCGCGGCGCTGAGCTGCATCTCGTCGATGAGCCCTGCGGCGATGAGCATGTCCCCGAGGCGCATCCGGGCCATGCGGGCATGCTACTCGCGGGCGTAGGGAAAAGCGCGCTTTCGGCCGCCGCTGTCTCGTCGGCGTCCCGCGCGAGCGGCTTGGGAGTAGTCTCGAGGACGACGTGGCCGTCTATACCCAGCTCGAGCGCGGCACTCTGCTGCAGATGCTCTCCATCTACGACGTCGGCGACGTGCGCGACTACGAGGGCGTCGCCGCGGGCTCCATCAACACGAGCTATCGCGTCACCACCGACAAGGGCGTCTGGTACCTGCGCATCAACGAGGGCAAGAGCTTCCGAGACCTCGTCTACGAGAAGAACCTCTTGCTGGCGCTGGCAGAGGCCGGCGGCAGGCTCGGCGCGGTCAAGACGCCGGTCGTCGTCGAGAACGTCATCGGCGGGCACTTCTTCCCGGTGCAGAAGCGCTGGGCGTGCTTGTTCGAGGAGCTGAAGGGGCGCGAGCTGGCGGTCTTCGAGCTCGCGCCCGAGCACACACGGCAGGTGGGCGCCTTCCTCGCGCGCGCGCACCTGCTCCTGCGCGGGTATCACGGCGGGCGGCGAAACCCCTTCTCGGCGCACACGGTCGCGCGCTGGATCGACGACGTCGGGCGTCGCTGGCGGGAGCAGACCGTCGCGCGACGCCTCGCCAGGCACTTCACGCGCGTCATGGCGGCGCGCCGCCCGCTGCCCCGCGGCGTCATTCACGGCGATCTCTTTCGGAACAACACCAAGTGGCGTCGCGGGGAGCTCGACGCGGTGTTCGACTGGGAGATGGCCGGCCGCGACCAGCTCGCGCTCGACGTCGGCATCTGCCTGAACGCCTGGTGCTATCGGCGCGAGACCGGCGCGTTCGACGACGAGCTCTGCCGCGCGCTGCTCGAGGGTTATGGGCGCGTCAGGCCCTTCGCGCCGAGCGAGCGCCGCGGCCTCTACACCGAAGCGTGCCTCGCCGCGCTGCGCTTCACGCTCTCTCGCGTGCGCGACTTCGAGATCGACGGCAAGCCGCCCGACGACGCCGCGCCGGTGCAATTGCACGCACCCGATGCGTCGGCCGGCGAGGGCGTGCGCCCGGCGACCCCGGCGGCCGGCGAGCGCGCGCAGCGTGACTTCCTCGACTACCGCGAGTACGAGGCGCGCCTCGACGCGCTCTTTGCGATGGGCGCGCGGCGGTTTTCGACGTTGTTGCCTTGAACCTTCCGCGCGCGCTGCGGCAGGGTAGTCGCGTGCACCTCCATGAACGAACCCGCTCCGCCGGGCGCTCCACGACGCTGTCGCGGATGTTCCTCTGCGGCCTGCTCTTTGCCGGCAGCGCGCTGCTGGGGCTCGCCTGCGACGACCGCTCTCCCGAGCGCGGCGAGCGCGCGCGGCCGGCGCAGGACGGTGTGCGCGACGAGCCGCCGAGCGCGCCGGAGCCCCCGCCGCCGAAGCCGCTGCCGATGCCGCTGATCGTCGACGTCACGCCGGCGGACGGCACGCTGCTCACCGGCCGCCTGAGCGCCTTCCACGTCCGCTTCGACGGGGGCTCGTCCGGTGCTCGCTCGCTGCGCGGCACCTTCGGCGGCAAGCGCGCGTCGGCGATCCGGCGCGGCGACGACGGCCGCCGCTGGCTCCTGCTCGCGCCCATCGACATCGACGACGAGCGCACGGAGCTCGAGCTGCGGCTCGAGGCCGTCGTCGAGGGTGATCTGCCGGTCCTCGTCAGCCGCGTGTTCTCCATCGCCGCGGCGCCCTACGCGAGCAGCGAGATCCGCGTATCCCGCCGCTTCCTGCAGCCGTCCAAAGCGCAGCAGCGACGCGCTGCCAAAGAGCGCCAGCGCACCCGCGAGGTGCTGACGACCTGGACGGAGGAGCGCCTTTGGCGCGGCGACTTCCTGCGCCCGACGGAGACTCCGGAGACATCCCCCTTCGGCACCAAGCGCACGCTGAACGGCAAGAAGCAGAGCCGGCATCTCGGCTGGGACCTCGACGGCGCCACCGGCGATCCCATCCGCGCCGCCCAGCGAGGTCGCGCCGTCATCGTCGATGAGCTCTTCTACTCCGGCGGCACCGTCGTGCTGGATCACGGCCAGGGGCTGTTCACGCTCTACTTCCACATGAGCGCGTTCGACGTGAAGCCGGGCGATGTCGTCGAGCGCGGCCAGCTCATCGGCAAGGTGGGCAAGAGCGGTCGCGTCACCGGCCCCCACCTGCACTTCGCGGTGAAGCTCGACGACACCTACGTCGATCCGGAGCAGGTCCTGGCGCTCGACCTCGAGACGTCACCGGAAGAGCGGCTGGCCACGACGGTGGCGGAGCCGTAGTCGCACGGGTGTCGTGGCCTCTTGCGCGGCCTCGCAGCCGCGCACGCCTTCAGTCCATGAAGCCCGGCACCCGCTCCCAGAAGGCCTCCGCGTCGAGGAAAACGCACTCGACGTCCCCGAACGCGACGATGTCGCCGCTCGAGAGCAGGTAGCCGCCGGCCGGCGCGGGGCGGCCGTTGACGCGCGTGCCGTTGGCGGCGCCGAGGTCTCTCAGCCGAAAGCCGTCGGCGCCCACCGCTACGGCGGCGTGCTTGCGGCTCACGCTCATCTCGGGGAGCACCACGTCGTTGTCGCCGGCGCGCCCGAGCGTCAGCGTGCGCTCGCTGCCTGGGCTCGCGGGCAGGACGAGCACCGACGCGGCGCCGCGGGCGGGCGGCACCACGGGGAGGGGCGTCAGGGAGGTGGCGGTCTCTTCCTCGTCGGGCGTCGTGAACACGCCCTCGGCCTCGCGGGTCTCGCCAAGGAGCGCGAGCCGCAGCGCCTCGGCGTCTACCTCGTCGTCACGCCGCGGGCCGGTGGCCTGCGCGCGCGCGCCCGACTGCGGGAAGGCCCAGGGCGCGGGATCGAGGCGCCCGCCGCGCTCATCGAGGCGCACGAGCACCGCGCCGCCGCCGAGCTGCCCGAGGAAGGTGCCCTTGGATTGGGTGGCATGAAGGGCGGCGAAGTGCTGCACGGTCCGCATGGACGCAGCGTACTCCCTTGGCGCCCGCCGCGGGCGAGCGGCGGCTCGCCGCCACGACCGCGTCAGAGGCCCGAGACGATCACGAACCCGTCGTCGACGCTCTCGCCGCGCTGCCGCAGCACGATGCGGTTCACGTCGGTGTGCGTGACCCACTGATCGCCCGCGTCGAAGGACAGCAGCGCGCGCTGGTTGTAGCGGTAGTCCACCGCGTACAGGCCCTTCTGCTCATCGACGCCGACGTTCTGCAGGAAGATCTCGAGGTGGATGGCCTTCGAGTGCCCGAAGGTCTCCGCGAGCTGCTCCTGCAGGCGCTCGACGCCGTAGTCGTCCTGCGGCTCCACGGTCCCCATGTCCTCGAAGTAGTCCTCGGCCACCAGGCTCAGCACCTGCTCCGGCGAGCGGGCCTCCACGGCGTTCTTGTACTGGAGCACGAAGTCCGCGATGGCGCGGTTTTGCGAGTTGTCCTCGATGGTCGTGTTCGGCAGCAGGTCGGGCTTGCAGCCGAAGGCGGCGAAGAGGCCGGCGAGGAGCGCGAGGGACAGGGACAGCGAGTGCGTTCTCATGGCTGCAGCTCTCATCGTGGCGCCCGCGTCGCCTTGGGCGCGCGAGGTCTCGTTCGGCGTTCGTTCATAAACGAGCCTTACCCTCGAGTCGATTCCCGTCCGCCGGTTCTTCGAGCGGCGCCCTTCGTTTCGTCGCCCCGCACCCGCCGCGGGGCAGCGACAGACCCTCCTCAGGCCTGCGTCGGACCTGCATCAGACCTGCGTCATCGCCTCGGTGGTGGCGCGTTCGCTGAGCAACCCGCACGACGCCTCGAGCAGCGCGAGCCCGCCGGCGGGGAAGCGCCCGCCGTAGGACACGAGCACGACGAAGCCGCGCACCTCCTC
>CAYLZW010000082.1:0-20446 GCA_964388085.1 uncultured Myxococcales bacterium | reverse complement strand
TCGACGTGCTCGAGGTGGTCGCGCGCGACGCCCGCGGCAACATCTCGAGCGACGCGGAGCTCATGGTGATGTTGCCCGAGCAGGTAAAGCGCGGGGCGCCGTTCTTCATGCCGGCGAGCGAGCTGACGCAGAAGCAGCCCGACGTCACCAAGGTCATCGAGGCCATCAAGGGGCCGCCGCAGGACATCCTGCTCGACGGCAAGGTGGACCCGCGCGGTCCGTACCTGCGCATGCCCGACGTCAAGGGCATGCCGCCGTTCGGTCAGCTCGCCGTCGTGCGGGAGGGCAAGGTCATCCAGTACCTGCGCGCGGACAAGGACGGCGCGCTACAAGGCATGTTGCGCGGCGTCAACGTCGGCGATCAGCTCAACTTCCAGGTGCTCGACGCCGCCGGCCGCAAGTTCGCCACCGAGCTGTCGGGTTGGCGCGTGCCGGGCAAGGGGAAGACGTCGGACGTGCCCGAGCAGCACGTGCATACGGGCGATCGGCTGCTCGCCGAGTGCCTCGGGCAGATCGGCAAGGGCACGCTCGACCTGCACGACGACTGGCTGACGCCCTTCACGATCCAGAGCGGCGCCGTGGCGTTGCCGGAGACGAACGTGCCGCTGCACTACCGGCGGCAGTTCTTCGGGAACGAGAAGACGGGGGAGAAGACCGAGGCGAGCTTCGACTACTTCCCGCCGCGCATCGTCGAGAGGCTTGGCATCCCCGGAGCCGCGGACACGACGTCGGCGAGCCTCTCCTTGAGCAAGCAGGAGGGGACCTCGCGCGTGAGCGTCGGCTTCAACGGCCGGACGCAGCACACCGTCGGCGTCGACTACGTCATGGGCCGCGTGAACATGGGCTCACCGAACTCGCCCATCGAGGTGCCCGACCACCTGCCAGAGCTGCAGAGCGGCCTCAAGCACGCGCTCGCCTTCGTCGGGCTCGCCTACGAGCACGGCAAAGAGCCGGGCGATATGGAGTACGACCGCGCCATGGCGGCGGCGAAGACGTTCCTCTACGTCTTCGATCGGCTCGCGGTCGAGCATCCGGATCAGAAGGACGCCATCGTCGACTCGGCGAAGCAGGCGCTCGAGAAGTTCCCCTACGAGCTGACGAGCCGCTTCCAGGTGCCGTCGAGCGACGCGGCGGGACCGAATGAGCCCCTCGCGCGCCCGCGCTCCGGCGCCATGAGCGTCCTCGAGGCGCGCGCCGCCATGCTCGGCGGCATCTCCGGCGTGGGGCAGGTCGGCAAGGGCGAGGGCGGTCTCGAGCCGCCGCGCGTGGAGTCGGCGGCCGTGCTCGTCGGCCCTCCGCAGCACAACGTTCGCCAGCGCGCCGGCGTGGCGCCGCTGCGGGTCACGGGCGCCGCGAGCGCCGGCGATATCGTCCAGGTTTACAACGTGTCGTCGGGCACCAAGACGCTCGTCGCCGAGGCGGTGACGGGCCCGGACGGCCGCTTCTCCATCGTCGGCAACGCGGACGACCTGCGCGCGGGCGATCAGCTCGGCCTCGTCACCGTCACGAGCGACGGCAAGAAGAGCGCGATGGCCGTGGTGCCGACCGACACCTACGAGGCGCAGGCGCACACGCTCAGGAGCGCGCGCCCGTTGAAGGTGGACGATCGTCCGCCCTTCTTCCGCATCGGCAACACCAAGCTCGAGAACGCGAGCTTCGACGCGAGCGGCAAGGCGCGCGAGGGCGGTCCCTTCTGGAAGCTCTCGGGAGACGAGCTCAGCGTCGAGCCCTTCAGCACCGTCACGGTCAAGAGCCGCACACCCGACGGCGTGGAGCACAGCACGGAGGCGAAGGTCGACGGCGAGGGCCGCTTCCAGCTCGAGTTCCCGCACGAGTCGCGCGCGTCGTTCTCCGTGCAGGTGAAGGACAGGAACGGCAACGGCTCGGGGGTGCGCATGACCACGCCCGGGCTCGCGTCGAGCGCGCAGAGCGGTGACGTCGCGAGCGACGCGGCCCTCGGCGTGGTCACCTTCCGCATGCCGAGCGGCGAGGACGTGCGCGGCGTCATCATCGCCGAGACCATCGGCCGCATGTCGAACGACGACATGAAGATCGAGAACGCCTCCCGCTCGGACGCGTTCGTCGACGTCATCGTCAATCAGAAGTTCTGTTGGACCGCGACGAACGGCCAGCAGCAGCTGCGCGACTACCAGATCCGCATCAAGGTCGCGAAGGAAGACTCGGCCAAGTTCGACGCGCACCCGAACGACTCGCTGAACCTCGTCATGCCGGGTTTCGAGAACGTGCCGGTGCCCGGCGCCGAGGACGGCAGCGAGATGTACCCGGTGGGTCAGGCGAAGGTGATCGCGCGCGACTACGGCTCGCTCTGACGGAGCCATCGTGCGCGCGCTGCTCGTCGTTGCCGGGCTGTCCTTGCCCCTGCTCTCGTCGCTGGCGACAGGGTGCGATGGCTGTGATCCGGCGCCGCCGGACGATGGAGCGGCGAGGGCCGACGCGGGTGGGCGTGCCCTGGCGGACGCTGGGGACAGCGACGACGGGGGCGCTCGGCGCGACAGCGGCGCGGGCGACGACGCCGGCGCGCTCTCGGACGGTGGCGCGGCGCTGGATGCCGGGCGCGCGCTCGACGCCGGCGAAGCGCTCGACAGCGGCGCCGAGGGCGACGACGCCGGGGCGCTCACGGACGATGGCGGTCACTCGAACGTCGCGGACGCCGGAGCCGTCGCGGACGCGGGAGTCGTCGCCGACGCCGGTGACGACGTCGTCGTGGGCCCGTGTGGCAGCGCTGGCTTGGCGCTGCGCCTCAGCTGGAGCACCGTGGGGGACCTCGACCTGCACCTCTCGCTCGACGGCGCCGCCTGGTGCAGCGACGAGGACTGCTTCTGGGCGAACTGCCGGCCGGACGCGGACCCGCGCAGAGAGTGGGACAACGTCGCAGGGGCGAGCGCCGGCGATCCGGTCCTCGTGACGGACACGGCGGCCGGCTTTGGGCCCGAGGTGCTCTGCATCGACGCGCCCTTCGTCGCTGCGTACGTCGTCGGCGTGCGCTACCAGCCCTTCTCCGGCTGGCCGGCGACGGACGCGCGCCTCGAGCTGTTCTCCGGCGGCGTGCTCGTCGACGAGGTAACGCTGAGCGGCTTCGCCCCCGGCGAGTATTGGCAGCCGGGCAGCGTCGAGGTGAGCGCGGGCGCCGTCTCCCTCGCCGGCGTCCCGCGTCGCTGTGAGGTGTCGGACGGCTGGATCTGCCAGGACCCTCCCGGCGACTGTCCGCCGCTCCCCTGACGCGTCAGCCGGCGGGCGGCGCGGGCGGGCCGTCGTCGAAGGTGGGCCCTTCGGGCTCCGGCGCCGGCTCGGTCAAGGTGTGAAGGCGCGCGTCGACGTCGTCGAGCCGACCCTCGACGCGCTCCTGCAGGTCACGGAACGCATCCGGCTCGTCGTAGAGAGCACGCATCTCGCGGAGGTCCTCGTTCACCTCCAGGAGCTTGCTCTGAAGCCCTCTGACCTGTCGCGGCTCGCCTGGCTCGGGATCGGACGCGGCCTCCAGCGCGCTCTGCACGCGATCGGCGCGGTACTGGAGGTTCGCGACGCGCTCCTCGAGCTGCGCGAGCTCGCGCTGACGATCCTCGCGCTCGGGCAGCTCGCCCTCGCTCGAATCGGCGGGGACGGGAGACCAGACGGACTCGTCGGCCACGCCGCCAGGGCTCTCGTAGTCTTGGCAGCCGACCAAGGCGACGCCGGCGATGGCCGCGAGGACGCGGAGCTGCTTCATGTCGCTCTCCCGAGGAAAGGGCAGGCTGGACGACGTCGACGACGCGCCAGCGGAAGAGAGCAGGGGGGATGCCAAGGGAGCCGCGGCCCCTTAGCGATTCGGACGCGCCTGGCCGGGCGCATGCTCTGCGCGCGTGTCACGTCGGGGCGCGGCGCCTCGCGCGTGTTCGCGCCGGTGCGGGCGCCGAGACGCACGACGACGTCATGGCCGTTGGCACGAGGTCTGAACTCGTAGCCTGCGTCTGTGCATCAGCACGCGGGGCGACGACACAGGGAGGGGCAGCCTCGAGGCCGCGCGCCGGCCTCGACCAGGAGCGAGCATGCATGCCCGTGTCGTCCCTCTCCCGCTCGCCCTCGGCGCGGGCGCGATCGTGTTGAGCGCGTGTCAGACGCTGCCGCCCCTCGAGCCGCCGGGCGAGTGGCCAGGGCCGCAGACTCCCGTGCGCGCCTCGCCGACGCCCGATGAAGTGCCGCGCGCCGCGCTCGGCGATCCCGAGCTGCCGGACGCGAGCTTGCGCGCCGCGGTGCAGCGCCGCCTGCAAGCGGACGGCAACGTGGAGCCGAGCGCGCTCGCCATCGATGTCGACGATGGCGTCGTCACGCTGAGCGGCACGACGAAGGATCTGATCGCGCACGACCGCCTGGTGGAGCAGGTGGCGACCGTCCGGGGCGTGCGCGGCGTCGTCGATCGCGTGCAGGTGCGCCCGCTCTCGCGCACGGACCAGGCCATCGCGGCCGACGTGCGCGCGGCGCTCTCGGCCGCGTCGGCGCTCGAGGGCAGGGAGCTCAGGGTCGACGTCGACGAGGGCTTCGTCACGCTCGAAGGCGAGGTCCTCGAGCAGGCGGAGGCGAGCCACGCGCGCACGCTCGCGCGCGGCGTGCTCGGCGTGCGTGACGTCGTCGACCGGCTGGTGGTGGCAGGCCTCGCGCCGGCGGATGACGACGACATCCGCGCCGCGCTCGAGCAGGCGCTCGAACAGGACGCGCGCTTTCAGGGCGCCCCCATCGAGGTCGACGTCGAGCGGCGCGTGGCCACGCTGACAGGGACGGTGGAGAGCGCGCGCCACCGCGATCTGGCGGCGGACTACGCGCTCGCCGCCGGCGCGGTGTTCGTCGACGTGCGTCAGCTCGAGGCTGGCTCGGCTCGCGACGAGGCGCCGCGTCCGGCGGTCTTCCTCTCCGACGAGCTCGTGCACGACGCGGTGCTCGCCGCCCTGGCGCGGGACCCTCGCCTCGACGACGGCGCCGTGCGCGCAGAGGTGGAAGACGGCGTCGTCACCTTACGCGGGGCCGTGCGCACCGTCGCCGCGCGGGACAGCGCGAGCGAGCGTGCCCTGGAAGCCCGCGGCGTGGTGGAGGTGCGCAATCGCGTGCGGGTGCGCCCACGGGACGCGGTCCCCGACGCGGAGCTCAGCGAGCGGGTGGAGGCCGTGTTGTCCCGTGACCCGTGGCTCTTCGACGCCGAGCTGGCCGTGCTCATCGACGACGGAGCGGTGCTGCTGGCGGGCGAGCTGCCCACCCGCTACGCCCGCGCGCGCACGAGGGAGCTGGTCGCGGCCATCGAGGGCGTCGAGCGCGTCGACGTGGACCGCCTGCGCGTGAGCACGCCCCTGCGCGCGTCCGACGACGAGCTGCGCGCGTCCGTGCTCGAGGAGCTGTTCTGGAACCCGGCCGTCGACGCGGCCGACGTCGAGGTTCGCGTCGAGGGTGGCGTGGTCTGGCTCGCCGGCGAGGCGAACGACGCGGTGGCGGTGGCGTCCGCGCGCGAGAGCGCGTTCCTCGCCGGCGCTCGCGACGTGGTGAACGAGATCGTCGTACCCACCGCGCCCGCCGATGTACGCACCTTGCCCGTCGACGACCCGGCCTACCTCGAGCGGTCGCCCTTCGTCCCGGACACTCCGTTCACGCAGCCGTGATGGCTATTGGTTGACCGCGGCGCTGCTCGGCGGAAAGCGCACGCGCAGCCACGAGACGATCTGCGCCTTCTCGTCGGAGGTCAGCTTGTCGGCGAAGGCCGGCATGATGCCCTCGCCCTCGTTGATGTACTCGAGGATGTCGTCGTCGCTCATCTCGGCCGTGACGTCGAGGCTCGGCCCGCGCATGGAGCCGGTGGCGTCTCCGTTGTGGCACTTGAAGCAGTTGACCTCCTCCTTCACGTGCCCGTTGAAGAGCAGCTGGCCGGGGTGCTCGAGGTCGGCCCGCGCGATCTGCACGCCCGCGCACCCGGCCGACGCGAGCGCGACGCCGACGCTGAAGAGGCAGGTGAGGACGAGCGGACGAAGGGGGGCGGTGCGACGCATGAAACTCCTTGGGCTCCCGCACGCGTTCTACCGCGGCGCCCGACCCATCGAAACCCTTCCAGCCGCTGAGCTCCCGAGCAGGGACGAGCGAGCCCCCGGGAGGTGCTCGGCGGTGCTCGGGGAGGAGCGACCGAGGCTCTAGTTCCAGCTCCAATCGAGCTGCAGGCCGCCGTCGAACCTGACGATGAAGCGGACGGGGTAACGGGCCGTCTCGAGCGCGGAGCCGTCCGGTCCCACGAAGATGCCGGCGGGTGGATGCGGAAATTGAGCCACGCGCTTGAACGCGGCGATGGCCTCGTCGTCGAGCCCAGGGCACCCCGAGGGTGCCTTCAGGTCCACGTCGACGACGCTGCCCTTCTTGTCGAGCACCGCGACCGCGTAGGTCGTGCGCGTCTGCCGACCGCAACGCCGCGCGGTGTCCCCTCGGTTCAGCACCTCATCCGGGTGCCAATTTCCGCGCAGCGCCTCGAGCCCACGACGGAAGAAGGGGCCGAAGTCCGCCATCAGCCGCCGCTCGGTCTCTTCGTCGTGCATGCGCGGATCGGCGCCCGCCACGCGCTGCAACCCGGCGGCGCTCGGCGCGAGCACGCCCGTGGCTGGCCGGGGTCGCTTCGGCGTGGTCGCGGCCAACTGCGCACGAAGCTGCTCCTCCCACGTCGGAGGCGCCGGCGGAGGAGCCGGCTGCGGCGACGTCTCGACCACCGGAAGCTGCGCCCGGTTCGCTGGCGGATCTTCCGACGGCGGCAGCGCGGGCGCGACGGGTGACGTCGCCCTTGGCAGCGGAGCGGGAACCTTCTTGCGCGCCTCGGGCGGGCGGGCAGGTGCCGGCGCCGCGCTCGGGGTGGGCGCCTCGGCGGCCGGAGGCGGGGGCGCCACGGTGAGCTGAATGCGCTGCGCGGGCTTGGCCGGCTCAGGGAGCAGCGAGGCCACCACGACGACGGCGCCATGCAGCGCCACCGCCGCCATGAGCGCCACCCATGCGACCGGCAGGCGCAGCGTCAGACGGTGATCGTCGTCGGGATCGAGAGGCCGATGGTCCATGGGCTCTAAGGCGGAGGCCGCGAGGGGGCGCGCCGCACCTTTGCGGCAGGTGGGTCATCCCTTTCGCGGAGCCTGGCCGCAACCTGCGGCGCGGCCTGGCGGAGAGCGCGCCCCTCAGCCGTTCTCGTCTCGACCGCGCCGGCGTCGTGAGCGACCGCGATAGGCAGCCAGGAGCGCGAAGGTAGCGAACAGCAGCGGGCCGTCCGCTGCGCTGGTCGCCGAGCAGCCGAGCAGCCTCACGAGCGGGCTCTCCTCGTACACCGGGTTGTAACCAGCGGCGTTGAGCGTTGCCTGGCAGTCCTCGCTCATCGCGGCGTCTCCCGCCTCCTCGCTCGTGATGACGTCGGGGCGGCCCTCCTCGAGGACGCCGGCGTCGTCGAGCGCAAAGGCTCGCGTGCAGCTCCCCTCGGCGTCGAGCAACAACAGCGCACGTGCGCCCGCCGTCGTAGCGCTTCCGCACCAACCGGGCAGGGTGACCTCATCGCCGGCCGAGAACGACGCTGCAGGGCCGCCGTCGCTCGCCGGGTCGTCCCGGACGAACGCCTCGTTCACCACGCCGCTGACCTGCACGTCGTCAGCGCTCTCGACCGAGACGTCGAGGACGGCGCTGAGATCGTTCCAACACAGCGCGTACAGCGGCGGCGCCACGGCCTCCGCGTGAACGTGCGCGGCCCAAGCTCCCACGACCACGACGAGACAGGCTGTGCTGGTGACGAAGAGCCGCATGACGCCTCCATGAGCTGGGTGCCTGAGTTTGCCACCGGCACGAGGCTTCGCCAGCATCTTGCGACGTCAGCCGGGTGTCACGCCTGCAGAAGGCGTAGCTCGCCATCGTCGACCGCCAAGCGCACCTCGCCCCGCAGGAACGCGCGCAGGGCGCCGCCCGCGATCTCCCCGCGCCAGCCGCGGAGGACCTCCACGTCGTCGTCACCGGCGGCGAGCTTCTCGAGCTCCGCGCGGCTCGAGAGCACGCGCGGGCTCACGTCGGCCGCGCGCGCTCGCGCCGAGAGCACGGCCGAGAGCGCGTCCACGAGGGCAGGGTCCACGTCCGCGGGCGGGCCGCTGTCGAGGGAGGGCGGCCAGGAGGCCGGTGACGACGTCATCGCCGCGCGCACGAGCGCAACGATCTCGGCGCCGAAGCGCTTGCGCACGCCCGGCTCGAGCGCTCGCAGGCGCTCCGTCGCCTCGACGGTCTCCGGACGCTGCCGCGCGAGATCCACGATGACCTCGTCGGACAGCACCCGGCGGCGAGGGATGTCGCTCTTGCGGGCGCGCGCCTCTCGCCAGGCGGCCAGCGAGCGGGCCACGGCGCGCTCGACGCCGCTCATGCGTCCGGCGCCCTTCAGCTTCTTCCACGCGTCCTCCTCGGGGACGCGGTAGGTCGCTTCGCGCAAAAGCGGCGCCTGCTCCTCGTCGAGCCAGGCGCGGCGGCCCTTGTCCGTGAGCTCTTTGTCGAGCGCGCGGTAGACGTCGCGCAGGTGCAGCACGTCGTCGGCCGCGTACTCGATGACGGCGGCGTCGAGGGGACGCCGCATCCAGTCCGTGCGGCCGTGCAGCTTCTGGAGCTCGACGCCGAGCACGCGGGACACGAGCGCCGCGTAGCCGATGGTGTCGCCGTAGCCGAGCAGCCCGGCCGCGATCTGCGTGTCGAAGAGGGGGGAGGGGATGCACCCCGTGCGGTCGTAGAAGATCTCGAGATCCTGGCGCCCGGCGTGGACGACCTTCAAGACGCCGGGATCGAGCATCAGCTCGTCGAGGGGCTTCAAGTCGAGCTTGGCCAGCGGGTCGATGCACGCCACCCGCTCCGCCGACGCCACCTGCACGAGCGCGAGCTGCGCGTAGTACGTGCGCTCGCGGTGGAACTCGGTGTCGACGGCCACGAACGGTTGCGCCCGCAGATGCTCCGAGAGCGCTCGCAACGGCTCGTCGCTGTCGATCCATTCCGTCGTCATGCGCCGGACGTTAGCGCGCCGCTTCCCAAAGATCGCGCTCGAGCTCGAAGCGCGTGTGCGGCGGCAGCGTCACGGACCTCGTGCAGCCAAAGAGCGCCAGCCAGAGCTCGACGTCGTCGTCGCCGTCGCGGATGGCCTGCTCCGCCGCGGCGCCGAGCGTCATGCCGACGTAGAGCACCGGGCTCAACGGATCCCAGCGCTCGTCGAGCGAGCGGGCCACGACGGTGTGCTCGCCGACGCGCAGCCCCAGGGCCGGCTCACCTTCGGCCAAGCTGCACGCCAACGCGCTGCCGAGCAGAGCGTCAGCGCCGTGCACGAAGACGGTGGCGCGCAGCTCCCCCGCCGCGGGGAGCAACACGCGGTAGGCGTCGATCTCGCTCGCGAGCCGCTCGGGTGACCAGCCGTTGCCCTCGAGGAAGCGCACCTCCTCGACGTGAGACAGCACGGTCGCGCGGTTCTCGAACAGAAGCGAGCACACGTCGCCGAGCTCCACGCGACGCAGCCGCTTCTGTAGGCGGCTGCGGCAGAGGTGCTCGTGACGTCGCCGCGCATAGGTCTCGCACGACGACAGATCGCGCGCAGACAGCGGACCGACCGAAGCCTGGGGGAGCAGGCGGGCGAGCGACGAGGGCAGGGGCGCGTTCATCTTCGGGCGGCTCCTCCGAGCAGGTGGCAGGGCGCTAGATTGAAAATGAGGTTGATTCTCACTATCGAAAGCGTAGCGCGGCCCCGCTGCCCTTGTCGAGTGTCCGCGCGCCGGCGGTGAGATCTCCTGGTTTGACGGCTACTTGCGGCAAACAAAAACCCGCCGTTTCCGGCGGGCTCGTGCAGCTAGGGTGCGGCTAGCGATCGTGGTGGGCGTGAAGGGATTTGAACCCCTGACTTCCTCCGTGTGAAGGAGGCACTCTACCACTGAGTTACACGCCCCAGCGGAAGGGTGTCTGTAACGACCCTCCGTCGCCGCTGTCAATCCCCGTGCGCCTCGTTCGCTCACCGAGCGTTCGCTGCGTGGACCGGCGAGGGTCGCTCCGGCGTGCTACGCCACGGCATGCGCTCGCTGCTCGGCACCTTCCCCTTTCTCCTCGTCAGCACCCTCTGCCTCGGCAGCGCCTGTGAGGGGCTGCGTGAGCCCATGCCGGTGTCGATGCACATCCCGGACGGCTCGCGGCGAGCGTTCCTCGAGACGCCGTGGCCGAGCGATCTGCTGCGTCGCCCCGAGGGGGGGCTCGATCTGAGAGCTTTCCCGAACCCCAACGGCGCGCAGACCCTCGAGGACTACCTGCAGCTGTTCCAGAGCGCGCCGGGGTACTCCTCGAGCGGCGCGCTCTACTTCCACGTCGAGGGAGGCGTCGACCCAAGCAGCCTGCCGGCGAGCCCGGCCGCGTCCATGGGCGCTTCTGCCAGCCTGTTCCTCGTCGAGCTGGCCCATCCCGAGGTGCGCATCCCCGTCGAGCTCGCGCTGTATCCCGAGGCGACCTCGTTCCTGCCGGCGGGCACCGTGGCGGTGCTGCCCCTGCTCGGCGCGATCTTCGACGAGCCCGCCGCCCTCGTCGTCACCCGCGACGCGAAGCACACGAACGGCGCGCCGCTCGGCCCCTCCGGCGACATGCGCGCGCTGCTCACCTGCGAGCCGGAGGCCGCGGGCGCGCCCGACTGTCGCCCCTACCGGGACCTGCTGCTCGCGCTCGGGCTCAGCGTCGACGACGTCGCGCTCGTGCAGATGGTGACCCCGGCCGACGCCACGAGCGCGCTGCAGGCCGCCTTCGACTCCTTGCTGGAGCGCCCGGCGCCGGTGGTGAAGGACGTCGTCAAGCTCGACGAGGAGCACGCGGAGCTCACGGTCTATCAGGGCGTCGTCGAGCTCGCGCAATTCCAGAGCGGTGCGCCGCCGTACCGCAGCTTCGACGGCGTCACCGGCGGCTTCGTCTTGGGGGATGACGGCGTCCCCGTCGTCCAGCGCGTCGAGGACGTGCCCTTCGTGCTCACGGTGCCGAAGGGGGCGGCGCCGGCCGATGGCTGGCCTGTCGTCGTGTACGGGCACGGCACCGGCGGCGACCTCAGGAGCGGCATCGGCGACGACCCGCGCTACGAGTCACACCAACTGGCGCTCGCCGGCTGCGCGATGTTGGCGACGTCGGAGCCGCTGCACCGGGGCCGGGCAGGGTACATCCCGGGCTCGGAGGAGATCGGCACGTTCAATTTCCTGAACCCCGTCGCCGGCCGCGACAACTGGCGGCAATCGGCGCTCGAGAAGGCGCAGCTCGTCCACAGCGTCGAGAACCTCGACCTGCCGGCGTCGATCACCGGCTTCAAGAGCGTGTATTTCGACGAACATCGCGTCTCCTACTTCGGGCACTCGCAAGGCGGCATCGTCGGCGCGCTCTTCGTCGGCGTCGAGCACCGCATCGAGGGAGCGTTCTTGTCGGGCGCGGGCGCGGGCTTCGCGCCCTCCCTCATCGAGAAGACGGAGCCGGTCAGCCTCGAGGTCATCCTGCGCACGCTGCTCGATCTGCCCGACGACGAGCACGTCGATCGCTTCCATCCGGTGCCGAACCTGCTGCAGATCTTCATCGAGCCGTCGGAGCCGCTCAACTACGGACGGCTCTGGCGCGAGCGCCGCGACCGTCCCACGCCGCACCTCGTCGCGACGTCGGGGCTGCTCGATCCCTACACCCCGAAGCGGACGCACTGGGGGCTCGCGGGGGCCTTTGGCCTGCCGGTCATCGAGCCGGCGTCCGAGCCCGTCGAGGTCCTGCAGCTGCTCGACGTGCAGCCGAGCGCGGGGCCCGCGTCCGGCAACCTGCGCAGCGGCGACGGGCAAGCGCTGACCGCCGGCCTCCTGCAGTATCCCGACGACGGGCACTTCGCCGTGTTCACGAACCCCGACGCGCAGGAGGCGTACCGCTTGTTCTTCGAGACCCTGCAGCAGGGCGTGCCGACGGCGCAGGTACGTCGCTGAGCGCGTTTGGTGCTAGGTTTCGCCCATGACGTCGATCCGCTGCACCCTGCTGCCGCTCACCTTCGCGGCCGTCGTCCTCGGAGCAGCGCCGCTCGCCGCGAACCCCGTGCTCATCGCGCGCGTCGACGCGGAGGGGATCGACGCCGCGGCCGCGCAGCGCCTCGAGTCCGTCATGCGCGAGCAGGCGCGCCGCGTCTTGGGGGAGCGCCTCGCCTCGGCGGCGCCTTCGCGGCCGGCGAGCTGCGCCGACGACAACGCGTGCGCGGCGGCGCTCGCCAGCGCCAACGGCGCGAACCTCGTCGTGCTGACGACGTATGCCGCGAACGGGGCTGAGCTCACGCTGCGGGCCCGCCTGCACAGCGCGGACGGCCGGCTCGTCGCGACGGCGGAGCGCTCGCCGACACGACCGCCCGACGCGCGCGAATGGCGCGGGGTGCTGCATCAACTGTTGAGCCCGGGCGAGTACGTCGGACGGTTGCGCTTCGAGAACGCACCCGCGGGCGCGCAGATCAGCGTCGACCGCTTGCCGCTCGCCGCCAGCGAGCTGCTGCAGCCGCAAGCCGTCCGGGTGGGCACACACCTCGTGGAGGTGACCGCGCCCGACGTCGCCCCCATCGAGCGCGAGGTGACCATCGCCTACGACGAGGAGCTTACGTTCGACGCGTCACCCCCTCCGCCGGCGAGCGCGTCGTCGCCCGCGTCGTCGGGCCACGCGGCGGCGGTCCCCTGGTGGCCCGCTGCCGTGACGGGCAGCGTGATGGCCGTAGCGGCGATCAGCGCGCTCATCGCCGGCGCCGACTGGGCCGTGACCGCCCGCGACGTCGATGTCCTGAACGCCGGGCTGCAGCGCAGGGACGACGACAAGCTCGAGTCCCATCACTACGCCGTCTCGCTCATCCCGAGCGAGATCCAGCGACGCAACCTCGGCCCGCTGCGCGCAGCCATCCGCACCGACGCCGTCATCGTCGCGACCGCCGGCAGCGTCGCCGTCGTCGCCGGCGCGGCGACGGCCGCGTTTCTGACGCGCTGGGTCCTCGGCTCGAGCGAGCCCGCGCCCGAAGCGAACGACGCGAAGGAGGCGCCGTGAAGCTCTACACGAAGACCGGCGACACCGGCAGCACGGGGCTCTTTGGCGGCGGGCGCGTCTCGAAGGCGCACCCGCGCGTGAACGCGTACGGCGTCGTCGACGAGGCGAACGCGTTCGTCGGGCTGGCGGCGGCGGCGGCGGCGGGTCCCCTGCGCCTCCTGCTCGAGGAGGTCATGAGCGATCTCTTCGACCTCGGCGCCGAGCTCGCCACCCCGCACGACGACAAGGCCGCGCACAAGCTCGAGCAGCGCCTGTCGAGCAACGTGGACGACCGGCGCATCGCCGCCCTCGAGCGCCGCATCGACGAGGCCGAGGCCGTCCTGCCGCCGCTCAAGACCTTCGTCCTGCCCACGGGCAGCGAGACGGCGGCGCGGCTTCACGTCGCCCGCACCGTCGTGCGTCGCGCCGAGCGCGCCGTCGTCGACCTGCGTGACGCGCACGCACAGCCCGTGCGCGGCGAGATCGTTCGTTACCTGAACCGGCTGAGTGATCTGCTGTTCGCGCTCGCGCGTCAGGCGAACCACGACGAGGGTCTCGGAGACATCGCCTGGCGAGCGCGCAAGTCCGACGAAGGAACGACCCCATGACGTCGGCGCGCCGGGCGCCCACGCTCGTCACGCTGCTCGCGTCGCTGCTGCTGCTCGGCGGCGCCTGCGCGGCAGAAGGCCCGCGCGTCGACGAGGTGGTGCCGCGCAGCGTCGACGAAGGCAGCGGCGCCGAGATCGTGGTGCGAGGCGCCGGCTTTCACTGGCAGTACGACTCGCTCTCGAACGAGGTCGGCGGATCCTTCAAGGTCCGCGTCGGCGACCTCCCCCTCGACGACGTCCAGTGGATCGACGCCACCGAGCTGCGCGGACGCCTGCCCATCGCCGTGCGCGCCGGCCGCCACCCCGTCAGCGTCGACACACCGCTCGGAACCGACCGCCGGGACGACGCCCTCCTCGTGCGCGCGGTCGATGGCGACCGGGACGACGACGACGCCGGCCCCAGCGACGGAGGCTGACGAGCGCCCACCTCAGGTCCAGGTCAGCGCGAGCAGCTCCGGCAGCACCTCTCCTGACCGTCCGCGCAACCACACGTCGGCCTCGACCTCATCGGGGTTGACCGCGATCAAGCGAGCGCCGCGCGCGGCCGCGTCTGTCGGCAGCTGAGACGCGGGCCACACCTCACCGCTGGTACCGACGACGAGCATGACGTCACAGGCCCGCGCGGCCGCCTGCGCACGCGACCAATCGGGCTCCGCCATGGCGTCTCCAAACAGCACCACGCGAGGCCGCTGCACGAACCCCGAGCCGAACCCGAGCAGCGGATGAACCGCCGACAGCACGTGCCCGAGCCGAAAGCGCCGCGTCAACGACTTGCGCAGCCCCTTGACGATGCGCGCCAGGTCCGCGCGCGTGAGCGTGCGCACGAGCTCCCCGCCCGCGCCCGCCACCTCGAGGAGGGAGCCGTGGATCTGGTGCACCGGGTGGCTGCCCGCGTCCTGGTGTAGCCCGTCGATGTTCTGGGTGATGACCTCGGTGCGCACGTGGCTTGCGAACGCGGCGAGCGCGCGGTGGCCGGGGTTCGGCGACGCGGCGGCGATGGGATCGAGGACGGCGAGCAAGAAGCGCGCGACCTCGTCCGGCTCCGTGGCGGCCAGCTTCACGAGGCTGCCGACGCGCGCGAAGCGATCGGGGGGGAACTCGCGCCACAGCCCGGCGTCGTCGCGAAAGGTGGGGATGCCGCTCTCCTGCGAGATGCCGGCGCCGGTGAACGCCACCACGCGCTTTGCCTGCCGTAGCCAGGCCGCGGCGGTCTCGAAGCTGGCTTCGCGCGCGTTCACAGGACTCGACATAACGCTCCTGCCGCGGAACGCGTAGCCCGGGCATCGGTATGCGACCGCCCGCGTCGCCCGCGCTATCGTCGAGCGGTGATCCCGTCGCTCGTGCGCGCCACCGTGGTGCTCTTCGTCCTCCTGCTGGTGTCGCCCCAAGCGCGCTCGCAGGTCGATCCCATCGACGACCCGGCGGACGTCGGCGTCGAGGCCGATGAGATCGACGCGCCCGTCGCCCCGCCGCCGCTCGACCCGCGCGTCCTGCCGGAGCCTGTCGCGGATCCCGCCAGCGATGACGACGGGCTGCGCGATCCCGCGGACAACGCGCTCCTGCCGAGCGCCGCCGACGCCGTCGAGCACGATCCCTATCGCGCGGGGGAGGCCGGCGCGCTGCCTCCCTTCTCGACGACGGTGGACTGCCCGCCGGACACGAGCGAGCGCCGCACACGAGCCGAGGGCGGCTTCGAGCTCTGGTGCGCCGACGCGCGCGGTCGTCGTCACGGACCCTTCGTGCGCTTGCACGCAGGCGGCGCGCTCGCGCTCCGCGGCACCTACCTCGACGGCCGACGACACGGCATCTTCCTGGCCTGGTTCCCCTCCGGACGCCTCGAGGGGCGCAGCACCTTCGAGCGCGGCCTCGAGCAAGGCGCGCAGGATCTCTTCTACGAGAGCGGCCGGCGTCGCTCGACGACGGTGTATCGCGGCGGAGAGAAGCACGGACGCCACCGCGCCTGGCACGAGAACGGTCGGCTCGCGGCGACGGGCGAGTACGTCCACGACGCGCCCGCGCCGGGCTTCGTGTTCTACGACGAGGACGGGCGCGTCAAGACGGCGCCGGCAGCGACGAGCGGCGCCGCTGACCGTGCCGGCGAGGAAGCGAGCCTCGCCGTCCCTGGCCGGCTCGGCGCCGCGGCGGGCAGCGCCGGCGGGGCCACGGTCGGCGTCGTCGTGAGCGTGCCCGTGGTGCTCTCGCTGCTGGGCTCGAGGGTGCTCGCGCCCATCGACCCGGACGGCTGGCTCGTGCTCCTCGTCGTGCCCACCCTCTTCGGCGCGGCGGGCGCGGCGTTCGGCTCGGTGTTGCTGACGCGCTTTCCCGGCGTCGCCATGGCGGCCACCGGCGCCGCGCTCGGGTTTCCCCTCGGCGCCGCGCTCGGGGGCGCGCTCGGCGCGGCCGTCGGGGGCCTGCTCTCGCTCGGCGCCTTGGCCACGGGACAGGCGGCCAGCGTGTCGCCGCTGTTGCTCATCGGCGCGGCGTCCGGCGCCGCCGGGGGAGGCCTCGCGGGGCCGGCCGCCTTGGCGGGGGCCGCCGGCTGGCTGTACGCCCACGACCGCAAGGTGCCGGAAGAATGAAGGAACCCGCCGGCGGCGGAGTCTCCTCACGCGCGCCAAAAGCCGAGATCCCGCGCTAGAGGTAGCGTCGCCTTCCGCGCGCTCGCTCGATCGAGCGCTCACAGGAGCTCTGCATGCCCACGATTACGCCCGCCAACATCCGCGCCCTGACCGAGCGCCTCGTCCGCGACGGTACGCTCGACAAGCCGGACATGGACGCGCTCGTCGACGCCGCGCTCGGCGACAAGGTCTTGAGCCGCAGTGAGCGGGACGAGCTGCGCCAGGTGCTCAGCCAGCACGCCGACAAGATCGACGCCGGCGAGACCCGCGCTCGACTCGAGAAGTTCCTCGCCATCGAGAACGCCGGCGTCCGCAACCTCGCACACTCGCTCGAGCGCGAGGGCGGCACCATCGACGCCAGCGACGCGCGCGCGCTCGTCGACATGGTGGGCCAGGACGGCAACGTGTCCGGGCGCGAAAAGTACTCGCTCGGCGCCGCCCTCATCGCGCACACGATGACGGACGAGGCCAAGGTCATCGTGCGCGGCGCCATCGACGGCGGAGCGACGCCGACCGCCCCGACGCCGACCGCCCCGACGCCGACGACGAGCCTCTTCGACCTCGGCCTGCCCGAGGTGGACGGCAGGAAGTTCTCGCTGAGCTCCGCCGGCTTCTTCACCGCCGACGGGAAGAGCCCGACCTTCGACGCCGCCGGCGCCGAGTCCTTCTACCAGGCGGCCGACGCGCTCACGCGGGTGGGCGGCGGCGTCTTGAAGTCCGTGCCGACGGCGACGAAGGCGGCCCTCATCGAGACGCTGCACAAGGCGTTCGTCGCGGGCAAGGAGACGAGCTCGCTGCCGGACGTGTCACGCCAGAAGATCCGCGCCGCGGCGGGCGCCATGCTCCTGCAGGTCATCGAGGGCGCCGGCTCCGCGGACAGCGACGTCAAGAAGCAGGCGCTCAAGCTCTACTTCGAGCAGGCCATGAGCGAGCCCATGCATGGCCTCCGCGCCTCGATGTTCTTCAACCTCGAGCGCATCCAGAGCACGCTCGGCGCCGCCGACAAGGTGCGCCTCAGCGACCTCGAGAAGGTCGTGCTGCCGCAGAAGCCGCCCTACGAGAAGTGGTTCGCGGACGGCGATCGCACCATCGAGATGAAGCACTACGCGCATCAGGAGTGCTGGATCCACTCGACCGATCCCATCACGCAGTACCAGTCGAAGGGCTTCAAGCTCGTCGAGAGCCACGAGAACGAGAGGCCGCCGCGCTGGATCCTCGAGAAGACGAACCCGAGCGCTCCGGGCGGCGAGGTCAAGGCGCGCGTCGAGGTCATCCAGTCACACGACGGCATCTTCCAGGAGATGGACGATCCGAACGTGAACATGATCCTCTACACCGGCCACTCGAACCTCGGCGGCAACGTCTCCGAGGAGCTGCGCCTCGGCACGCCCGAGAAGAGCGAGAAGCTCATCATGCTCGCCATGTGCCGCGGCAAGCAGAACATGTTCGAGGTCGCGAACAAGTATCCCTCGTCGCACTTCGTCACCACCGACGAGCCCTCGTACTTCAGCTCGGTGATGCCCATGACGCTCGGCATGGTCGAGGGCGCGCTCAACCTGAAGAGCTACGCCGAGATGAAGCGCGACACGCCGCGCATCTGGGACACGAACCAGAACGACAACTACTTCTACCCGCACGAGGCCAAGCGCTACGCGCACTATGACGTCGACAAGGACGGCGTCATCGACTCGCGCGGCGCGCACGTCGATCGTCTCTACGACGTGGCGCTGAAGATGCCGTCGGCCAACCGCACGGACGGCGTCGTGCACCCGACCGCGCTGAAGGCCGAGGAGCTCGACGGCACCAAGGTGCTGCACGCCGTGCAGTTCCTCAACACGCTGATGACCTATCACGTCGACCACGGGCACCACACGAGCGCGTTCAAGGCCGGCGACATGGACAACTTCCTGTCCGCGGGTTGGTTCGACGGTCCCGCAAGCGAGAAGATCAGGCTGGAGAAGAACCCCGACGGCAAGATCGAGGTTCGCGTGAACAAGGGCCTGGCGGACCAGTCCTGGTACGTGCTCGGCACCATCTTGCAGTTCGAGGTCACGCGCATGCTCCTGAAGGAGCGCAACGGCGGCACGCTGACCAAGGAGGACGAGGCCCGCGCGGCGCTGTTCGCCGGCGAGTACCTGGCCTACATGTACTGCTCACTCGACGAGGCGGTGGCCGGCATTCGCGCCGTGGCGCGCGACTCCGAGCACCTCGCCGGCGTGTCCTATCAGGACCTGCACGAGGCCATCTCCAGCGACGGCCATGGCTACGTCACCGACGTGCAGATGAAGGCGTTGCTGGCCGACGTCTGAGCGTCCCGCGAGCGCGGGCGGAGCTGTGCCCGACCTCGACGCCTCCCGCCGATGCTTTGTCGCCTCCGAAGGCGCAAGGCACGCGGGAGGCGCTTGTGTAGGTGGACACTCCTGGCTATGGAGGCAGCCGTAACCCACCGTGTGGAGTGTGAATGGCGAGAAGTGATCTCATCGAGCAGGAGGGCGCCGTGACCGAGGTGCTCGCGGGCGGCATGTACCGCGTCCGCCTGGAGAACGGTCACGTCGTGTTGGCGTACCCCTCCGGCAAGATGCGGAAGTTCCACATCCGCATCGTGCTCGGCGACAAGGTCACCGTCGCCCTCTCGCCGTACGACCTCACGAAGGGTCGTATCGTCTATCGCGCCCGCTAGCGCTCGCGTCGCCCGGCGCTGGTCGCGGCGGCTAGCCCTTGACGCTGCCGGCGGTGAGCCCCTCGACGAGGTTCTTCTGTAGGACGAAGAACAGCGCCATGACGGGCACGCTGACGAGGATGGCGCCCGCGGCGAAGTGTCCCCACGCCGTGCTCTTCTGCCCGACATAGCCCTGCAGCACGACCGGCAGCGTGTAGCTCGTCTCGGCGCTCATGAACTTGGCGGCGAGAATGAACTCGTTCCAGGCGGTCATGAACGAGAACAGCGCCGTGATGGCGATGGCCGGGCGCGCGAGCGGCAGGATGATGCCGAAGAAGATGCGCAGCGTGGACGCGCCGTCCATGCGCGCGGCCTCCTCGAGCTCCTTCGGGATGGTGTCGAAGTAGCCCTTCAGCATGAAGGTCGAGAACGGGATCGACGTCGTCGCGTACACGAGCACGAGGCCGGTGCGCGTGTCGAGCAGGCCGATCTCGTCGAGCAGGATGTACAGCGGGATCATCATCATGGTGCCCGGGAACATCTGCGTGACGAGCAGGCTCAAGAGCCCGAGCTTCTGTCCGGGGAACGTGAAGCGGCTGAAGGCGTAGGCGGCGCTGGTCGCCAGAGCGACGCCGACGAGCGCCGTCGTGCTCGAGATGACGAGGCTGTTCAGGAGCTGGTGGCCGAACACCCAGGTGCCGGACAGGTCCGTGTGCAGCACCACGTCCTTGAAGTTCTGCAGCGTGGGGTCGGCGGGGATGGGCGAGAAGCCCATGGCGAAGCTCTGGCTCGCCGTCAGCGCCATGCGCACGACCCACAGCACGGGGTAGAGCACGATGACGGAGACACCGACGAGGAGGAGGTGGCTGGCGACGCCGAGCAGCAAGGCGCTGCTGCCAGGACGCGCCTTGGACGAGGGGGCGGGCGGGGGAGAAGAGCGCGCCATCAGGCGTCCCCTCGCACGGCCTTGGTGACGCGGTTCGACGCCACCGAGTAGGCGAGCAGCATGAGGAAGATGAGCGTCGAGTACGCCGACGCGTACCCGAAGGCGCCGCCCTGGCCGCGCTCGAAGGCCCAGCGGAAGGCCTCGGTGATGAGGATGTCCGTGCTACCGCCGGGCGCGCCGCCGCTCACGAGGTAGATGATGTTGAACATGTTGAAGGTCCACACGGTGCCGAGCACGACGGCGGGCGCCAGCGTCGGGCGCAACAGCGGCAGCGTGATGTGCGTGAATTGCTTCCACACGCCGGCGCCGTCGAGGTCGGCGGCCTCGTAGAGGTCCTTCGGGATGGCCGTGAGCCCGCCGAGGGCGGTGACCATCATGAAGGGGAAGCCGAGCCAGGTGTTGGTGACGAGGTTCGCGAGGAACGCTGTCGACGTCGAATTCATCCAGCTGAAGCCAGAGAGCCCGAGCGCCGCGTTGATGGCGCCGAACTCGGGGTGGAACATGCCCTTCCAGATGAGCGCCGTGATGTAGTTCGGCACCGCCCACGGCAGGATGAACAGCACGCGATAGA
>CAYLZW010000081.1:0-20628 GCA_964388085.1 uncultured Myxococcales bacterium | reverse complement strand
TCGCGAGCAGCGGCTCGGCGAGGTCCGAGCCCGAGATCTTCTCCGGCAGCGGGTGCCCGAGCGCCCTCGACAGCCACACGAGGGGCATGCCGTCGACGAGGGCCAACGCCGCCTCGTCGTAGGCGGCGCGCAGCGCGGCGTCGTCCTCGGCGAGCACGACGTGATCCACGTTCGGCGTCACGACGAAGCCGCCGCGCTCGTGCCGCGCCAGCTCGACGATGGCAGCGACGGCCTCGTCGAAAGTGAACTCGTCGGCGAACAAGCGGCCGAGGCGCACGCGCCTTCTCGCTCGCGCCAGCGTGCGGGTTGTCGGCGGCTCGTCGCCGTCGTGGCGCAGGCGCTCGCGCTCGGGCATGGGGCCTCTCTGCGGGGCGCTCACGATCCGGTCCCTTTCACGACGCGCACGACGGGCGGCTTCTCCTGGTCACGGCGCCGGACGCGCAGCTCGGGCTCGGGAGCGACGACGAGGGAATAGGGTGGCAGCGAGCGCGTGACGACGGCGCCGGCCATGATCTTCGTGCCCTTACCGATGGTGATGGGGCCGAGCAGCGTGGCGCCGGGGCCGACGTGGACGTCCTCCTCGAGGTGTGGCGCGCCGATCTCGCGCGTGTCCGCGTCGATGCCCTCGCCGAGGGTGACGTTGTGGAACAGGATGCAGCCCTCGTCGATGCGCGAGGCGTGGCTGATGACGATGCCGTTGCCGTGCACGAAAGACACCCCGGGCGCGATGCGCGCGTTCCAATGGATCTCGGCGGCGTAGAGGTGACGAATGGCGCGCGAGACCACCATGGGCAGCAGCGGTAGCTCGGCGTCGCGACACAGCTGCATCGTCCTCGTGGCGCACAGCATCTGAAAGCCGATCTTCTGCACGGCCGAGATCGGCATACGCCAGGGTGAGATGGACTCGCCGTGGTACTTCTCGCGGTTTCGCTGCACGGAGCCGTAGTCCGCGCGCAGCGCGTGCAGGAACGAGAGCAGCGCTCCGCCCTCGCCGGCGCGCGCGCGCTTCTCGAGGTAGCCGGCGAGGTCACGCAGCGCAGCCGGCAACGACCCGGCGTCGTCCCGCAGGCCGCGGAAATACTGCAGTCCGTAGACGAGGGTGGTGCCCGCGACGGCCGCGCGCTCCCGCCCGCGCTCGTCGAGCCAGTCGGCGGCGCGAAGCCCCGCGCGCGCGAGCGGCTCTCCCACGAAGGGCGCCGCGACGATGCCGAGCAGGAGCGGACGGGACAGCGGGCTGACGAGGAAGAAGAAGCGCCAGGGATCCGCCGTCTCGACGTCCTCGTGCTTCTTGGCGATCTTGTGATCGTAGACGCCGTAGAGGTACGCGCGCTGCAACCACCGCCGCGGGTCCTCGTGGTCGGTGTGGTGCAGCGAGCGCGCGTCGTCGACGAACACCAGCTCGGCGCCGTGCTTCTCGAGCCGGATGCCGAGCTCGCGGTCCTCGGAGCGCAAGAGCTGCGTGTCGAAGCCGCCCACGTCGAGGAAGTCCTCGCGGCGGAAGGACACGTTCCCGGTGCAAAGGTGCACGCCGCGCGGCGACTGACCGGCGCGCATGGCGCCCACGAAGCGCTCGAGCTGCCGGATGTGAAAGCGCTCGAACACCTTCAGGTGCCCATCGTCGTCGGGCGCGGCGATGTGACCGAGCCCGACGCGCGCGCCCTGCTCGTGCGCCCGCAGGTGAGCGGCGAGAAATTCCGGCGGCAGCCGCATGTCGTCGTCCACGATGACGATGATGTCGCCGCGAGCCCGCTCCACGCCGCGCTGCCGCGCCGCCGCCTGGCCCGCGTTCGCTTGCCGCTCTACCTGGAGCGCGTAGGGCAGCGCCTGCAGGTCGAGGTGCGGCGCCACGGCGTCGGCGCTGCCGTCATCGATGACGATGACCTCGAAGCGCTCGGCCGCCAGCGTCTGCTGCGCGAGATCCCGCAGCGTCGTGCGCAGCGACGGCAGCCGGTTGTAGGTGGCGATGACGACGCTGATCTTGCGCTCCGCCGTCCGCTGCTCGGGCCTCTCTCGCTCAGCCATGACCTTCCTCCACGGTCGCGACACCCCGCCCGTTGGCGCTCGGGGCCGCCTCGGCGGGTTGATTGCGCGGACTCCTTTTGACGACCCGCGCCGGGACGCCGACCACGACGCTGCCGGGTGGCACGTCCGTGAGCACCACCGCGTTGGCGCCGATCTCCGCGCGGGCGCCGACGGTGATGGGGCCGAGGATGCGCGCGCCGGCGCCGACGATGACGTCGTCCTCGATGACGGGATAGCCATTGTCCTTCGCCGTGCCGACGGTGTTGTTGCCGTAAAATCGCACTCGATCGCCCACGCGCGCGTCGCCGCCGATGACGATGCCGATGGGGTGAACGAAGTACACGCCGACGCCGAGCGTGACCTCTTTGCCGATCTCGATGCCGAAGAGCGAGGTTTGCACGAGCCGGAGCCCGTGGTTCACACCCGGCAACCAACGCGATCGGAGCGCTCGCTCGCGCAAACGCTGTAGCGCGAGGATGCGGTAGCTGTCGTTGCCGAGCGCCGCGCGCCGGACGTCGTCCACGCCGTCGCCGCCCGCGGCCGCCTTCGCGAGCTGGCGTGCATCCTGAATCAGGCGCTGCCGCAACGTGAGGTTGTCCTCTGCCATGGCCTTTGACGACATTGACCCTCCCTCCAGCGACGGAGTAACGGAAGACTGTCCGGAGGCCGACGCGCGATCCCGCCGTGGCTCCGGCGCCGTGCCAGCAAGTCGCTTTCCCGCGAGCGCGCGATCCATGTCTTCTCTCCTCTCGGGCGCCCCGATCGCGATCTTCGACGGGGACTCACCGCCGGCGCTGGCCTTCACGCGCTCGCTCGGACGCGCCGGCGTTCCTGTGCACGTCTACGGCCACAATGAGTGGCCCGCCGCACGGCTCAGTCGCTACGCGACGCGCTTCTTTCGCTGCCCCGATCCCGAGGACGCCGCGCGCTTTCTGCCCTGGCTCGAGGCGGAGGTGCGCAATGGACGCATCGCCCGCGTCGCGCCCACGAGCGATCTGATGGCCTGGTATCTCGCCGAGGTACGCGACGCCTTCTCGCCGGAGGTGGCGGCCGCGCAGCCGACGCTCGAGGCCACGCTCGACGTCCTGTTCAAAGACCGCTTCGCGCGCCGCTCGTTCGAGCTCGGCATCGCGTCGCCCATCACCACCGCGCCCTCGTCGGTGGAGGAGGCGCACGATCTCGCGCCGCAGGTCTGTTACCCCGCCGTCGTCAAGCCGCGCTCTCACGTCGTCGGGCGCCTCGAGCGCGGCGTCGTCGTGCACGACGCCGACGAATTGCGGCACCGCTACCGGCCGAGCAGCGTCCCGCGCGGCATGCGCGACGTCCTGCTCCGCTACCCCTCGCTGTGCTTCCCCGTCGTGCAGGAGTACATCCCCTACGCCGAGGACCGGCTCTACAGCGTGAGCGGCCTGCTCGGGCCCGCGGGCGAGGTCATCGCTTTCGCCGCCAGCAAGAAGCGCAACCAGTGGCCGCCGAAGCTCGGCGTGGGTCTCTCCTTCGACGCCTGCGCGGACCCGGAAGTGTGCGAGCGCGGCGTCGACGTCGCGCGGCGGCTGCTCGGCGCCGGCCTGTTCGAGCTCGAGCTCATCCTCGACAGACGCACGGGCAGCTATGTCGCCATCGACCTGAACCCGCGCGCACACGGCTTCATCGGCTTCGACATCGCGCGCGGCAACGACCTGCCGGCGCTGTGGGCGTTGACGTCGTGCGGCGTCGTGCCCGCCGCGCTGCCGGCGCCGCACGGCTCGCTCACCTGGCAGCACTCCATTCCGCTGCACCTCGCGCATTGGGTGAACATCGCCTTCGGCCCCGAGCGGGGGGCGGCCGCGCTCGCCTACGCCAAGGACCTGCGCGGCAAGCGCATCGACGTCGTCCATGACATCGAGGATCCCTTGCCGACCCTGCGCTTCACGGGTGAGATGCTGCGCCACCCGGGCGGCCTCGTGCGGCCGTTCCTCCAGGAGAAGCGCAAAGAGCTCGCGAGCCGAAAGCGCGCGAGCTCTTTGCCGCGAGACGAATAGCGGCCGCGCCGCTCAGCGCCGCGCCGCTCAGCTCCCCGAGTCGACGACGTCGAAGGTGTCGCCCGCGCTCGGGCCGGCGGTGCCGTCGCCGTCCTGCCAGCGCACGAGGTACCAGGTCGCCGCCGCCGCGCTCGGGTCCGCGAGGACGACGTCGCGCGCGAAGATGCCCGACGCTCGCGAGCCGTTCATCGTGAAGCCGTAAGCCGCGAGCAAGAGCGCGCCGCCGACCGGCTCCTCGACGAGATAGACGGTGAACCAGTCCTCGCCCTCGCCGGTGGTGTCGGACGGCACGGTCGCGAGCACGGCGCCGCCGTCACGGCGGATGAAGCGGCTCGTGGCGCCGTTGTCGATCTGGTCGGAGTAGATGGGGGTCTCGCCCGAGGCCTCGGCGTAGCGGATGACGGGCTGGAAGAAGCCGCCGCCGCCCACGACGACGGTGGTGCCGGAGCCGACCAGCGGGCGGCCGTCCGCGGCCACGACGGACGCGTCGGTGGCGGCCGCGTTCTCGACGCTGACGCCGCAGAGGCTCGCGAGCTCGTCCCGCACGGCGTCGGTGGCCGAGTCGTCGCTCGCGACGCCGTCGTGCAGCGCGAGCAGGTTGGCGTTGTCACAGATGGCGTTCCAGGACAGCGCCGAGCAGACGCTGTCCGACGAGCAGAAGCCGCCCTCGGCGCTGCAGTCGAGGCCGCAGCTGCCGCAATGGTCGGGGTCGCGCTCGGTGTCGACGCAGTCGCCGTCGCAGCAGGTGAGCCCCCCCTCGCAGGTGCCGAACACGCTGCAGTCGGGGTCTTCGCTCGACGCTGCGTCGGTGCCGGCGTCATCGCCGCCCGTCGGGCCACAGGCGATGAATAGCAGCAAGCAGGACGCGGAGAGCAGGCGGAATGGAGATGAGTTGCGCATGGCGTGGAAGGTAGACATTCACGCGGCCGCGACATCATGCTTTGTTTGCGACGAGCTCGACGCGTCCGAGCCCGTCGGCTGGCCTGTCTCGCTCGCTCGCCCGCAGCGCTCACCTTCCGCCACCTTGTCGTCGGGTCGCTCGCCGCCGTCCACCTGCTCACGCGGCCGGCCGGACAGCTCCAGTATGCGCTCGCGCACCTGCTCGACGAGGGCCGGGATGTCCTCGGGCACGAGCTGCGCGCAAGCGATGGGCCGCCCGAAGCGCACGGTCACCGTTCCGCCCCAGGCGACGTCGAACGAGTCCGGCGCCAGGATGTCGCTCGCGCCCTCGATCCACACCGGCACGATGGGGACGCCGAGCTGCTGCGCGAGGTGGAAGCCGCCCTTCTTGAACGGGCCGAGCTTGCCCGTGCGCGTGCGCGTCCCCTCGGGCGCGATCCACACGGACACGCCGCGCGCGAGCAGCTCCTTGGCGTGATCGAGCTGCCGAATGGCGCGGCGCGAGTCGGCGCGGTCGATGAACACGAAGTCCATCTTGCGCAGGGCGGGACCGAACAGCGGCAGGAGCGAGACCTCGCGCTTCGCGACCATGCGCAGCCGGCCCGGGACCGTCCCGAGCAGCGCGGGGATGTCGAGCAGCGACGTGTGGTTCGACATGTAGAGGTAGCTCGCGTCGGGCGCGAGCCCATCGTCGCCCTCCGCGCGCAAGACGGCGTCCCCGGAGGCGAAGATGCGCTCTACCCACCACTGGATGAGCGCCTCGCCGCGCGCCTCGTCGAGGCGGCCGGTCACGGACCACAGGAGCGCGCGCAGCGCCCCGTACAGCGAGCGCCCGATGGTCGCGAACATCGGCAGCTTGTTGACCTTGCGGTCCGCACCCATGACGCTGTCTCCGCGGCGCTGCGCACCCTGGACCCGGAGCAGTGTATGATGAACGATGACGACCAGCGAGTCACGGAGCTCGAGATCAAGCTCTCCTACCAAGAGCAGCGCATCGCTGATCTGGACGACACGGTGCTCGCCCAGAGCCGGCGCATCGACGAGCTCGAGAGCACGCTGAAGGCGGTAGAGACCGCGTTTCGGCGGCTGCGGGCCGCGGGTGACAGCGGCCCGGTGCTCGGCGCCTATCCCGACGAGGACCCGGTGCCGAATTCCGGCTGAAGGCGAGGGGCCGCGGCCGGCGAGCGCGCGCGTCCACGGCGGTGTACGCTGTGCGTGCCCCTCCTCGAGGTCACCCATGACAGCCAATCGCCTTCGCCTCTTCCTCCTCACGCCCTTCGCGGCGCTCTTGTTCGCCTGTGTACCGACCGGCGGCACCCCTTCGGGCTGCGGCAGCAACGCGGACTGCGCCGACGGCCGGTTCTGCTCGGCGGGCGGGAGCTGCGTGGAGTGCCGTGAGACGTCCGACTGCGGCGCCGCGCAGTTCTGCTGTCAAGGCGTCTGCTACGACGACGGTGAGCAGGAGGCGCACTGCGGCTGCGCGGCCGAAGGCAGCGGATCCGCGGGCGAGGAGTGCAGCGGCGAGACGAACGTCTGCCTGGCCGAGGGCGCGCGCGCCAGCGTGTCTGACGTGGCCGACGGCGTGTGTGGCTGCTCTTGTGACGCGGCCGCCGGCGGCACGCTCTGCCTCGTCGACGACGTCGGGGCGCTCACCTGCGGCTGCGACCGCTCCGACCCGCAAGGCACCTGCGAGCGACCGGCGCTCGACGCCGACGGCAACCCGCACATCGTCGCCGACACCTGCTCGCCGAGCGAGACCTGCGTTTGCTTCGGCGAGTCGACCGTGGCCGCCTGCGATCCGTCGAGCGCCACGCCCGACTGCACCGCCAACGGCTGCGTGAACGCGCTCGGTGACGTCGACAACTGCGGTGTGGCCGGGCGCGTCTGTAACGACGCCGCCACGGGCATCGCCGACACCGGCACCTGCCTGCAAGGAGGCTGCGCCTGCGACGCGCCGACCGATTGTCAGGGCGCCGGCCTCAACGTCGACCAATGCGCGTTCGTGGGCGAGGGCGTCTCTCAATGTGTCTGTGACGATTACGAGATCGAGGAGGGCGTCAAGGGCGCGTGTCCTCTCGGCCTCGCCTGTGGCGACGGCGGCTGCCAGCACGACGGCGCCGCGTATGCGACGCGAACGGAGCTGCTGCAGGCGCTCGGGGTCTTCCCGTAGGCGCTCGTCAGGCTGCCGAAAACGCCTTTGTGGCGGTTTTCAGCGGCCTGCTAAGCCGAGGGACGCGTACTCATCTGTCGCGCTCACGAGCGCGTCGACGATGCCGGGCTCGCTCGACGCGTGCCCGGCGTCCGGCACGATGACGAGCTTCGCCTCCGGCCAGGCCTTGCCGAGGTCGTAGGCGCTCCTCGTGGGGCAGACCATGTCGTAGCGCCCCTGCACGAGGGTGGCGGGGATGTGCCGAAAGCGGTCGACCTGCTCGAGCAGCCAGCCGTCCTTCTCGAAGAAGCCCGCGTTCTCGAAGTAGTGGCTCTCGATGCGCGCGAGGGCGAGCGCGAAGGCGTCCGCGCTGCAGCGTTGTATGAGGCCCTCGTCGACGATGAGGCGCGAGGTGCTCGCCTCCCAGACGCTCCACGCCCGCGCGGCGCCGAGTCGAACGCTCTCGTCGTCGCTGGTGAGGCGCCGGTGGTAGGCGCTCAGCAGATCCGCGCGCTCGTCCTCGGGGATGGGCTCGAGGTAGCGCTCCCAGGCGTCCGGGAACACGAAGCTCGCGCCCTCCTGGTAGAACCAGCGCAGCTCCATCGCGCGCAACAGGAAGATGCCGCGCAGCGTGAGGCTCTTGACGCGCCCTGGGTGAACGGCCGCGTAGGCGAGCGACAGCGTCGAGCCCCAGGAGCCGCCGAACACGTGCCAGCGCTCGATGCCGAGGTGCTCGCGGATGCGCTCGGCGTCGTCCACGAGGTCCCAGGTGGTGTTGTGCTCGAGGCACGCGTGCGGCAGCGAGCGTCCGGCGCCGCGCTGGTCGAAGAGCACGATGCGGTAGCGCGCGGGGTCGAAGTAGCGCCGGTGGACGGGGTCGCTGCCGCCGCCCGGGCCGCCATGAAAGAACACGACCGGCTCGCCGGCTGGGTTGCCCGACTGCTCCAGATACAGGTCGTGCAGATCGCTGACCTGCAGGCGCGTGCGGTCATAGGGCTCGAGCGGGGGGTACAGCGAACGCATCAGGGACGCGGTTAGCGGACCCTTCCAAGACTGGCGAGCGGGAATCCGCCGCGCGCGGCCCATGGAGTATGCTGTCCTACCCCGATGACCCTCGACGTCGATCAAGTGTCCTGCCGCACGCTGGGCTTTCACCGCAAGGTGGCCGAGCTGCTCGGCATTTCCCTGGAGCACGCGCTCGACGGCACCGGCGTCGACGCGTCCTGGGTCGAGCGAGGTGGCCACCTGCCGTGGAGCTCGTTCGCGCGCTCGATGCACCGCCTGCATGACCTGTCGGGGGGGCGCGAGGCCTTCGTCGAGCTCGGCCGCCTCGTCAATCGTCCGGACACCCACCCCGCCTATGCGCGCGTGCTCGGCCAGCTCGTCAACCTGCGCCTGCTCACGACGGCCGCCGGGCGCTGGGCGGCGCCGAGCTTGTTTCCGTGCTTGAGCGCGAAGCTGTCGTGGATCGGCCGGCGGCGCTTTCTCTACGAGATCGACATCCCCCCGCACCTCGAGGGCTGCGAGCCGGTCTTGCTCATCGGGCTCGCGGGCATGCGCACGTTGCCGAGCTGGATCGCGCTCCCCGACGCGCAGGGGACGGAGGTCATCGAGCACGACCGGCGCGCGTGGGCGGACCTGACGCTGCCGCGCACGCCCTCGGTGACAAGGCGGATGCGCAACGCGCTCGACTCGCTCTCTCCGGGCAAGCGGCTCGTCGAGGAGCTCATCGCGCAGAACCAGGAGCTGCGCGAGCAGAAGGCGGCGCTCGCGCGGCTCACGCGCGAAGCGGAGGAGCAGCGCCGGCTGGCCGAGCGGGCCTCGCGCGTGAAGTCCGACTTCGTGGCCGCGGTCAGCCACGAGCTGCGCACGCCCATGAACGCCGTCGTCATCGCGGCGAACCTGCTGCGGAGCTCGTCGCTCGACGACAGCCAGCGCGAGCACGCCGACGTGATGATGCGCTCGGCCGCGCATATGACGCGCGTGCTCGAGGACCTCATCGATCTCGAGGGGCTCGAGGTCGGACAGCTCCGCTTCGAGCCGGTCGCGTTCAAGCTCCGGGAGGCGACGCAGGAGGTCGTCAGCCTGCTGGCGCAGGAGGCCAGCGTCCGGGGGCTCGCCCTCGAGATCGAGTGCCCGGACGACGTCAGCGCGCCCGTCGTAGGAGACCCCGCGCGCCTCAAGCAGGTGCTCTTGAACCTCATCAGCAACAGCCTTCGCTACACCGCGGCGGGGGGCGTGCGGGTGCGGCTCCTGAGCCTGTCGTCCGAGCGCGTGCGCGTCGAGGTGCGTGACACCGGCCCCGGCCTCGACGAGGACGAGCAGGTGCGCATCTTCGAGCCCTTCGTGCAGGGCGCGGCGCGCGCGAGCACACGAGGAGCCGGCCTCGGCCTCACCATCGTGCAGTACCTCGTCCGGCGCATGCGCGGTGAGGTCGGCGTGAACAGCGCGCCCGGCGAGGGCAGCACCTTCTGGTTCGAGTTGCCCTTGCCGCGCGCGGACGGGGGAGAGGCGGCGGCGTCAGACGTGAAAGAGCGCTCGAGAGACGGCGAGGCTGCTCGCGTCCGCCAGGTGCTCCTCGTCGAGGACGATGAGCTCACCCGCAAGGTGTTCGTGCTGCTGCTGCGCTCGCTCGGCTGCGTCGTCGACGTCGCGGAGGACGGGCAACGCGGGGTCTCGGCCTGCGCCGAGCGGCGCTATGACCTCGTGCTCATGGACTGTCAGATGCCGGTCATGGGTGGCCTCGAGGCCACGCGCGCCATCCGCGACGGGGACGGCCCGAACCGGGACACCTGCATCGTCGGCCTCACGGCCGGCACGCGCGAGGCGGATCCCATGCGGTGGAGCGCGGCGGGGATGACGGACCTGCTGCAAAAGCCGCTCGACGTCGAGGTGCTGCGGGCGCTGCTCGCTTCGTTGCCTGAGCGCGGTCGCGCCAGCGCGGCTCAGTGATCTCCCGGCAGCGTCTCGCGCGGCTGCTTGTCTTTCCAGCGCTTCCAGATGCCGCCGTCTTGTCCGCGTCCGTTCACGGCGGCGTCAGCGTCGAGCGTCGGGCCCGTGAGCGCGGCGCCTGCGGGCGGCGGCTGCTCGAGCCCGAAGTAACGGGGGCCGGGCGCCTCGTTGGCGAGCAGGAGCACCCGCTCGTGCTCGTCGAGGAAGATCACCGGACGCTCGCCCGCGCCGTCCTGGACCGGCCAGGCATAGGCCACCCAGCGACGCTCGGCCCGTTCTTCGTCGATGGGCACGCCCGCGCGCGCGACGCCGCGCCCGTCTCTGCCAGGCAGGTAGAGGACGATGGCGTAACCGTCCGAGACGAGGGCGCGTCCCACGGGCGTATCGGTGGGGACGCCGATGGGTCCGAGCAGGCCCTGCGGCGCTTGTTCCTTCCCGCGAATGAGCGTGGCGCCGAGCATCTCCTCGAGGAGCAGCGCGGAGCCGACGCCGTCACCGTCCGGGTCCCAATAGGCCTGCTCGCGCGCGACGTCCTCGCTGAAGCGCAGCACGCGGAGCTTCGCGATGGCGCGCGTCACCAGCGCGCGATGGCCGCCCTCGACGATGCCGGGCATGGCCTCCTCGATGACGAAGCGCACGAGGCCCACGATCATGAAGGGAGCGGCGGCGAGCAACATCCAGCGCGCGGTGCGCGGGCCACGCGCGGCGCCGGGCGCCTGCGCCAGAAACGTTACGATGCCAAGCGTCATCGCCGGCACGGCGAGCGCGGGCACGACGACGGCGGCGAAGCCGAGCAGCGCGGTGGAGATCCCCGACAGCACGATGAGTCGCGCGCGCAAGGAAGGGGCGGAGGAGGTTTCGCGAACGTGCATCGTCGGCGATCTGGCAAGCGCGGCGGGCGCGCGCAACGGCGCGACGGCCCGGCGCTGGGCGAGAACGAACAGGTGCGCCGGCACCGATCCGGCACGGTTCGCGCTTGCGAGAGCTCTCCCCGCTCGTCACCTTCCTGCTCGACACGCCAGCTTCGTCGAGTAGGCTGCCTGCGCCCCAGGGAGGAGCCCCCGTGTCGTCCTTGCTGAACAGCCGCGCCAACGAAGCCGCATCGACACCCTCCGTCACGGGACGCGCTGAGCTCGCCGCCGCTGTCCGCGAAGCCGCCACCGCCCACGCCGCCCTTCCGGCGCTGAGCGATATCGTCGCGCTCACCAAGCCCCGCATCACGCTCATGAGCGTCCTCGTCGCCGCGGGCGCGCTCGGCCTCGCCCCCGTGCGCCTGTCGCTCCTCGACGGCACCCTCGCGCTGCTCGCCACCGGGCTCAGCGTCGCCGGGGCGGGCGCGCTCAACATGTACCTCGAGCGCGACATCGACGGCCGCATGGCGCGCACGAAGGTGCGGCCGCTGCCGTCCGGGCGCATGGCGCCGCTGTGGGCCGTGTTCATCGGCCTCGCGCTCGCGCTCACGTCCATCCCCGTCATGGCCATCGCGTCGAACGGCAGCCTCGCGCCGGCGCTGACCGCGTTCGCCATCTTCGCCTACGTGCTCGTGTACACGCCGATGAAGCAGGTGAGCCCCTGGGCCCTCGTCGTCGGCTCCGTGCCCGGCGCCATGCCGGCTGTCATGGGTTACACGGCCGCCTCCGGTGCGCTCGACCCCGTCGTGCTCTGCCTGTTCGGCGTCACGTTCTTCTGGCAGCTGCCGCACTTCCTCGCCATCGGGGTCTATCGGGAGCGCGACTACCTCGAGGCGGGTCACAAGCTGTTCACCGCCGGCAAGAGCCCGGACTACGTGAAGACCATCATCGTCGCCACCGCGGTGCCTCTCGTGCCCTGCGCCGTCATGCTGTGGCCGCTCGAGGTTGGTAGCTGGGTGTACGGCGCCATCGCGTCGCTGTTGAGCGTGTGGTTCATCGCGCTGTGCGTGAGCGGCTTCTCGGCCGAGAACCTCAACAAGTGGGCGCGCCGGGTGTTCCTCGGCACGCTCGTGTACCAGACGGTGCTGTTCGCGGCGCTGGCCCTCGACGTGGGCATCCGCGCGCTCTTCTTCTGACGTGGGCGCGGGCCCGTCGGCGGCGTAACCCGAGGCAGCAGCGAGGAGGGCCGCATGGCCGACGAGAGCGCGAGCGTGTCGACCGGCGACCAGGCCCCGAGCGACCGCTCCTCCGACAAGCGCCCCTTCTACAAGAGCCCCTTCTTCTGGGGGTTCCTCATCGGCATCGCGCTCCTGACCGCCATGCGGCCCATCGCCATGTCGTTCCGCAGCGCGCCGCCGCCGATGCTCGAGATCGGCGCCTGGAGCCTCACGAGCCAGGAAGGCGAACCCTTCGGCACGCGAGAGCTCGAGGGCAAGGTCTGGATCGCGAGCTTCTTCTTCACGAGCTGTCCGAGCGTCTGCCCCGAGCTCACGCGCAAGATGAAGGAGCTCGAGGAGCGCGTGCGCGGCAACGACGACATCCGTCTCGTCAGCTTCTCCGTCGATCCCGACACGGACACGCCCGAGAAGCTGCGCGCCTACCGTGAGAAGTTCGGCATCGACACCGACCAGTGGGTGTTTCTGACAGGCACGCGGCAACAGATGCTCGACGTCGTGCTCGGCCAGATGAAGCTGCACGTCGGCGACAAGGAGCTCATCCCCGGGCTCAGCGCCGAGGAGTCCGCGCAGCGCCAGCTCTACGACATCTCTCACTCGGCGCAGTTCGCGCTCTTCGATCAGAACGCCGACCTGCGCGCGCTCTCGAGCACCGACGCGCACGGCCTCGCGCGCATCCTCGACGGCGCCAAGCTCCTCGTGGAGAAGGGGCCGGACGCGTGAGCGACGGCCTGCAGCTCCACCCTCTGTTCAACGCGCTCTTGAACGCGACCAGCGGCGTCTTGATGTTCATGGCCTACGCCGCGATCAAGTCCGGCGACCGGCAGCGGCACAAGCGCCTGATGCTCTCGGCCTTCGCCGTCTCGTGCGCGTTCCTCGTCAGCTATTTGCTGCGCGTCTACCTGCACGGCTCGACGCCCTTCCCCGGCACCGGCGCGGTCAAGGTCGTCTATCTGACGATCCTGTTCAGCCACATGGTGCTCGCCACCGTCGTGCCCGTGGGCATCGTCGTCGCCATCCTGTGGGCGCTCAAGGGGCGGTTCAGCGCGCACAAGAGGCTCGTCAAGGTGGTGTTTCCGGGCTGGGCCTACGTGTCGGTGACGGGCGTCGTCATCTACGCGATGCTCTACCACTGGCCTCGCTGATCCACGTTCCTCGCAGAGGACGCCAAGCACGTGTCTGTTCTCGACGCTGTCCCGCGCCTGACGAGCCGGTTCGGCTCCCTCGCCAAGACCTTCCTCGGCGCCGCGGGGGCGGCCGTGTTGGCTTGGACGCTCGTTCTACTCCTCGACGCGTGGCTCGTGCGCGCCGGTCCTCCGACGCTGCCGGCGTTTCGTGCCGCGCTGCGCTTGTCGGTGCTCGCCGCCTTGGCCGGCGTACCGCTCTTGCTGCTCTTGCGCGCGTCGCTCATGGCCGCGCTCGAGCGTTCGCGGAGGACGCAGCTGTCAGCCCTCGTGGGGCTCGCCGCGCTGGCCTTCCTGCCGGCGTTCGATCAGGCGCGCTTCCTCGTCGCCGGTGACGGCATCTCGAGCCACGCGTGGGCCGGCCTGGTGCAGGTGGCGCTCGTCGTCGTCATCGACCTCGCGCTGGTGCTGCTCGCGCTCTGGCAGGTGCGCGTCACCGTCGTCGACGGCCCGGCCGAAGGCCCGCTCGCGAGCCTGTGGCGCCTGCCGCGCGCGCCCGTCGCCCTCGTCGGCCTGCTCGGCGCCGCGCTCTTGTTCAGCATCGTGGTGTTCTATCTGCAGGCCTACGAGTACCTCGCGGCCTTCCTTACGGTGCCGCTCTGGATCGTCAGCGCGACGCTCGCCTTCTCGGCCCTCTCGCGAGAGCGATCGCCGCGCCTCGCCCTCGTCGTCGCGGCGATCTTTCTCGCGAGCACGTTGTCCGCCATGGTGCCGCCCGCCAAGGCACAGGCCTCGTTGAAGAGCCGCACGGCGGGCTTCACGCGCCTCCTGCTCGGCCTCCATCACGCCGACGAGAACCTTCGGCTCGATCTCCGAAGGGCCGGCCGCTTCCGCTGCACGAGCCCGAGCAGCACCGTCCTCGAAGAGGTCGCCGCGGCCGCCGGCGTCGAGAACGTCATCTTGATCTCCATCGACACCTTGCGCCGCGACATGGTGATGGGCTCGTTCGTGCGCGAGGCGGAGCCCGACGAGCCGGCGCGGCCGGTCGCGCCGAACCTGCGCGCGTTCGCCGCCGAGAGCGTCGACTACGAGAACGCGCAGACGACCTATCCGGCGACGGTGTTCGCCGTCGGCGGCGCGCTCACCGGCCTGAGCCCCAGCCAGATGCTGTTCGCGCCCGTGCCGGCCGACACCTTGTTTCGACGCACGCGCGCGCTGTTGCCGCGACAGCACGTCATGTTGCCCTCGACCGGCTGGTTCAAGGGCCCGGTCATCGACAAGCTGTTCCTGCAGGGCACCAAGGCGCGCCGAGGGCGCACGGCCGCTTCGCAGACGACGGCGTTCATCAAAGACCTGAAGGCGGCGCGTCGCTCGGGGCAGAGGACCTTCGCGTGGTTGCACTATTTCGAGCCGCACCACGCTTACAAAGAGCACGCGGGCTTCGAGTTCGGCGACAGCGACCGCCAGCGCTACCTGTCCGAGATCGCGTACCTCGACGCCCAGTTCGGCAAGCTCGTGAAGTACCTGCGCTCGAGCGGCTGGCTCGACGACAGCCTCGTCATCCTCTTCTCCGATCACGGCGAGGCGCTCGGCGAGAACGACTATTTCGGGCACCACGTGTATTTGGAAGGCTTCATCACCAACACCCTCCTCGCGCTGCACGCGCCGAAGCTCCCGCCGCGCCGCGCGTCCGAGGTGGTCGCCATCACGGACATCGCGCCCACGGTGCTGCATGCGCTCGGGCTGGCCGTGCCCGACGATCTCGCGGGGCGCAGCTTGTGGTTGCCGCCCGACGAAGAGCGCGCGGTCGTCGCCGAGGCGTTCCCCGTGCGCGGCCATTCGCTGTTCCAGATGGCCAACAAAGCGATCCGCGACCTGGCCGACCTGAAGCGCCGCGTCGTGCGCGTGCAGCGTTCGGCAGAGAGCTACGAACCGAAGGCCTCCATCGTCACCGAGCGCTATCGGCTCATCGCCAGCCGGGCGAGCGGCGACACGCACTTGTTTCGCCGCGAAGGGCACGACGAGCGCTCGGTGCGGGACGCGCCCGACGTCCAGGAGGCGCTGATGGAGCGCCTCGCGCGCTGGCACTCCGAAGAATCCCAGCGCATCTACTGTCGCGTCCGAAACGCGCTGTAGCGACAGGCCGCGACGCCGCTCGGGACGCAGGCAGCGCTTGCGTGCGCGAAACCCCACGCGGGGCGTTCTAGATGACACGCTCGCCGCCGCACCGCAGTCATCGGCGCGGCAGGCTGCCGCACTTGCCCCGGAATACGCGCGGCACTTTGCCGCAACCCCCTGATTTTTTGCGGTTCTCGACGAGAAGAGCTTTGTCTTCGCGAACGGCCCCGCTATGAACCCGGCCCGAACTACCTGGTGGAGATCGCACGCAGGGAATGCTTTTTGCGCTGGCCCGCTGGCGCAACGGCTCCGAGCACCGACTCCAGCATAGCGCGAGGGCGTAGGCCGCTCGCGCGAGCAGAAGGGCAGATCCATGGCTCTGATCTTCCCCAAGTGGACGAACGAGATCCCGAAGGTGGCGCCGCCCATCCTCCTGGTGCTCACCGCGTTCGTCACCTTCGTCATCTGGTTCTGGTGGTCGCCGAAGCACACCGACGTCGGCTACCAGCCCGAGCAGCCCATCCCGTACAGCCACAAGCTGCACGCCGGCGACCTCGGCATGGACTGCCGCTACTGCCACCACATCGTCGAGGAGTCGCCGCACGCGGGCGTCCCGCCGACGCAGACGTGCCTGAACTGCCACGCCTACGTGAAGGCCGACTCGGCGCTGCTGACGCCGCTGCGCGAGAGCTGGCGGACCGGCTTGCCGGTGCCGTGGGTGCGCATCCACAAGATCCCCGACTACGCCTATTTCGATCACAGCGCGCACTTGAACCTCGCCGGCAGGACGGCGGCGGTCGGCTGCAAGTCCTGTCACGGCCGCATCGATCAAATGGTCGAGGTGCGACAGGTGGAGCCGCTCAGCATGAGCTGGTGCCTCGACTGTCACCGGCAGGTCCGCGACGGGCAGCAGAACGGCTTCCCCGTCGAGGAGACCATCCGGCCCATCAACCAGATCACCGACATGCAATGGGAGCCGAGCGCGGAGTGGCGGTCGCAGGTCCACCAGATCGCGGAGACGCTCGAGCCCCCCACCGTCGAATGCTCGGGGTGTCACCGATGACCAAGCTCGACCTATACGCCCCTCACCGCGAGGCCATGGAGGCCCAGCGCGAGAACGGCGGACCCGCGCACTGGCGCTCGCTCGATCACAAGGCCGGCACCCCCGCCGCGCGCGCCTTCGCCGAGCAGGAGTTCCCGCACGGCGCGGCCCTGCCGCCCGAGGAGAACGAGATCCTCGCCGACGGCAGCACCGTGGGCGAACAGGTAGCCGACGGGAAGGGCGGCTTCCGCCGTCGTGAGGCGCTGAAGCTCATGGGCGCGTCGCTCGCGCTCGCCGGCGTCGGCACCGCGTGTATCCGTCGTCCCGAGACCGAGATCCTGCCCTACACGCACATGCCCGAGCACGTCATTCCGGGCCTCGCGCGCTACTACGCGTCGTCGTACCCGGGGCCGAACGGCGCGGTCGGCATCGTCGTCGAGGCGCACGAGGGCCGGCCGACCAAGATCGAGGGCAACCCCGACCATCCCGGCAGCATGGGCCGCGCGAACGTGTGGATGCAGTCGCACGTGCTCGAGCTCTACGACCCGGATCGCTCGCGGACGCCCATGAAGGGCGGCGCGGCGGCGACGTGGAGCCAGTGGGACGGCGAGGCGATGCCCGCCATCCAGAAGAAGCTCGCCGGCAGCGGCGGCAAGGGCTTCGCGCTGTTGAGCGACGCGAGCGGCGGGCCGACGTTCGATCGCCTCGTCTCGCGCCTCCGGCAGAAGTACCCGCAGGCGGAGGTCTACTCCTACGACCTGATGCGCGCGGACGCCGCGCTCGAGGGCGCCGAGCTCGTCTTCGGTCCCGGCGCGCGCGTGGCGTACGACCTCGAGAACGCGGGCGTCGTGCTCTCGCTCGACAGCAACTTCCTGGCGCACGGGCCCGATCAGGTGAAGAACGCCTGGGGCTTCACGCGCGCGCGCTCGTTCGAGCGCATCCCGACGGCGAAGCAAGCCTCGAGCATGAACCGCCTCTACACGGTGGAGAGCGCCTTCACGATCACGGGCGCCACCGCCGACCACCGCCTGCGCGTCCGCTCGAGCGAGATCGCGGGCTTCGCCAAGGCGCTCGCCGGCGAGCTCGCGAAGCAGGGCGTGTCGCTCCCGGGCGTCTCCGGCCTGTCCACGGGCTTCAAGGCGAGTGACGAGAAGTTCATTCCGGCGCTGGCCAAAGACCTGGCGCAGAACCGAGGCAAGGCCGTCGTCCTCGTCGGTGAGGAGCAGCCCGCGGCGGTGCACGCGCTCGCACACCTCATCAACCAGGCGCTCGGCGCCTTCGGTCCCGTCGCGAAGGTGAGCGTCCCCGCGGGCGCGAGCACGACGGCGGCGGCGACGCCCAGCGACGCTGCCGCGGACGCCTCGGCCACCGGCGCCGCCGCTGCGCCGGCCGGCACGACGACGTCGTCGAGCACGGCGAAGCCGCACGAGAGCTCCATCGCGCAGCTCGCGAAGCTGACGAAGGCGCTCGAGGCAGGGCAGGTGGACACGCTGCTCATCGTCGGCGCGAACCCCGCGTACGCGAGCCCGGCGGCGCTCGGCTTCGGCGACGCGCTCGCCAAGGCGAAGCAGGTGGTGCACGTCGGCCTCTACGCCGACGAGACCAGCAAGAAGGCCGAGTGGCACCTGCCCATGGCGCACCCGCTCGAGACCTGGGGCGACGCCCTCTCGTGGGAGGGCGTCTACTCGCCGATTCAGCCCGTGATCCTGCCGCTGTTCGGCGGTCGCGCCGGCATCGAGGTGCTCGCGCAGCTCATCGGCGAGGCCGACGCGAGCGCGAAGGGCCTCGTCGAGGCGACCTTCGCCGAGCAGGCCAAGGGCGCCGACTGGAGGAAGACGCTGCACGACGGCGTGGCGCGGCTCGGCTCGCGCACGACGTCCGCCGGCGCCGCGGCCACCGCCGGCAACGCCTCGACGGCCCTCGCGGCGCTGAAGGATCCGGCCGCGGGCGACGACGTGGAGGTGCTCTTCCAGCCGAGCTTCACCGTCCTCGACGGGCGCTACGCGAACCTCGGCTGGCTGCAAGAGTGCACCGACCCGATGACCAAGCTCGTGTGGGGCAACGCGGCGGTCATGTCGCCGACCCTGGCGCAGAAGCTCGGTGTGCGCGGCGGGCTCGAGAAGAGCCTCTACGTCGGCGACGTGGTGCGCGTCGAGCTCGGCGGCAAGGCGGTCGAGCTGCCGGCCTTCGTGCTCCCCGGCGTGGAGCCGAACACCATCGTCCTCTCGCTCGGCTACGGCCGCAGCAGCGTCGGCGAGGTCGGTAACGAGGTGGGCGTCGACGTGTACCCGCTGCTGCCGGCCGACGGCACGCGCGTGGCGCGCGGCGCCAAGGTGACGAAGACCGGCGCGCGCGCGACCCTGCTCTCGACGCAGGACCACTTCGCGGTCGAGGGCGATCCGGAGAAGCCGGGCGACACGCTCGGAATGAGCGGCCGCCACCTCGCCGTCGACGGCACCGTGGCGGAGTACCAGAAGGACCCCGACTTCGCGCGGAACGCCGCCAACATGATGCCGGGCCTGCGCGAGAAGGACGCCGAGCGCAAAGAGCCGAAGCCGATCACGGGCTTGCAGATGTACAAGCTCGACGTCACCGACCAGCCGTGGAAGTACGAGGGCCAGGCCTGGGGCATGACCATCGACCTGACGGCGTGCATCGCGTGTCAGGCCTGTGTGGTCGCCTGTCAGTCGGAGAACAGCATCCCCGTGGTCGGGCCCGAGGGGGTCGAGTTCGGCCGCGAGCTGCACTGGATCCGTATCGACCGCTATTTCACCGGCGACGTCGACAACCCCGAGGCGCTCCTGCAGCCGGTGCCTTGCATGCACTGCGAGAACGCGCCCTGCGAGCCCGTCTGCCCCGTCGGCGCCACCGTGCACGACGAGGAGGGGCTGAACGCGATGGTCTACAATCGCTGCATCGGCACGCGCTATTGCGCGAACAACTGCCCCTACAAGGTGCGGCGCTTCAACTATTTCGACTACTCGCACTCGGGCAACCTGTACGTCGACCCGCACATCGCCAAGCGCCAGAAGACGCTCAAGATGCTGCGCAACCCCGACGTCACCGTGCGCTACCGCGGCGTGATGGAGAAGTGCACCTACTGTACGCAACGCATCGAGGCGGCGAAGTTCGAGGCGAAGCGGCGCGGCGAGGATCCGCGCAACCTGCCCGACGGCGCCGTCACGCCCGCCTGCGCGCAGACGTGTCCGACCAACGCCATCGTGTTCGGCAACATCAACGGCAAGACCGAGAGCGGGCAGCCCTATGAGGTCGCCAAGCGCAAGTCGTCCGAGCGGAACTACGAGATGCTCAGCGAGCTGAACGTTCGCCCGCGCACCACCTTCCTCGCCAGGCTTCGTAACCAGAACCCGGAGCTCGTCTGACATGGCCTACGACGCGATCTCGGGACAGCACCGCGGCGACGTACCGCTCACGGATCCGGTCAAGGGTCGTGAGCACCTGGTCCGCGGCGATCACGACTTCCACTTCGTCACCGAGGCGGTCTGCCGCGTGGCGGAGACGCCGCTGCTCAAGACCCCGATGACCTTCACGGTCGGCTTGATGGCCGCCGGCGGAGTGCTCTCGATTCTGGGGCTGTCGATCCTCTATTTGATCTGGGAAGGCATCGGCATCTGGGGCACGAACAGCCCCGTCGGCTGGGCCTGGCCCATCGTCAACTTCGTCTTCTGGGTCGGTATCGGACACGCAGGGACGCTCATCAGCGCCATCCTCTATCTGTTCCGTCAGAAGTGGCGCACCGGCATCAATCGCTACGCGGAGGCGATGACGATCTTCGCCGTCATCTGCGCGCTCGTCTTCCCGGGCATCCACGTCGGCCGCATCTGGGTGGCCTATTGGATGTTCCCGGTACCGAACCAGATGGCGCTGTGGCCGCAGTTCCGTTCGCCGCTCGAGTGGGACATCTTCGCGGTCGGCACCTATTTCACGGTGTCGTGCCTGTTCTGGTACGCGGGCCTCGTGCCCGACTTCGCGACGCTGCGTGACCGCGCCACCAACCGCGTGCGCCAGCTCTTCTACGGCAGCCTCGCGCTCGGCTGGCGCGGCTCGACGCGACACTGGAACCACTACGAGAAGGCCTACCAGATCCTGGCCTGCTTCTCGGCGCCGCTCGTGCTCTCGGTGCACACGGTCGTGAGCTTCGACTTCGCGGTCGCGCAGCTGCCCGGATGGCACACGACGATCTTCCCGCCCTA
>CAYLZW010000080.1:0-20745 GCA_964388085.1 uncultured Myxococcales bacterium | reverse complement strand
CAGACCGGGCACTTATAATCATCGACATGACCCCCGACAAGGTGGCGGAGGTGCCGGGCGCGCGAGATCTGATCCGCTACATCCGCGGTGAGCTGCGCTACTTCCGGGAGCGTGGCCGGCCGGTGATCTTCGCGTGCGGCGAGCGCCCGGACGGCAAGGCCGCCGTCATCCCGGAGCTCACCCCGAGGACGGGCGAGACCGTGCTGATCCGCCACACCCCGAGCGCGTTCTACGGCACTGGCCTCGACGCGTCGCTGCCCGAAGGGGTGCATCGCCTGACGCTCGCCGGCGTCGAGACGCACACGTCCATCCTGCTGACGGCGGGAGACGCCTACGCGCGCGGCTTCCACGTCGTCGTCCCCGAGCCGTGCGCCTGCGCCGCCGATCCGGCGGATCACGAGTACGCCATGCGCCTCATCCGCGACGTCTGGCGCCCGTGGGGGCCGGAGCCGGCGCCGCACCTGCCGCTCTCCCAAGAGGGTAGAGCGATCTCCGACGAGGGAGAGCCGGCCTGATCTCTTGGCCCGCCGGCGCGAACGCTGACGCGATGACGAGCGAGCCGAACCCCGACCGCGACGCCCACCGCCACCCGCCTGGCCTTGGCGAGCCCTGGGGCCTGTACGTGCACGTGCCCTGGTGTCGTCGTCGCTGCTCGTACTGTGACTTCTACTTCGAGATCGGCCGCGCCGATCCCCGCTTCGCGCCCGCGCTCGACGAAGAGCTCCGCGCGCGCCGGAGCGAGGCGCCGGGCGCGCCCGCCGGCACGCTCTATCTCGGCGGCGGCACGCCGAGCGCGCTCAGCGTCGACAGCGTGGCGGCGGTGGTCGAGAGCGCGCGCCTGCACGCCGGGCTCTCGTCGGACGCCGAGGTGACGCTCGAGGCGAACCCCGAGGATCTCGCGCCGGGCACGCTCGCGCGCCTGTTCGCGGCCGGCGTCAACCGCCTCTCGCTCGGGGTGCAGAGCTTCGACGACGAGGTGCTGCGCTGGCTCGGCCGCGCCCACGACGGCGCCGCGGCCACCCGGGTGGTCGAGGAGGCGCTGCACGCCGGCTTCGAGCGCGTGTCGCTGGATCTCATCTGCGGCGTGCCGGACGAGCCGCCCGCCCGCCTCCGGCTCGACGTGGAGCACGCGGCGCGGCTCGGCGTGGGGCACGTGAGCGCGTACCTGCTCTCGGTGGAGCCGGGCACCCCGCTCGTGAAGCTCATCGCCAGAGGCCGCCGCAACGACGTCGACGAAGAGCGCCAGGCGGACGCGTACGAGGCCCTGCAGGAGCTGTTGCCCGCGCACGGCCTCGAGCAGTACGAGGTCTCGAGCTTCGCGCGTCCCGGCGAGGAGAGCCGTCACAACCGCCTCTACTGGGCGCGCGGCAGCTACCTCGGCCTCGGGCCCGGCGCTCACTCCATGCGGCTGTGCGACGACGGCGGCGTGGCGCGACGCCACACCCTGGGGCGCGCGGACGCGTGGCTGCTCGCGAGCGCCCGCGCGCGCTACGAGGAGGAGCGGCTGTCACCGCGGCAGGCGTTCGCGGAGTCCGCCGCGTTCGGGCTGCGTGATCTGAAGCTCGGGATCGACGCCGCGGTTTTGGCGCGCAGACATCACGTGGAAGTGCCGCGAGCGCTCGCTGGCGCGCTCGACGTCGCCGTGGCGAGAGGTCACGTCGTGCGGGACGGAACGCAAGCGCGCCTCACGCCGCTCGGCGCTCGCTTCTCGGACGCCGTCGCGCGCGAGGTGCTCTCGGCCGCGGGCCTTTACGGCACGGAGACGGAGGCATAAGCCTGCCGGGTGTCGTATGCGCAGCTCTGCCCGTCCCTCGTCTACGAGGTAGTGCCGGACCGCTTCGACCCGAGCGCACAGACGTCGCCGCTCGCCGCCGTCGAGAAGAAGCTGCCGCACCTCGAGCGCCTCGGCGTGGATGGCCTCGCGCTCACGCCGCTGTTTCCTTCGCCCGATCCGCTGCGCTTGCACACGAGCGACTTCTTCCGCATCGATCCGGCGCTCGGCTCCGAGGACGACCTGCGCTCTTTGTGTGCGCGCGCTCGCGAGCGCGGCATCTCGGTGGTGCTCACCGGCGCCTTCGATCACGTGAGCACGGAGCACCCCTGGTTTCAGAGCGCGTGCGCACACGGGCCCGACGAGTCGCAGTACCCACCGGAGCAGCGCACGCGCGCGTACTTCACCTTCGGCTCGCAGTATCGCCATGGGTACGCCGCGCGCGATGACGAGGGCAGCGAACCCGAGCTCGATCTCGCCAGCGCGCAGGTGCGGCGGCGCCTGTTCACGGGCGAGCACAGCGTGATGCACCACTGGCTGCACGCCGGCGTGCGCGGCTGGCGCATCCTGCGCGCGGACGCGGTCGGCTACAGCATCCTGCGCGAGACCAGCCGCGGCTCGCTCACCGTCGCCGACGATCGCTTCGTCATCGGCGACATCAAGGGCTTCGCCGACCGCTACGTGAAAGACGGCCTGCTCGACGCGGTCGTGAACCACTACCTGCGCGAGGGCCTCGTCAGCTACCTGCGCGGACAGGTGCCGGCGCGTCAGATCGCGCGCCTTCTGCGCGACCTCGCGGGGCGCTACGGCCACGCGCTCTCGAGCTGCTGGAACGTCCTCTCCGGGCACGACACGCCGAGGCTGCGCTACCTCATCGGCGACCCCTTCCGAACGAGGCTCGCGGCGCTGCTCGGCTTCACGCTGCCCGGCTGCGCGCATGTGTTCTACGGCGAGGAGGTGGGGCTCGCCGGCAAGGATCCCCCTCGTCACATCCCGGACATGATCTGGGACGAGCGCCGCTGGGACATGGAGCTGTTCGAGCTGTACCGCACGCTCGGCGCCCTGCGCCGCGACCGACACGCGCTGCGGCACGGCGCCTTCGTCGACCTCACCCCCGACGGGGAGGACGAGATCCTCGCCTACGCGCGCGTGACCGCCGATCCGCGCGAGACCGTCATCGTCGCCGTGAACCGCGCGGCGCAGCTGCGCGTGCGCAAGCTGTTCGCCCCCGTGTGCGACCTGCCGGACGGGCTGAAGCTGCGCGACGCCCTCGGCGGCCCGGGCGCGCTCGTGCGATCGGGCTCGGTCACCCTCGAGCTCCCTTCCCAAGGCGCGCGCGTGCTCGTCCCCGACGAGAAAGATCCCGCGGGCGCGCGCTTCTTCAGAGGCTATTGAGCAGCCATGCCGAGCAGCGACCCTCCCGTTGATGTCCGCAGGCCGACGAACCGCTTCGCGCTGCCGGCGCTGGTCGCGACCATCTTGTTGTGTTTCCCCGTCGGCGCCGTGCTCGCCGTCGTGTCGCTGGTGCAGATCCGACGCTCACGCGGCGCCGAGGAGGGCACGCTCTTCGCCGCCATGGCCCTGTTGGTCAGCGCCGTGCTGATCCCCGCCGCCATCATCTCAGCCCTCTATGGCAGCCCGCGCATGCTCGACTCGTGCTTCTACACGCAGGAAGAGGCGGTCGGCGTCCTGCGCGTGATCTCGTATCTCGAGGAGGGCTTCCACGAGAAGAACGGACGCTACGGCGCGCTCTATGAGATCGGCTTCGCGCCGAAGGTCGACACCGGCCCCTACGACTACGCCGTGGAGCGCTACGAGAAGGATCGCTTCCTCGCGAGCGCCACGGGCGTCCGGCACATGGACGGTGACCTCATCACCGTCGACGAGTCACGCAAGGTGGAGCGCACGCGCGATCGCTGCAAGATCCTGCGCGAGCGTTGACGCGCACGGGCGAGCTACGCCTCGCCCTCGCTGGCCGCGATGACCCCCGGCAGCATCGGCACGAAGCGGACGAGGCCATGACGCTCCTCGCGCACGCGAGCGCCGCGCTTCTCGAGCACGAGCAGCTGCTGCCAACCTTCGCCGACGGGCAGCACGAGGCGGCCCCCTTCGGCGAGCTGGTCGACGAGCGCGGCGGGCACCTTCGGGGGAGCCGCGGTGACCACGATGGCGTCGTAGGGTGCCTTGTCGGGCCAGCCGAGGTGTCCGTCGCCGACGCGGAGCTGGATGTTCGGGCAGCCCGCTTCGTCGAGGTTCCGGCGCGCCTCGGCCGAGAGAGCGGGGATGCGCTCGACGCTGAACACGGTCCCCGCGAGCTCGGCGAGCACGGCGGTCTGGTAGCCGCAGCCGGTGCCGACCTCGAGCACGCGCGCGTCCGCCTCGAGCTGCAGCAGCTGGGTCATCAGCCCGACGACACCAGGCTGGCTGATGGTCTGCCCATGTCCGATGGGGAGCGGCCGGTCCTCGTAGGCGCGCGCGCGCAGGGGCGCGGGGACGAACTGCTCTCGCGGCACGCGCGCCATGGCGGCGACGACGCGCGGGTCCTTCACTCCGGCGCGCGGGAGGTCGACCTCAATCATCCGCCGGCGGCCTTGCTCGCTCATGAAGCGTCGCTCCTCTCCTCGGGTGGCTCTCCTGAAAGCTACCCTCTGGCCAGCAGATGGCGCCTTTGCCATCCGGGTTGTCGTCCGAGAGACGTAACGTGGAAGCTCGGCGCCGCATGTCGCTAGATGACACTCCCGCCTATGTCGGGCGCTACGCCCCCTCCCCGACCGGGGACCTGCACCTCGGCAACGCGCTCGCCGCGGCCTGTGCGTGGGCGCGTGCGCGCCGAGCGGAGGGTCGGCTCCTGCTGCGCATGGAGGACCTCGACCAGCCGCGCGTGGTGCCGGGCTCCGCCGAGCGCATCCGCGAAGATCTCGCGCGGCTCGGCCTCGACTTCGACGCGGGCCCCGGCCGCGAGGACGCCGGGGCGCCCTACGTCCAGTCCGCGTGCGCACCCCTCTACGCCGCCGCGCTGCGAAAGCTCGTCGAGGGCGGCCGCCTCTATGCCTGCCGCTGTAGCCGTCGGGAGCTCGCGCGCCTCGCCTCCGCCCCGCACCCCAGAGAAGAAGGACCGCCCTATCCCGGCACCTGCCGCGAGCTCGGTCTGCCGCTCGACGATCCGGCGCTGCCCGTCGCCTGGCGCTTTCGGGTCGAGCCCGGTGACGTCGTCATCGAGGATCGGCTGCAGGGCCGCTACCGCCAGGACGTGGCGCGCGAGGTCGGTGACTTCGTCGTGCGGCGCAAGGACGGCATCGTCGCCTACCACCTCGCGGTCGTCGTCGATGACGCACGGCAAGGCGTCCGCGAGGTCGTGCGTGGGCGCGATCTGCTCTCGAGCACGCCGCGGCAGGTGCAGCTCTATGAGGCGCTCGGCGAGGTCACTCCTACCTACGCCCACATCCCCCTCTGGGTCGGCTCCGACGGGCAGCGCCTGGCGAAGCGCAGAGGGGAGGGCACGCTGCGGGCGTTGTTCGACGCGGGGGTGCCGGCAGGCGAGGTGCTCGGTCGCATCGGCCGGGCGCTCGGCGTCGCCGGCCCGCGCGAGCGCCTGCACGCCACCGCCTTGTGCGAGCGGCTCAGCGACGAGGTGCTCGCGGTGGCGAAGGTGACGGACGCCGGCCCCGTCATCGAGTAGAACCCACTGGCCCACTCGATCGCGAGGGAGACATGGCCGAACCCGCGTCCGTCGGAGAGGAGAGCCAAGCGCTGCTCGAGGCCCTGCCCGAGCTCGACGCCGAGGAGCTCGAGCGCCTCGTGCGCTACCACAACGAGCGCTACTGGAACGACAACGCGCCCGAGATCGACGACGTCACCTTCGACAAGCTGGTCGAGGCCCTGCGCGCGCTGCGCCCCGCGTCCGAGGCGCTGGTGGAGCTCGGCGAGACGGAGCTGACGGGCGGCGAGCGGCGCTTTGGCGCGGTCGTGCACGAGCGACCCATGCTCTCGCTCGACAAGTGCTACGACGACGACACGCTCTTGAAGTGGCAGTCGCGCATCAAGGGCGGCGTCATCGTCACGCCCAAGATCGACGGCGTCGCCTGCGCCATCCGCTACGACGCGAAGGGCAAGCTCGTGCTCGCGTCCACGCGCGGCACCGGCAAGGTCGGTGACGACGTCACGAAGAACGCGAGCCGCATCGAGGACATCCCGACCGAGCTCGACGCCGGCCTGCTGCCGGGGGCCATCGAGGTGCGCGGCGAGGTGTACATGCGCCTGTCGCGCTTTCGCGAGCGCTACGCGGAGCAGTTCGCGAACCCGCGCAACCTCACGGCCGGCGCCTTGAAGCACAAGGACGTGGACGCGAGCGAGAGCTATGGCCTCAGCTTCTTCGCGTACGATCTGCTCGGCGTGGAGCTCTCGACCGAGCGCGAGAAGAACGAGCTGGCCCTGCGCCTCGGCCTGCCGGTGCCCGAGACGCTCTTCGTGGAGGACGGCGCGGACCTGACGGCGGCCTTTCGTCACTTCGCCGCGCGGCGCGACGCGCTCGACTTCGAGATCGACGGCGTCGTCATGAAGGCGGACCTCACCAGCGAGCGCGAGCGCCTCGGGCTCACGGCGCACCACCCGCGCTGGGCCATCGCCTACAAGCTGCAAGGCGAGAGCGCACAGACGCGCATCACCGCGGTCGAGTGGTCGCTCGGGCGCTCGGGCGTGGTGACGCCGGTAGCCATCGTCGATCCGGTGTTCGTCTCCGGCGTCACGGTTACGCGCGCCTCGCTGCACAACGCCGGCTACCTCGAGAAGCTCGGCATCAAGCGGGGCGCGCTCGTCGAGATCGTGCGCCGGGGGGGCGTCATCCCGCACGTGGAGCGCGTGCTCTCGGCCACCGGTGACGACGTGCCGCGGCCGGCGCTGTGCCCGTCTTGCGAGCGCCCCACCACGAGCGTGGGGGACTTCGTCTACTGCAGCCAGCCGAGCGACTGCCTCGCCGTGGTGGTCGGGCGCGTCGGACACTTCGTGCGCGTCATCGACGTGCTCGGCTTCGGCAAGAAGTACCTCGCGGCGCTCATCACGAAGGGCCTCGTGAAGGAGCCGGCCGATCTGTACCGCCTCACGAAGGACGACCTGCTCTCGCTCGATCGCATGGGCGACCTGCTCGCGTCGAAGCTGCTCGCCGAGATCGACGCGCGCCGGCGGCTGACGCTGCCCACCTTGCTGACCGCGCTCGGCATCGAGGAGGTCGGGCCCACCGTGGCCGAGACCGTCGCCGAGCACTTCGGCTCCATGGACGCCATCCGCCGCGCCAGCGTCGACGATCTCTCGTCGCTGCATGGCGTGGGGACGTCCATCGCCGCTTCGCTGCACGACGCGCTGCGGGAGCGCAGCGACGAGATCGATCACATGCTGACGCACATCGACATCGTCGCCCCCGAGGCGCCGAAGGACACCGGCCACGCGTTGTCGGGCAAGAGCGTGGTGTTCACCGGCAAGCTCGCCCTCATGGATAGGAAGAGCGCGCAAAAACGCGTGCGCGACGTCGGGGGCAAGACGCCCGCCGGCGTCAGCGCCGAGCTCGACTACCTCGTCATCGGCGACGACGGCTCCCCGCTGCTCGGCGAGGGCGAGATGTCGAGCAAGCACAAGAAGGCCGACAAGCTCATCGAGAAGGGCGCGGCCATCCACATCATGTCCGAGTCCGACTTCGCGAAGCTCCTTGGCGGCGCATGAGGTCCTCCGGCGCGCTCTCGTCCACCGTCGTCGCTGTCCAGCTCGCGCTCGGCGCTTTGGCGTCGCCCCCCGTGTGGGCAGAGGCCGAGGACGAGGCGCAAAGGGCCGCCGCCGGCGCTGCCTGGCTCGACGGGCCCGAGGTGCCGCTCGAAGAAGAAGCGCTGCGTAACCCGTCGCCTCCGCGCGAGTCCGGGCGCGCGCAAGAGCCGCTGAACCCGCCGCCGCATCCGCCCGATCCCTGGATCGTGGCGACGCCGCCGCTGCCCGCGCCGCCCGTGGACCTGCGCTTCTCGACGCTGCTCACGCGCGACGAGCTCCGGCGCTTCGGCGACCTCTCGTTCACCGCTCCGCTCGTCGTCGTGCCCGGCCTGCACTTCGAGCGCTCGCTCGCGCGCGGGGAGCGACCCTCGCTGCGGGGCCTGTCGCAGCAGCACCTGCTGGTCCGGCTCGACGGGGTGCCCTTGGCGCCGTCCTCGACGTGGCCGCGCTTTCCCCTGCTCGGGATGCTCGACCCCGACGGCGTGCAGCGCGTCATCGTGCGCCACGGCGCGCGCCCCGCTGCCATCGGCGGCAACACGGCCGCGGCGGGCGTGCTCGAGATCGAGACCGTGCCGCCGCCGGTGGAGCTCGGCGAGGGCGTGCCGCTCACCGGCAGCTTGCGCGCGGGCTACGGCGGACCAGCGCTCGAGAAGGCCATCCTCGCGGCTGCCTCGACGGGGTTTGGCCGCGTCCGCGTGGCGCTGAGCGCGGGGGCCTTCGACTACGACGACCTCGCCCTCGGTCGCTTTGCGGGCATGCTCGAGAGCTTCGGCGCCGTGGGCGGACACCTCGGCGCGCGCGTCGATGTCACCCCTCGTGCCGGTCTGCGCGTGTTCGCCGCCTGGCGCTCGGCGCGTCACGGCGACGATCCCTATCCGGCGCTGTGCCTGCCGAACGAGGAGGGCGACGTGCGTGACTGCACCCGCGTCAGCGAGCGCGCGCTCGACCTCGTCTACGCCGGCCTCGACACCGGCGACGCGCTGTTTGGTTGGCGGCTCGACACGCGGGTGCGCGCGCACGCGCAGCACCTCGGCGAGAAGACCGAGCGCAACGGCGCCGCCGTCGTGACGCACGAGATCGCGGACGACTTCGCCTACCGAGGCGGCGGGCTCGTTGACCTCTGGCTGACGCCGCCGCGCTTGACGCTGCTCGGCGACACGGCGCTCGGCACCCGCCTGCACCTGAGCGCCGAGCTCCTGCGCGATCGCGTCCTGTCGCGGCACCGCGCGCGCAGCCGTCGTCTCGTCAACGCCGAGCCGCCGGACGCCTTCCGCGAGGACCCTACGCGCGCGAGCGGCATCGAGGGCAGCCTGCTCGACTCGGCCGCCCTCGGGCTCGGCGGGCGGGCAGGCTTCTCCTTCCTGAGCGCCGAGCTGAGCGCGCGCGTCGTCGTCGAGCGCCTGTTCGCGCCCGAGGGACGCGCGAGCCGCTTCCCGCCGCCGTTCCTCGCCGAGGACAGCCTCTCGCTGCTGGCCGCGCTCACGCTCGAGGCGCGGATCCTCGAGGAGCTCGCGCTGTTCGTCGCCTTCACGCGCAGCGCGCGCGGCGACACGCTGTACGCGCGCACGCTCGGTCCGGTGCCCGCCGCGGAGACGCCCTTCGCGACCTCACCCGCGCCGGCGCTCTCGGGCGCGAGCGACTTCCTCGAGCACGGCGCCGAGCTCGGCGTCCGCTATGCGCTGTCCTGGCTTCAGGTCGAGACCGTGCTGTACGCAGCGCGCAGGGCGGGAGAGCTCACGGCCGGCGTCGATGCTCGAGACGAGAGCGGCGTGCTGCGCCTCGTGCCGGGGCCCGAGCGCACGGTGCTCGGCGTCGAAGGCCGGCTGCGCTATCGCACGTTCGTCGACGGGCTCAGCGGCCTCGCGACCCTGGGCGCGCTCAGCGTCGACGAGGGCGCGCCTCCATGGGAGCTGTTCGGCGACACCCCGGCCGTGCCCGCGAGCGCGGTGACGCCTCCCTTCGGTGTGCTGGTGCTCGACTACCGGCCGGAGGCGTCGTGGTTCGGCGCCTACACGCGCGTGCGCTACGCGCTGCCGCAAGCGCGCCTCTCTCCCGTCGAGGAGACCGATCCGGCGCTGTGTCCCGAAGCCGCGCGTGATCCACAGACGTCCCCCTGCCGCGGCTCGGCGGGCATCGCGCTGTTCGATCTCGGCGCCGGCTTCTCGCCGTCCGAGCGCCTGCGCGTGGACGCCCTCGTCGAGAACGTGCTCGACGCGCCTTGGCGGCTCTTCGGCCATGAGCTGCCGGGTGGCGGCCTCGGCGCGCGCGTGACGTTGACCCTCGCCCTGTGACGACGGCGCGCGACGCGCGCGGCGCCGGTGAGGCGCTCGGTCAGCGGGGGGAGGGGTGCCGTTTCCTCTTGGCTGCTCGTCGCCGCGCGCGATATCCCGAGCCATGCCCTGGGAGAGCGAGCTGCGGCCCGTCCTCTACCAACTCTGTCGCGCGGGGGAGCGCTTCGAGGTGGGCGATGGTCCCGTGGACCTGAGCGACGTCTCCGACCTGACGCTCGGCCGCGGGGATCCAGCGCAGCGAAAGCCGGGCGACGGCCGCCTCCTCGTCGACGATCCCTGGATGAGCTCGCGGCACGCGCAGCTCTTCCGCGAGGGCGAGCAGTACGTCATCGAGGATCTCGGCAGCACCAACGGCATCCTCGTGAACGGCGAGAGCGTGAAGCGCCACGTGCTCGCTGCGGGCGACCTGCTCGAGACGGGCCGCACGTTCTGGTCCTACCAGGAAGAGAACCGCGCCTACTCGCTGCGCGCGGAGCCGGTGGAGCTCGGCACCTGGGCGACGTGGACGCCGCTGCTCGCGCAGCAGCTCAGCGACCTCGAGCGGCACGCGCCGTCGAAGAAGCACATCCTCATGAGCGGACCGGAGGGCACCGGCAAGGGCTTCCTTGCGCGCACGGTGCACCTCATGAGCGGGCGGACGGGGCGCCTCGTGCATCTCGACTGCAACGAGCGGCGACCGAAGCGGCTGTCCGTGGACCTGTTCGGCGACGGAAAGCAGCCCGCGCGCCTCAAGGAGGCCGACGGCGGCACGCTCTTCCTCGAGAACGTCGCCGGGCTGCCGGGAGAGCTGCAGCGGGCGCTCGTCGCGGCGGTGACGCAGGGCTACTTCACGTCGTCAGCGAAGAAGCGCGTCAACATCGACGTGCGCATCGTCGCCTCGACGAAGCTCGACATCGAGGAGGCCATCGCCCTCGGCAAGCTGCAGCCGGAGCTCGTCGAGCTGGTCAGCGAGGTCACGCTGTTCTTGCCGGGGCTCGACGAGCGCACCGGCGACCTCGGGCTGCTCATCGACGACTTCTTGGCGCGCGCGCGCGGTGCGCCGGCCATCTCGCGCGAGGCCTGCCGCGCCGTCTTGCGTCACGACTGGCGCCTGCACATCAAGGCGCTGGCGCGCGTCATCGAGGCCGCCGCCGTGCTCGCCGTCGTCACGGATGAGGGCGGGCGCGCGAGCGGCACCATCGATCTCCAGCACCTGCCGCTCGAGGTGGTGGGCGCCGAGGTCATCAAGGAGCTCGGGCCGAAGGTGCGCGACGACCGCCCGCCCTCGATGCAGGCGCCGCTGCCCGAGTCACGCTACCCGGCCATCGCCCCCGACGACGACCTCAGCGAGCGCACCTCGCACACCGAGGACCTCGTGTTCGGGGAGAGCGCGGCCACCGACGAGGCGACCGACGCCGCGCGCGCTCGCCCCGTGCGGGGCGACGAGTACGACGACATGCTCGGACTCGACGTCACCGACCCGAGCATTCGCCACGACGGCGCCAACCGCCAGGCGCTGCCGGAGTGGCACGGCGACAGCGCGCCGAGCAGCGACGGCTCCCCTTGGGCGGAGCTCCCCGCTCCCCCGACGACGAACCCGCAGAACGAGGCGGTGTCGCCGAGCCCATCGCGGCCACCCTCGGCGTACCACGACCTCGAGCACATCGAGCGCAGCTACGCGGCGGCGGTCGATCCGGACCTCATCGTGGACGCGCTCAAGAAGTCGCGCGGAAACGTGTCGGCGGCCGCGCGCTACCTGGGGAAACCGCGCGCGCTGCTGCTCCGCTGGATCCGCGAGTTTCAGATCAACGCCGAGCGCTACCGAGATGGTTGAAGCGCTCGGGCTGCCGCGGCGCGTCAGAGCGAGGGGCGACCCGCTCGAGCGTCAACCGGCTAACACCCCTCGCGCCGGCGTGCGGGGCGATCACGGCAAGATCGCTCGGAATTCGCGGGTAACCCTTCGGAAACGCTTCATAACAATCCCCGTCGCGCAGTTCTTCCAGATCTGGCGCGTGCGTTGCTGATTGTGGCAGGTCCCAGCCCAAAGTGTGCTCTGCGCGCACATGGGCCTTCATCTGCGGTGACATCCCACCAGGGGCTCACCGAACGGCCACCACCGGCAACGAGGCCCGCATGACGCCACGCCGAGACCCCCTTCGCCTGCTCGCCCTGCTCTGCGCGCCGGCCCTGCTCGTTCCCGCTGCCGCGAGCGCCCAGGCGGCGGACGCGGTGGCCGACGAGTCCAAGGTGGCGGCGGACGCGCCCACGACGAGCGCCGAAGGGGACGGCGAGAAGAAGGACGGCGACGAGGAGGAGGAGGATCCGAACGCTTTCCCCCTGCACGCGTCGTTGATTCTCGAGAACGCCGTCGGCAGTGGTTGGTTCGGCGCCGGGTACACCATGAACCCGACCTTCAGCCAATCCCTCTCGCCCTCGCTCCGTTACAATCTGCCGAAGGTCGACTGGCTTCCGACGATGGTCGCCTCCACCAAGCTCGACGTGGGCATCCAGTGGATCAGCAACCACTTCAGCACGGTCTACGACCGCGTACCGCGCGTCTCTGACTTGTTCGGGGCGCTGACGTTCCCCGAGCTCTACACAGAGGAAGTTACCGGTATCGCGTTCGTCGGTAGCCTCGGCGCTCGTGCGCCCCTGTCGCTGACCTCGCGGCGCTGGAACACGCTCGGGTCGCTCGCGATCGCCGGCAGCGCCAGTTGGTCGACCGCGCACCTCGAAGACATGCTCCCCGAGTGGTTGGGGGACTTCACTCTCGGCTACGCACCCAGCGCGTCCGTCATCGGACACGCGAGCTCTAGCCCGAGTATCCCGTGCGACGGCAGCGCGCTCGGTCTCGGCGTGCCGCGCTTCGGCCGCGCTACCGAGATCCTGGAGCGCGTTCCCCTCGTCATCACCCGCGACGGAGAGATCAACGCCGACGGTGAGTGCATCATCCCCGGCCGCCGCGTCATCGGCAGCTTCACGCATGCCCTGAGCGCCGGCTGGAGCCAAGGAAAGCACGCGGTCAACGCCACCGTGGGCATGAGCTACCAGATCCTCGCGCCGCTCTCGAACGCGCCCGAGCTGAGCTCACCGTTCTCGACGAGCCAGAGCTGGAGCGAGCTGTCGACGGGCAGCGTCGCCTACACCTACTCGGTGCCGCTCGAGAGCTTTGATCTCCCCATTGACACTTCGCTAGCTCTCACCGCCGGCGTAGCCAGCCTGCAGCCGTCCTACACGCTCGACGGCAAGAACCTGCGCTTCCCGTTCTGGGACTTCGTGACGCCTCAGAACAACTTCTCCGCCGCCTTCGTCGCCATCGACGTCGGCATCTGACCAGCCTCTCCGCTCTCGCGAATCCCTGACCTCGTAGCGCGGCCACCCGCGCGTCCTAGAAGAGAAGCACTTCTCAAGGAGCCCCGCATGCGCACTCGCCTCTGGTCCCTGACCGCGGCAGCCCTGGCGACGATGGCGACGCTCGCCGTCGTCCCGGCCGGGTGTACCCATCGGAACCCGGACGTTGATCGGGTCGTCGATCCGTACTGGCCGAAGTCCGACTTCGTGGGCGACAACGCGACCTGGTACTACCGGTCCACCGTCGTCGACACCGCTTCGGGCTCGGGCGGCAACTGGAACACCGTCGCCGACGGCGACTGGCTCCTGCTCGAGCGCCTGCGCTGGGAGGTCACCGAGGACCAGCTCATCGGCTATCGCGACTACGCTTCGGCCCCCGGTACGGAGAACGATCTCTGGGAGGGCGCCGACGACGTGTACGACGGCTCGCCGGTCGCGATCTTCGCCATCACGGGCCACTTCGACGTCCAGCGCAGCTACGACTCGCTCACCGGTGAAGAGACCAACGTCATCGTCGAGAACACCGAGCGCCCCTGGTACGACCGCGAGTACTTCCGCGTCGACTGGAGCGGAAACCTCGTCCCCACCTACCGCTTCCACTCGACGTTCGAGCAGGTGGCCGACTCTTACGTGGTGCAGGGCAATAAGCCGGGCGACCCGAAGCGGTACCGCTTCGAGCACGACGAGAACGGCCAGCTCGACTATTTCGAGGTGACCACCCGCAGCCAGTACTTCCCCGAGCTCTACGCCTACTACGGCCTGAACGGCCCGGGCTATATGTACGACGGCGCCGCGATGATGCTCGACGTGCGCCACTCGTTCTTGCGCGCGACCGAAGACGACCTCGTCGATTACCAGCCGCTCGACATGCCGGGCACGGTGGTGTTGACCGACGCGGAGGGCAACGAGGTGCGTGACGAGCGCGGCATGGCGGAGCGCGTCGGCATCTGGGACCGCTTCGGCATCTACTCCACCGGCGGCCGCTTCTACTGGGATCCGAACCGCGGCGTCACTGACGCCGGGCGCCAGTACCACGCGACCGTCTTCGACATCTGGCAGAAGACCTACGACGACGGCCAGCTCATCCCGGTGCAGGACCGCACGCCGAAGCCGATCATCTACTACACGAACGTGACGCACCCGAAGCAGCTCCTTCGGGCGTCCATCGAGCGGGTCGGCGGCGAGTGGAACAAGGCGTTCAAGGAGGCCGTCTTCCTGACGCAGACCCTGGACGTTCCCGAGGCGGACCGCCCCTACGACTCCGTCGACGACGTGCCCGATATGTTCATCGTGCGGGAGAACGACTGCAACCCGTCGAACGTCGAGAGCGTCCTCGCTGGGCTGCCCGCGCACATCCAGACGAACGTGATGCTCGCCGCGCGCCAGTCCGAGCGCGACGCCAATGGTGACATCCTGTTCGACGGAACGATCGCCAGCGTGGTCGAGCGCTACGAGCTCGCGAACGCGGCCGACAATGACGCCCCGTTCGGTGTGCGACAGGGAATGGAGACGGAGGCGCTCGAGGATCTCGAGCGAATCTGCTCGGCGCTCGAGTACTACACGGATCCGGCCATCTCGGGCGACGAGAGCATGGAGCCGTTCAAGTACCAGCGCTTCGGCGACGTCCGCTACAGCATGCTGAACCTCATCATGCAGGACCACCACAACGCGTGGCTCGGCTACGGCCCCATGCTCGGTGACCCCGTCACGGGCCGCACGGTGCAGGCCACCGCGAACATCGCCATGTCGCACCTCGACACCGCTGTGGAGCGTTACACGCAGATGGTCGACGCCATGAACGGCCTCATCGACCAGAACGACCTCATCAGCGGCATGGACGTCGAGGCCTATATGCTCGACAAGCTGGCGCGCTCCGACGAGCTGGCGACCTTCGAGCCGAGCGAGGAGCTGCGCCGGAGCATGAGCCGGCGTCTCGCCGGGCTCGGTCCGAGCGGAGAGGCGCTGCGCGAGATCTCGCCCACGTACGTCGAGGACCGCCTCGCGCGCATCAAGGGCACGCCGCTCGAGACGAGGCTCATCACGCCCGAGGACGCGATCGTGTTCGGCGGCGTGGACATCGCCACCGTCATGGCCGGTGACCTGAGCCTCGACGAGGCCCTGCTCGAGGAGCTCTCACCGGCCCGCGGTCGCGGCGGCAAGCGCGCGGCGGCACGGGAGAAGCAGATCCAGAAGCTCGGCGCCCGCACCATGGACACCATCGAGCTCGTCGACCGCTTCGGCTGGAGCGTCGCGCTGCGCCTCAAGGACGAGCCCGACCGCCGAAAGCGCGCGGAGAAGATTCGCGAAGAGCTCTACGTCGCGGTGCAGCTCCACGAGGTCGGACACAACGTCGGCCTGTACCACAACTTCGAGGCGTCCACCGACGCGCTCAACTACGGGGAGCGCTTCTGGCGCCTGCAGACCTATCCGACGGATCCGGTGGCCGCGCTCAGCGACGCCAACATCCCCGACGACGAGCGCGCGATCATCGACTCCTGCATCACCGAGCAGCTCGCGTTGAACGAGCGGCTCGAAGAGGCCGGCTACGACTCGAACATCGAGTTCACGACGCAGGAGTGCCTCGGCCAGCAGGAGGGCATGTACTCCTCCATCATGGACTACCACGGCACCTGGAACGGCGACTTCTCCGGCCTCGGGCCCTACGACAAGGCCGCCATCAAGTTCGCCTACGGCAAGCTGCTCGAGACCTTCCCCACCGACAACCTCGCCGTCGATCCCGCGAGCACCGACCTCAAGCGTTGGACCTATTACAACGACTGGCGCAAGATCTCGGAAGACCTCCTGACCAGCGCCACCGCCGTCAATGAGCGCGAGCACATTCGCTACGACTGGTCGGCCGCCACGGCGAGCGAGGCCCCGCCGCCGAACGCCGTGCCCTACCGCTTCTGCCCCGGCGGGCTCGCGGGTGAGACGCCCTGGTGCCAGACCGGAGACTTCGGCCCGGATATGCGGAGCAACGCCGCGCTGCACATGACGCGCTACTACCAGTACTACTTCTTCACGCACTTCAATCGCGGACGTCTCTGGGACTACTCCGTCGGTGGCGGCAACGGCGCCATCCTGACCGACGAGATGATCCTCGCGGACTTCACCAAGAAGATGCAGTGGTACGTCTACCTGTCCTTGACGGACCCTGAGTTCGCCGGCTCCTACGCCCAGGAGGACTTCCTCGCGACCACCATCATGGGCCTCAATCACTTCTCGGCGGTGATCGGCCAGCCGGCCTCGGGCGTCATCTCCAGCGTTCCGGCCTACCAGGTGGAGACGACCATCGGGCTCGCTCCGGACGACCCCGACCGCCTCGCGCCCTCGGACATCATGATTCCCTGGGCGTGGCAGGGACAATGTGAAGCGCTGTTCATCGCCGACACGAACAACTCCGGCTTCCCGACCGCCGCGAAGCCCGGCTATCAGCTCAGCTACGTGCCGCTCGGTGACGGACGTCCGTTCTTCCTCGGCCTCACCGACGACTACGAGGAGTGGTACATCCGCTACATCGGCTCCTTCTGGGCGAAGGAAGCCGCGCTCTTCTATCTCGGCTACAACTACGCGTATTTCCCCCGCACCAATGACCTCGTGGACCCGCGCGTCTACGACATCAGCTGGTACCGCCTCTTCCCCGAGGCGGTGGGCGGCGTCTATGACTCGATCATCACCGAACGCGACCACGAGATCGGTCCGCTCGTCGACGAGGACGGCAACATCATCGCCCGGCAGATGATCGACCCGGCCACCGGCGAGCCGCCCGTCTATGGCAGCGAGTACAAGAAGCTCCTGCCGAGCATCGCGTACAACCACCGCTTCAGCTCGATGTATTACGCGCACGCGCTGATGTCGTCGCGCTTCGACGCGCAGACGGACTTCATGAAGTCGTTCAAGGTCGCCGTCGAGGGCGCCTCCGACGACTTCGGCACGTTCGATTACGTCATCGACCAGGCCGTCGCGAACGGCGACGACCCGGCGGACTACGTCGCCGAGTTCACGCACCCGGTCTCGGGTAGGCGTGTGCGAGCGCTCAACACCGGCGACAACGCGGTCGCGTACCACGTCGTGCAGCGCGCGAACCAGCAGAAGGAACGCTACATGCGTCTGCATGACTGCGTGAATGACGTCGACGGCCTCGCGCAGACCGACCCCTACTGCGCCTGCATTCAGGTCGTCGAGACGCGCGCGAACGGTGACCGCTTCTGCAGCGAGCCGTACCTGCAGCCGCCCGGTGTCGGTGAGTGCGCGGTGTACGACCTGCAGCGCCGCGAAGACCGCGCGCGCGAGCAGCTCGACGACGCCGCCGACTACGTCGACGACATCCGTACCTTCAACTACTACTACAGCGACTGGCAATGAGGAGGGACGACATGAAGAACACAGACCTCCGTGTCGTTTCGCGGCCGCTTCCCGGTCACGGACAGAAGCTGAGCACTCCTTTCGCCCGAGGAACGGTCATGAACACAGTCACCCGTGGGACGTCGCGCCTCTCGGCGATCCTCTGCAGCCTCACGCTGGTCGCAGGTGCCGTCGGCTGCTTCGAGCCGCCGGCGGACATCAACCGCGTGCAGCCGAACTACACCGACAAGGATGTGCTGCAGGGCGAGTGGTACACGCGCCAGACGGTCGTCGATAAGCAGTACCACACGAGCTACCCGTTCATCGGCTACGAGGGGACGCTCGACCGCGTTCGCTTCGAGATCGCGCAGGACCGCTTGATCGCGTTCCGCTCCTACGAGCTCGCGCCGGGCACCGAGAACGCGAACCCGGGCAGCCAGTCCGTCGTCGCGGTGTTCAAGATCCTGAAGCACTTCGACATCCGCCGCGAGTACAACGCGGTGAACGGCGTCGAGTCGAACGTCATCATCGAAAATGACTTCGATCGCCCCTGGTACGAGCGCGATTACATTCGCGTCGACTGGAGCCGGAACTACGCGAACGACTACAACCTGAACGGCTCCATCATGTCCTTCACGGGCGCGGTGGCGACGGACAACGCCAACAGCGTGCCGACCAACCCGTGGAAGGTGCGTCTGGAAGACTCCGACGACGATGGCCGCGTCGACTACCTGGAGACCACGGTGAACGCCATCGCCACGCCCGACCCCATGGCGTGCGCCTATTCGGCCGGCGATTGGGTCTACAACTGCCACGGCGCGGAGATCCTCATGAAGCTGAGCTTCATGAAGGTGCCGGCGGACAACGACTACGAGCCGCTCAACTACCCCGACAGCGTGCCGGTCAAATACGGCACGCGCGCGGACCCGCTCACCGGCCAGCAGCAGCTCTGCTTCGAGGGCGACAGCGGCTGCCAGCTGCAGGACCTCTGGCTCGCGAGCGGGCCGTTCGGCTCCGAGATCTGCGACCCCGCCTACCACGACCCCGATAGCTGCTATCCGTACACGTCGAACGTGTTCGCCAAGTTCGGCTTCTTCCGCACCGACCGCTACCTCATCGACCGCGAGAACGGGGCCACGCTGGCCGGTCGTGAGCGGCTCATCAACCGCTGGAACATCTGGGAGGAGTCGAAGGACAGCGACGGAAACCCGCTGCCCTACGAGGACCGGACCCCGAAGCCCATCGTGTACTACACCAACGTCGATTTCCCCGCGTCCATGTGGCCCGCGCTGCAGGCCATGGCCGATGATTGGGACGTGAGCTTCCGCGACACCGTGGCGGAGCTGCAGGGCGTCGATATCGACGACGTCCCGCGTATGTACGAGGCGCGCGCGAACGATTGCAACATCGAGAACGTCAACCAGTACATCGCGGACAACGCCGACGTGCGCGACTTCCGCGCCGACCTCATGATGGAGGGCATCAGCGAGGTGGCCGCCGGCAACCTCGAGTCCTCCTGCGCCGTGCTCGAGCACTATGGCCACATCGTGGAGCAGACCCTGCCGGAGGACAGCGAGTTCGAGGTCTTCCATTGGCAGCAGGTCGGCGACCTGCGCTACAGCCTGCTGAACTGGACGACGAAGGCGGAGATCTCCGGTCCCCTCGGCTATGGCCCCTCGTCGGCGGACCCGCTCACGGGCGAGATCATCAGCGCCAACGCGAACATCTACGGCGCCAGCCTCGACACCTACGCCAACTGGGGCGCCGACATCGTCGACCTCCTGAACGACCGGATCAGCGTCGACGACCTCATCAACGGCACGCAGATCCGCGAGCACGTCGAGAGCACGCGCGCGCGCTACCAGACCTCGCTCGGCCAGGAGCGCATCGGCAAGTTCCTGCAGCTCTTCGACCAGCGCACCGGCGGAATGAGCGACGAGGGCTACTTGAAGGAGGTCCCCTTCACGTCCGTGAACCACATGATGGACAAGGTCGCGGAGACGGGCTTCGAGGAAGAGTACCTCATGAACATGGAGACCATGCTGCTGTTCGGCGGCAACGCGCAGGGCGTGCTCGAGAGCAACGGCAACGTGCCCGAGGTGGTGAAGGAGCGCGCCATGCCCTCCTCCTGGGGACGGCAGGCGATCCCGACGCAGTTCATGGCGGCGACCCCCGAGCAGGCCGAGGTTCTGGCCTCACTCGAGGCGCGCGCGAGCCTCGGGGAGCGCTTCCAGCGGAAGATGGACTTCCTCGGACGGCAGAACTTCTGCTTCACGAACGAGATGGTCGAGCCCGCCGTGGCGGACCTCGCCTTCGATCTGAAGGACCTGCCGCGCGAAGAGGTCGTGCACCGCATTCGCGAGAACGTGTTCCGCGGCGTCATGGCGCACGAGGTGGGTCACACGCTCGGCCTGCGCCACAACTTCGAGGGCTCGGCCGACGCGATGAACTTCTTCCCCGGTTACTGGGGCGTGTCGACGGGCGACCACCGCGACAGCGCCAGCGACCGCCCGAGCGAGCAGGCCTACTCGTCCATCATGGACTACCACCAGCGCTTCAACAGCGACTGGGGCGGCATCGGCCTGTACGACCGCGCGGCGATCAAGTTCGGTTACGGCCAGCTCGTCGAGGTCTTCGACGAGGGTCGCTACGATCCGAGCCTCGGCAGGCGTGAGGACGCGTTCATCCCGCGCAGCTGGGACACGAACATCAGCCTGTTCTACCCGTCCGACCTGCCCTACCTGTTGGCGGGCGGCAACACGAACACGCAGCTCAATGAGCTGTACGACGACGTCTTCGAGCAGCTGCTCGCGGGGGACCCGGACGTGTTCATGGACGTCAAGAGCCTGGACATCACGCCGAACCCGGCGAACCTCTTCAAGCGGAAGAACATCTCGTTCGACGAGTTCCGTCGCCAAGAGGCCATGCGCGTGTTCGGTGCCAGCAACTCGGACGGCTCCGCTCCGTACATCGAGGTGCCGTACTCATTCTGCTCCGACGCCTACGCCTGGGGCGGTAACCTGACCTGTAACCGCTACGACATGGGCACGACCTCGGAAGAGATCGTCCGTAACGCGGCGGAGATGTACGAGTTCTACTACCCGTTCAACGCGTTCCGGCAGCAGAAGATCTGGGAGACCGATCCCATCGGCGGCTACGTCGGTCGGCTCTATGACCGCACCTACCAGCCCATGCTGAACGCCTTCCGCTACTTCTACTACTACCGCCGCTCGACGGCCTCCATCTGGCCGCTCATCC